>NZ_JBLYED010000006.1:0-327056 GCF_048515765.1 Pseudomonas sp. H11T01 | reverse complement strand
ACTCGGGTTGGTCTCAATACTGGATACGATAAACCGGCTTAATCGCATAACCTGAACCGCCGTATACGGAACCGTACGTACGGTGGTGTGAGAGGACGGCGGTTGTGAGACCGCCTCCTACTCGATTCGATTAGTAGCTGTACTCATTCATTCCTCGAGCCAGGTATTCATGACGTTTAGGTGATTTTCTGTGGCTTAGGGCACGTATCTTGGGAGGTTGTGTCGATAAACGCGTAAGGGACGGGGTTAGATCGCCATCGAATATTGGCCCGGTACCGAATGGAGGATGTAGGCCAGGTTGTGCCAGGGGTGGTGACAGGTACCGGCGCGGGAACAGTTGAGATCGTGTACAAACGGCAGGTTGCCCTCACTGGCTTTCTGCCCGGCACCGCAGGCAGTACAGCGCAAGTAGATGCCCGTCAGCAACCAGTGACGCGAATGTTCCAGCACATGTTGATCCAGCGTCGACAATCCCTCGATCAGTTGTTCAGTCATGGCTACGTCCATTTTTTTATGACTCAAAGGTTTCACGTCAAACCACCCAATGGGTCAACGGTAGACCAGCACCTGCCAAACGGGTAACCGCCAGACGCAAAAAAAGCCCACCGGAGTGGGCTTTGCTGTGGGGGCATTTACCTTATGGGCCATGTCCGTTGTTCATGACGTGTAGTGTGATGTGGAACGATTGATCGAGTGGATAAACCTGATGGGCGCCGTGGGGCGTGACACCGTTATATTCACCATTCGCGCTCACGCGGGCTTCACATTCTCCTCTATCTGCCGCACCGCCTGCGCATCAGCCTGGAGAAGCTTGAGCTTCAGCTTTTCGAAGTCTTCGCTGTTCACCCAATCAATGCGCCATAGCATGTACAGCATGCCCTGAGCCTTGTACAACGCTTCCAGGCGCTCGGCATGATTGTCAGTTCGGCGTATGTCATCTGTCGCTTCCTCCAGGTCAGCCAGGGCCTGCGCTTTGTTCTTGCCATAGCTCATGGTGGGACTCCTGATCTGTTCTATTGCGCACCGTATTGGTCACGATAATTCGGTCGCGTTCCGATTAATTTGGCCGCCGCGAGGCTTAAGCAACGTCAAGTACAAATCCCTGGTGCGGCCTTGCATGACCTCATCGAACGACACAACCTCTTGTTCATAATCATAGCGCCGGTCACGGGCAGCCGGCGGGACAATGACGGGTGGTGGGTTTCGAGGTCTGTACTGCTGCTTTCTCCAGTCTGAGCAAAAACGCTTTACGCGGTTGTCCGCCGCCATACCCGGTTAACGAACCGTCCGCGCCAATGATTCGGTGGCACGGCACCACAATGGCGATGCGGTTATGGCCATTGGCCAAACCGACGGCCCGGCTTGCGCCTGGTTTACCCAGCTTCGCGGCTATTTCGCCATAAGTCCGGGTCTGCCCGTAGGGAACCCTCGCCAGTTCAGCCCAGACTTCAATCGCGAATGGGGTGCCTGGCATCTGCAGCGGGACGTTGAAGTCTGTCAGTTTGCCTTCGAAGTACAGGCCAAGCTCGGTTTCGATCTGCCGAAGATGCGCGTTATGCCCCGGGGCCACGGCGTACCCATAGCGGCTCTGCAACTCTTCGACTTCCTTGGTCAGCGCCGGTCGATCGAGAAACTCCAATAGCACCAGTCCACGACTTTCCGCCATGGCGATCATCGGCCCCAGCGGTGTTGTCAGCCGGGTGAACAGCAGCGGCTCGCGGGTCGCCGTACGTCCTGGTGTGGTGTGGAAAGACTTCTGAAACGCGTCGCGGAAACCACTGAGCGATTCATACCCTGAGTCAAACGCCGCGTTGTCGATGGACTCGCCCTGTTTGATGCCGCCCAGCGCCATACCCAGGCGCCGTGCCCGAATATACGCGTGAAACGTCATGCTGAAATGCTGCTTGAACCAGCGCCTTAATTTCAGCGGCTCAATCCCTCTGGCCTCCAACTGCGCATCCGTCCAGCGCACTTCAGGGTCAGCTTCCACTGATTTGAGTAATGCCTGCACCCAGTCGGGAGCGATAGCCGCCGCGTCCAACGGCTTGCAGCGCAGGCACGGTCGATAGCCTGCCGATAGCGCGTCGTCAACATGGGCGAAGAACTCGACGTTTTCCGGCTTCGGTTTGCGCGCCGTGCAGGTCGGGCGACAAAAAATGCCGGTGGTTTTGACCGCGGTAAAGAACACCCCCTCATAGGCGGTGTCTCGTTCGAGCATGGCGCGAACCATCTCGGTGTGGGGCGGGAGCAGGGCGTTTTGTAGGTTCATGGACACGAGTCTAGAGTGACCGGCGCTGTGCCTCCACCGGAGAATCGACAGAGAATTTTGGCTAAGCAACGCCTGCCCGGACGTGAGCCTTTTTGAGCGTGACCTCAGTGTTTATGCCGGTGATGAATGTCCGGGAAGTGCGGATGGCTGTGCCGGATCGGCGCATGATCGTGTACGTGGCTGTGGGGCTCTGTGCCATCCCACTCAAACGAATGTTCGTGTTGATGATGCTCGTCGTGAACATGACGATGGCTGTGGTGGAGCGGGTCGTGTTGGTGATCGTGGGCATGGCTTTCGGTGAGGTGAATCCACACGCCGATACCCATCAACAAGGCAGCAGCCCAAAACGTGATGGACACCGGCTCGCCCAGCATCAAAATCGAAATGGCGGCCCCCAAAAACGGTGCCGTAGAAAAGTACGCGCCCGTGCGTGCGGTGCCGAGCCCTCGAAGCGCCAGAACAAACAGAACCAGGCTGATGCCATAGCCAAAGAAGCCAACGATCAGCGTCGGGCCAAGCACGGAAAAATCCGGAATCCGAGCTCCAAGAAAAAGCGCCAGAGAGCAGTTCACCACTCCGGCCACCAAACCTTTGATGCCTGCAATAAACAGGGCATCGGAGGCCGACACCTTGCGCGTCAGATTGTTATCGATGGCCCAGCAAAAGCAGGCTAAAGCGACAGCCAGTGGCCCAAGCCACTCATAAGATTGAGTTGTACCCTGCGGCCACGCCAGGATGAGGCCTCCGGCAACGATTGCGATCATACCCGCCACGATCCGGCGGTCAGCATTCTCTTTGAAAACCACCCACGCCAGTAATGCCGTCAGTACGGCTTCCAGATTGAGCATGAGTGAGGCAGTCGAGGCAGATGTTCGGGTCAAACCAAACATCAGCGCGACTGGGCCAAGAACACCACCGAAAGCAATTGCGCTGATTAGCCATGGCCATTCTGACGGAGTAAGGCCGGTTTTTTGCCAGCGGCGGTCGCGGACAAACCTGACGACTGTCAGGCCAATGCCGCTACCCAGGTATAAGAGGCCGGCGAGCAATATCGGAGAGATATTAAGGCCTAAGAGTTTGGCCAGTGGTGTACTCGCACCAAACAGTGCGGCCGCCGCCAGTGCGTAGAAAATGCTTACGTTCATTTACCCTGAACTCCGAGGCTCGCGCTGGAATCTCTCAAGCCCGGCGCGCCATCAACAATACCGAAGCAGCACCCGACAACAGCCCGGCGCAGCAACGGTTGAAAATACGCTTGCCGCGCGGCTCGGCGAACCAGCGGCGCATGTGCAAGCCCATATAGGCGTAGGCGCTGATGGCAATCCACTCCAGGCACAGGAACAACGCGCCGAGCACCGCGAACTGTGGCGTGACCGCTTGTGTCGAGTCGACGAACTGCGGCAGGAAGGCGGTGAAAATCAGAATTGCCTTGGGATTGCCTGCCGCTACCAAAAACTCCTGCCGCGCCAAAGCCAGTACCCCGACTGGCGCAGTCGCTGCGGCGTGCTCAGTTTCAGGGTTTGCCCGCCACAGCTGAATTGCCAGGTAAAACAGATAGGCCGCACCGAGGATTTTGATCCCGTAGAACAGTAGCTCAGAAGTTTGTAGCACTACCGCCAGACCGGCTGAGGCGAGGGCGATCATCCCGGCAAAGGCCAATAGGCGGCCAATCCCGGCGATACAGGAAGTGCGGTAACCGTAGCGAGTCGAATTGCTGACCGACAGCAGGTTGTTCGGACCGGGGGCCATGTTCAGGGCGAAGCAGGCCGGGAGAAACAGTGTAAGTGTCGCGAGATCCATGATGGGCTCCATGGGGTGTTTTTTACGAGTGCCTGGCTGCTTTGTACCTTGATCGCAGGTGGCATACAGCAGATGCGGAGAGTGTATGTGATGCGGATGGAAAAAATCAGACTCCTCTTTTTGAAGGGGACAATTTCGCCAAAGCGATACCAGGATTGGGGAAACTGCCCCGTAAATGGGGGCATGAGGGGTTGTCTAATCCCCGGGTGTTCGCCTCCCTTCTTACAAAAAAAA
This sequence comes from Pseudomonas sp. H11T01, assembly GCF_048515765.1. Lineage (NCBI taxonomy): Bacteria > Pseudomonadati > Pseudomonadota > Gammaproteobacteria > Pseudomonadales > Pseudomonadaceae > Pseudomonas > Pseudomonas sp. H11T01. Next base: position 322,753 of record NZ_JBLYED010000006.1, on the reverse strand, counting down.
CCTATAAAGCCTGCCCCCAAGACTCTATAGGTTTTTCAGTCACTGCAGCCTTTCAGGTACCGCTCTTGTCATCGCCAGGCTCGCCGCCTACGTGAACGCCATGATCATCGCCAGGCTTGTCGCCTACGTGAACGCCATGATCATCGCCAGGCTTGTCGCCTACGTGAACGCCATGATCATCGCCAGGCTTGTCGCCTACGTGAACGCCATGATCATCGCCAGGCTCGCCGCCTACGTGAACGCCGTGGTCATCGCCCGGCTCGTCGCCTACATGAACGCCGTGGTCGTCTCCTGATTCAGCATGACTTCCATTGCGGCCAGAGTCTGAATGGCCTTCGCCGGCATGCCCATCGCCATGACTGCTGCCACCGCCGCCTCCACCACTACCGCCTCCACCACTGCCTCCACCACTGCCGCCTCCACCGCCTCCACCACTGCCGCCGCCACCACCACCGCTCCCACCGCCACTACCACCTTCCTTGGCATATGCGCTCGAAAAGCCGGAAACTGTGTCAGGTACCAGTACCATTGATGTCGATAAAATTGCGCCGATAGCCAATGCTAATAAAGGCTTTGTAATAAGCATATTGACCTCCACTTTGACTCCCTGGGTAGGAAGTTCGATGAGGGACGGAGCAAATCACAGGCCAACTACTGGATCGACTACTGATATGCGGCCACCAAACTGGGTGTTTGGATTGCCTGCCACGTGGTGTCGCTTGCGAATGAAGGTGCGCATGGTTTCGCCCTTTTGGGTGCGAAACTCTTTCGGTCTGTCGCAACCTTCGTCGCCGGCAATAAAGACAAAATGATCGCCTTCCAGTTGATAACTGGCGGGTAATTGCTTTCCTTGGTCCGCTCCCATCGAATCAATCCAGGTGATGGATTTGGGTGTGGTGGAGGCGTCAAGGGTAAAACTGCCGGCCAGCAACAACGTACCGTCGGGCGTAACCACCCTGAATTGATTGCCTTCAATGGTGGTCAGCGCACCCGGCGCTCCATGTTCATCAGGCGGATTCGAGACGCCGCTGTCTTCCAGGTCGATTTGTTCCCACGAGCCTTGCAGGGCCTGCCGGTCAAATTCGCTGCCGGGGTCATCCTGAGCATTCAAAAGACTAAACATCCAAATTCCTTTTTATTGGCGCGATGCACTGCGACGCAGGCCGTCGTCGGGCCTGAAAATACATCACGGACGCGCACGATGGCTACCCGTCTGACCGGGCAGCCCTCATCGCAACCAACGCTGAACTTGAATGTGTCTGTGAAAACTAGACGTAAGGCTGACCATGGAATCCCCGTGGGAGCCGCTGCTGGCCTGGCATGTCGGTGAGTCTTTTCATCCAGGATGCGCGCCAGTCAACTGCGGCATGACCAATCTTGGCTTTGCGGGCCGCTCTGCGTGCGGCGTTGCGTGCATCTTTTCTGGCGTCTTTGAAGGCGTCGGTGTTGCGACAACTGCGGCATTTTACGCGCGCAAATTCAGTGGTGGAGGGGAGGTTGTCGCCATGGTGGCCGCAGGCCAGATGCCCGGCGGTCCTGAAGTGGGTAACCATCTGTGAATCTCCTTCGCAGTGAGTGCGGAAAAGGGATTCGCAGCCTGTTTAATTGATTGAAGACGGCCTTAGGCCCGTAATCGGTCGCGATCCCGTAAAGGGTTGGACATCAGCGCACAGGGCGCGTTCGCGGGGGAGATGAACGCTTGGAGGGGTACTTACAGAGCGAATCTTGCTGTGCGCCACGAGGGTGTTTTTCTTCAATACGGGTATCGGCGCGTTCTTTACCTTGATCGCTGGAATCACCACTGATCTGAAGAAGGTAATGCGATGAGCTTGATCATTTCCATGGCCGCGTTTGCGCTGGCCTCCTCGATCACCCCAGGACCGGTCAACATCGTCGCTCTGAGTTCGGGTGCGCAATTCGGTTTTCGCGCCAGTCTGCGGCATGTGGCCGGCGCGACCCTCGGTTTTGTGTTGTTGTTGGTGCTGATGGGGCTGGGCCTGCATGAAGTGCTGCTGCTCTGGCCGTTTCTGACGCGTGTCGTGCAGCTGGCCGGAGTAGCGTTTCTGTTGTTCATGGCCTACAAACTGACGGTTGACGATGGTCGGCTGAATACCGAAGGCGCTGACAGGGCGCCGTCGATGTTCTACGGCGCAGTAATGCAATGGCTCAATCCAAAAGCCTGGCTGGCCTGCGTGGCGGGGATGGGGGCGTTTGCCGCGAATGGCGAAGCGTCTTTGATCTGGAAGTTTGCAGCGGTGTATTTGGTGGTCTGCTATGTATCGGTGGGGTGCTGGGCGTATGCGGGGACTTTTCTGCGTCACTATCTGGGCAATCCCAAGGGGATGCGGCTGTTCAATCGGGTGATGGCGTTGCTGTTGGCGGCGAGCGCGATTTATTTGTTGTTGCCGTAAACGCAGAGGTCTCTGTAGGAGCGAGCTTGCTCGCGATGGACGTTAACGATGACGCGTGTTTTCTGAATAAACGCGTGCCCTTGAGTCCATCGCGAGCAAGCTCGCTCCTACAGGGGCTGCGGTTACCCCCGATACTGCCCCGGTGTCGCGGCCAGATGCTGCTTGAACGCCCGTTGAAAATGCGCCTGATCGGCAAACCCTGCTTCCAGTGCGACATCGGCAATCAGCTTGCCGCTGCGCAGTTGCGCCCGGGCGAACTGGATGCGTCGGTTGACCAGAAACGCGTGGGGCGTCATGCCGTAGTGCTGCTTGAAGGCGCGGATCAGATAGGAAGCCGATAACTGCGCCGCTTCGCAAATGTCTTCGAGCTTCAATGACAAGGTGCAATTGTCGCGGATGTACTGCGCGGCCCGTTCCAGCTTGAGGTTGACCTCACGGTCGGGGAGCTCGACGGGGTTGAGTCTTTGCTGCAATTCAGAGAAAAACGCCACCGCGCTGCTGTGTTTTTGCAGCGGTTCGATCTGTTCGTCGACCAGCACTTCATACAACCGGTTCAGCCCTGCATAGAGGTTGGCGTCGGTGGTATGGGTGACGGAAAAAGCCCTGAAATCCAGCGCCTGGCTGAACCCCAGTTGGTGCTGAAGATCGGTCAGCCAAGGCGTATCGACATAGAACATTCGATACGACCAGGGCTGATCGTCGATCGGGTTGCAGGCATGGACGTCACCAGGATTCATTAGCACCACGGTGCCAACGCCGACCTGCAGATGGCTGTTTTCATGGATGTAGGTGCTTTGCCCGGCGGTAATTGCACCGATGGAAAAGTGCTCGTGGGAATGCCGGGCGTAGCAGACCTTGCGACCGTCTGCGATGGAACGGGCTTCGATGAAGGGCAGGGCCTCGTCACGCCAGAAGCGCGGTTCCTTGTCAGCATCTTTCGCAGGGGGGGAGGTCATCGTCGGGCGTCCATCGTCAGGCCAGCTCTGGAGTGTATTAGCTCTGGCCGGCAAACGCTTGTTCAAGTGCGGCGATGTCGATTTTCTTCATGTGCAACATGGCTTGCATGGCTCGCTGGGATTTTGCCGTGTCGGGATCTTTCATCATATGCATCAAAGCGATCGGAACAATTTGCCAGGACACACCAAATTTATCCTTGAGCCAGCCGCACTGCTGGGCCGCTTTGTCGCCGCCCTCAGACAGGGAGTTCCAGAAGTGATCGACTTCATCCTGGGTCTGGCAATTGACCTGGAACGAAACGGCTTCGTTGAAGGTGAACACCGGACCGCCGTTGAGGCCGGTAAAGGTCTGACCGTCCAGCTCGAAACTGACGGTCATCACTGACCCCTCGGGCCGGCCATGAAGTTCGAAACCGGCTTTGCCATAGTGGGTGATGGCGGTGACTTTCGAGTGATCGAAGATTGAGCAATAGAACTCGGCAGCCGCTTCGGCCTGGTAGTCAAACCACAGGCAGGGAGTGATCTTTTGAATGCGTTGCATGGCGGTTTTCCTTGTCGGGTGGTCACGCTGGAATAAAGCTTAGCCCGCTGACTGTCGTCTGGCGGTGCCATAGATCGACAATTATGTCCTGACCTTTTTTCATGACCGGTGGTCGCTGAACATGGCTGGCCCGGCAAAGTGCGCTTAGCTCTATGGATAAACCCATGCGCGCGTAGACCGGGTTGGCCACAGCGTCGCAGCTCAGGGACACCGTGTGTCCGGACATCGGCATGAGGAAAGCGCAATGCTGACGCTCAATATCAACGCCAAAGAGCAGCCATTCGACGTCGCCGATGACATGCCGTTGCTCTGGGTGCTGCGAGATGTGGCGCACCTGACGGGCACCAAGTTTGGCTGCGGCATAGCGCAATGCGGTGCGTGCACCGTGCATGTCGACGGCGCGCCGCTGCGCTCCTGTATCACCCCGGCTTCGGCGGTGGCCCAAGGGCAAAAAATCCTCACCATCGAAGGCTTGTCGACAGACGGTTCGCACCCGGTGCAACGGGCCTGGGCCGAACTCGATGTGGTGCAGTGCGGCTACTGTCAGTCCGGGCAGATCATGTCGGCAGCGGCCTTGCTGACGAAAATCCCGTCGCCGACCGACAGCGATATCGATCATGCCCTGTCGGGGAATATCTGTCGGTGTGGTACCTATCCACGTATTCGTGCTGCGGTGAAGCGCGCGGCCGAGCTCGGCTGAAAAGCCGCTGCGCGCCGTTGGCACGACCCTGTGGGCTGGAGGCTCGGTGATGAACAGTGTGATGGAGATTTCCCGGCGTAACTTTCTCAAAAACACGGTGCTGATAGGCGGCGGTCTGGTCGTGGCTTTTGTCATTCCCGGGGCCAATCGTTTCACTCAGGCTGAATCAGGGCCGGACACGCCTTTTGCCCCCAACGCCTTTCTGCGCATCGCCAGCGATGACAGCGTCACCGTGGTGTTGGCGCATTCGGAAATGGGTCAAGGCATCTGGACCGGGTTGTCCATGTTGATCGCCGAAGAGCTGGATGCCGACTGGTCGAAAATTCGCGTCGAGCATGCTCCGGCCGCAGCGGTATATGGTTTGCCGGCGTTTGGCGGGATGCAGATAACCGGTGGTTCGACGTCCACCTGGATGGAATTCGACCGCTACCGTCAGGCCGGGGCAACAGCGCGGATGATGTTGATCGAGGCGGCGGCCAAGCGCTTTAACGTCGCGCCCTCCGAGATTCGTACCGAGCAAGGGCAGGTAATTGCCGGTGACCATCGAGCCAGCTATGGCGAGCTGGCCAATGAAGCCGGGCAGCTCCCACTACCGGATCCGGCATCGATAAAGCTCAAAGAGGCGAAAGACTGGAAAGTGATCGGCAAACCGACCAAGCGCCTCGATACACCGGAGAAAATCACCGGCCGTGCCCAGTTCGGCATGGACGTGCAATTCGAGGGTTTGCTGACGGCAATGGTCGCTCGCTCACCGGTGTTCGGCGGCACCGTCAAATCCTTCGATAGCGCAGCGGCCCTGGCCGTGCCGGGAGTGCGCAAGGTGGTGCAGGTGCCCACGGGTGTCGCCGTCGTTGCCGAGCATTTCTGGGCGGCGAAGCTGGGCCGTGATGCGCTGAAAGTCGACTGGGACCTGGGTCCCCATGCCGACCTGGACAGCGAGAAGCTACTGGAAACTTTTCGCAAGCTGGCGACCACCCAAGGCACGTCGGCGACTCAGGCTGGCGATGTGGTCGGCACTCTGGCCAAAGCCGCGAAAACCGTCATTGCCGAATACAGTGTGCCCTACCTGGCCCACGCACCGATGGAACCGCTCAACTGTACGGTTAAGCTTACTGCAGACACATGCGAAATCTGGACCGGTACTCAGTTTCAGACCATGGATCAGCAATCGGCAGCGAAAATTACCGGATTGAAACCTGAACAGGTGGAGATCCATACGACCTTTCTGGGCGGTGGCTTTGGCCGGCGAGCCAACCCTTCGTCAGACTTTGTCAGCGAAGCGGTCCAGGTGGCCAAAGCCGCCCAGGCACCGGTCAAAACCGTCTGGGCCCGCGAGGATGATGTGCGCGGCGGCTACTACCGATCGGCTTTTTTGCATCAGGCGCGCATCGGTCTTGGCGCCGATGGGCTGCCGATCGCCTGGAAGCATGTGCTGGTGGGGCAGTCGATCATGGCCGGCACGTCGTTCGAGGCCGGTTATGTAAAAAATGGCATCGACGGTACGTCCGTCGAAGGGCTGGCCGATGGGCCTTATATGAAAGGTCTGGCGAACCATCAGGTCGATCTGCATTCGCCGAAAACCGGAATCCCAGTGTTGTGGATGCGTTCGGTCGGGCACAGTCACACTGCGTTTGTCGTGGAGTCGTTGATCGATGAAATGGCCACGGCGGCCGGTAAGGACCCGGTTGAATATCGACGAGTATTGCTTAAGGACCATCCGCGGCATTTGGGCGTGCTGAATCTGGCAGTGGAGAAGGCCGGGTGGGGCTCGCCCTTGCCCGATGGGCATGCGCTGGGCGTTGCCGTGCATGAGTCGTTCGGTAGTTTCGTCGCTCAAGTGGCTGAGGTTTCGCAGGACAACCTGGCGATCCGCGTGCACCGGGTGGTCTGCGCCGTGGACTGCGGCATTGCGGTGAATCCGGCAAGCATTGCCGCGCAAATGGAGTCCTGCATCACTTTCGGTCTGAGTTCGACCTTGCACAGCAAACTCACGATCAAGGCGGGACGTGTTGTGCAGTCCAACTACCACGACTATCAGGTATTGCGCCTGAATGAGATGCCGTTGGTCGAGGTGCATATCGTGCCCAGCACCGACAAACCCGGTGGTATTGGTGAAGCCGGCGTGCCGCCCACTGCGCCGGCGGTGGCCAACGCAGTGTTTGCCCTGACTGGCCAACGGTTGCGCGAATTGCCGTTGCAGCTGGCGGGGGTGTGAGATGAAAAAGCACCTGTTTCTGGGCGCTCTGATATTGATCGGCCTCGGTGGCTATGCCGACCACCTGTATGCCGAGGATGAGGCGGCGCTGGCAGCCTTTGCCACGGTTCAGAAAGTCTTCCAGAGCCCGCGCTGTCAAAACTGTCACATCCCCGGCGATTCACCCTTGCAGTTCGATGCCGGCATTCCACACGCCATGGACGTGGTGCGCGGTGCAGAGGGCAAGGGCGCGGCGGGATTGCCGTGCACAACCTGCCATGCCGAGAGCAATCCTCCCGCCAGTTACGGACCTCACGCACCACCAGGCGCGCCGCACTGGAGCTTGCCATCGCCCGCGCACAAAATGGCCTGGATTGGCCTGCCGGCCGATAAGCTGTGCCAGATCATCAAGGATAAATCGAGTAATGGCGACCGTGACTTTGCCGCGCTGATCAAACACGTCAGCGACGACAAACTGGTGCTGTGGGGCTGGAATCCCGGTGGTACGCGGGCACCGGTGCCGGTTCCCCATGACGTCTTCGTCACCCAGTTCAAACTGTGGGCCGCAGCGGGCGGGCCGTGCCCACTGGGACACGGCATGGAGACGACCCAGCTAAGCGTGAGGGATGGCGTGGAGTAAACCCGCTTGTGGATTGATCAATGGAACATACATGCCAAGGGAGTGCGTGATGCTGGCCCCAATCAAACCTGTCAATGAGAGTACCCGCGTAGAGACTTTACGCTCGCTGAATGTCCTCGACACCTCCCCGGAGGAGCGCTTCGACCGCCTGACCCGTCTGGCCAGGCGCGTGTTCAATGTGCCGATCGCCCTGGTCAGTCTGGTGGACGCAGACCGGCAGTGGTTCAAGTCCGGCGCTGGGCTGGCGGCCAGTGAGATCGGGCGTGATATTTCTTTTTGCGGCCATGCGATCCTCGAGGACGAGATCCTGATGGTGTCGGATGCGCAGCACGATGAGCGCTTCCATGACAACCCGCTGGTCGTCGGCGATCCAGGCGTTCGTTTTTATGCGGGCTGCCCGCTGACCGCCGCCAATGGCGACACACTCGGCACCTTGTGCCTGATCGACACGAAACCCCGCCAACTGGACGACAAAGAGCGCGAGCTGCTACGTGAGCTTGCGCGCATGGCTGAACAGGAGTTGGCGGCAGTGCAGGTGGCGAGCATGGATGAGCTGACGCTGCTGTCTAATCGCCATGGTTTCGAGGTCTTGGCCCAACACGGGTTAAGCGCCTGTAAACGGCTGAAAAGACCGGCGACGCTGCTATTTTTTTATCTCGACGACTTCAAACAGATCAGCAATTGGTACGGCCATGCCGAGTGTGATAACGCGCTTAAATCCTTCGCTGACGTGCTTCGCATCGCGTTTCGTGAAAGTGATGTGATCGGCCGTTTGGATGGGGATGAATTCGTGGCGTTGCTGACCGGCTCCCATCACGTGGAGACTTCGGCAATCATGGCGCGCCTGCAAGGGATTCTGGATGAGCGTAACTCGACCTTGCAGCGCGGCTACGCCATCCGCTTCAGCGTCGGGCAGATCGAATATGACCTGCAGCGTCACGAATCGATTGAGGATCTGCTGGCCGATGCCGACTGGGCGATACACGCCCATAAGCAAGTTTTCAGAAAACGTTAATACCTCATCCTCAGGCTTATTTGGCGAACAACTGGTCGATGTCCTTGAATGCCTTGAACTCCAGGGCATTGCCGCAAGGGTCGAAGAGGAACATCGTGGCCTGCTCACCCACCTGGCCCTTGAAACGAATGCAGGGTTCGATCACGAATGGGGTGTCGAGGGATTTCAATCGTTCGGCCAGGGCTTGCCACTCATCCATTGCCAACACCACGCCAAAATGCGGGACGGGTACATCATGTCCGTCCACGGCATTGGTGTGGGCGGATTCCTGTGACGCGGTTTTGGCCTGTTCATGGATGACCAGTTGATGGCCGAAAAAATTGAAGTCGACCCACTGATCGCTCGAACGGCCTTCCGTAAGACCGAACACCTGACCATAAAAACGACGCGCAGCAGGCAGATCGAAAACCGGAATAGCCAGGTGAAAGGGAGAAAGTCGCATCAGGATCAAGCCTCGGCTGTAGAGAAGTCGGATTGATTCTAGCCTTGTGGTTTTCGATTAAAAGACGATAATTTTTGCGTCCAGCTCAAATTATTTCGATCAATCGAGGGCGGCAATGCTGCGTGAACTGAAAACTTTCATTGCCGTGACGCGCTACGGCACTTTCGCTGCGGCGGGCATGCACATTGGCCTTACTCAGTCGGCGATCAGCGCGCAGATTCGCAATTTGGAGCAGGCGCTGGGTATTCGTCTGTTCGATCGCACCGGTCGCCAGGCGATCCTCAATGCGGCAGGTCAACGTGCCTTGCCGATGGCCAGGGAAATCCTCGAGACCTTCAACCGCATGGCGGTCAGCGATGACGTGAGCGAGTTTCGCGGTGAGTTGAAGATTGGCGCGGTGGCCACGGTCCAGACTGGCTTGTTACCCCAGGCGTTGCTGCGTTTACGTCAACAGGCGCCGAAGCTTGAGCCCAAGCTGGTGCCCGGGGTCTCACTCAACTTGTTGAGTCAGGTCGATACCGGTGAAATCGATCTGGCGATCCTGATCAAACCGCCCTTTGAACTCCCCAAGGAGCTGTGCGCCCAGGTCATTCGGCAGGAACCGTTCGTGCTGATCGTTCCCGCGGATCTTGAGGGCGAAGATCCGTTGCAATTGCTCACCGAGCATCCCCATGTACGCTACGACCGAACCTCCTTCGGCGGGCGACTGGTGACGCGTTTCCTGCGTGAACAGCAGATTGAGGTACAGGTCGCACTGGAGCTGGATGAACTGGAAGCCATTGTGAAGATGGTCGAAAGCGGCCTGGGCGTCTCGCTGATTCCCCTGGCGGGTCTCTGGCTGGAATATGGGGCGAAGGTCAAGGTCATCCCGTTGGGCGATCTGACGTTTTTCCGGGAGATCGTACTGCTGGTACGGCATAGCCAGCGTAATCAACCGATTCAGCAGTTGTTTGCCCGGTGTTTGCTGGACTGAGTTCAGGAGGCCTAGTTCAGATGTGGGAGCGGGCTTGTGTGGGAGCGGGCTTGCCCGCGAAGAACGATGACGCGCAATGCCTGAAAAACCGCGGTGTTCGCTTCGCGGGCAAGCCCGCTCCCACAGGGGGCTACGATTACAGGACCATAAAAAAACCCGCCAATCGGCGGGTTTTTTCACAGCGTGGGCATCACTCTTCGAGGTTGCCCATGGCGGTGGTGTTGAAGCCGCCGTCTACGTACATGATTTCGCCGCTGATGCCGGACGCCAGGTCCGAGCACAGGAAGGCGCCGGCATTGCCGACTTCGTCGATGGTGACGTTACGACGCAGCGGCGTTTGCGCTTCGTTGGCGGCCAGCATTTTGCGGAAGTTCTTGATGCCGGAAGCGGCGAGGGTGCGGATCGGGCCAGCCGATACGGCGTTGACGCGAGTGCCTTCCGGGCCCAGGGAGCCGGCCAGGTAACGAACGCCAGCTTCCAGGGAAGCCTTGGCCATGCCCATCACGTTGTAGTTCGGCATGGTGCGCTCGGCACCCAGGTACGACAGGGTCAGCAGGCTGCCATTGCGGCCTTTCATCATTTCGCGACCGGCTTTGGCCAGGGCCACGAAGCTGTAGGCGCTGATGTCGTGAGCGATGCGGAAACCTTCGCGAGTGGTGGCTTGGGTGAAGTCGCCATCCAGTTGGTCACCCGGTGCGAAGCCGACGGAGTGAACGATCACGTCCAGGCCGTCCCACTTCTTGCTCAGTTCTTCAAAGACCTTGGCGATTTCTTCATCGCTGGCCACGTCGCAAGGGAAGCACAGCTCAGGGCCCGAACCCCAGCCTGCGGCGAACTCTTCGACACGACCCTTGAGTTTGTCGTTCTGATAAGTGAAGGCAAGCTCAGCGCCCTCGCGATGCATGGCGGCAGCGATGCCGGATGCGATGGACAGCTTGCTGGCGACACCGACGATCAGTACGCGCTTACCGGCGAGAAAACCCATGTGTTGCTCCTCTCTTCAGGTTATTCGACAGCTGTTGGGGCCAGAAAAGCGGCCTCCAGCAGCTGCTGTGTATAGGGATGTTGCGGTGCGGCAAAAATGCTTTGCGCGTCACCTTGTTCGACCACTTGGCCATGCTTGACCACCATCAACTGGTGGCTGAGCGCTTTGACTACCGCCAGGTCATGGCTGATAAACAAATATGTCAGGTTGTACTTGGTTTGCAGTGAACGCAGTAGCTCCACGACTTGACGCTGGACTGTCCGGTCGAGCGCCGAAGTGGGCTCGTCCAGCAAAATCAACGCCGGTTTTAGCACTAATGCCCGGGCAATGGCGATTCTTTGCCGTTGCCCGCCGGAGAACTCATGGGGGTAGCGGTTCCGGGTGTCCGGGTCCAGACCTACTTCCTTGAGCGCCGCGATAATCGCTTGTTCCTGTTCCGCCTCCGTGCCCATCTTATGAATCCGCAGGCCTTCGCCGACAATCTGGCTCACACACATCCGTGGGCTCAGGCTGCCGAAGGGGTCCTGAAAGACCACCTGCATCTCCCGCCGCAGCGGTCGAACCTGTTGCTGCGTCAGGCAGTCTAGCTGCTTGCCCTCGAAACGGATCGCACCTTTACTGCCGATCAACCGCAAGATCGCCAGACCCAGCGTGGACTTGCCGGAACCGCTTTCACCCACGATCCCCAGGGTTTGGCCCTGAGGCAGGCTGAAATTGATGCCATCCACCGCTTTCACGTAATCGACGGTGTTGCGCAGAAAGCCTTTTTTGATCGGAAACCAGACTTTCAGGTCCTCGACTTCCAGCAGCGGCGCCCCGGCCACATTGGTCGCCGGGTTGCCGCGAGGCTCCGCTGCCAACAGTTCCTGAGTGTAAGGATGCTGCGGCGCGCGGAACAACTCTTCGCACGATGCCTGTTCGACGATGCAACCGCGCTGCATGACACATACGCGATGCGCAATTCTTCGCACAAGGTTCAAATCGTGGCTGATCAGCAGCAATGCCATGCCCAGACGGGCCTGCAATTCCTTGAGCAACTCGAGGATTTTCAGCTGAACGGTCACGTCGAGCGCCGTAGTCGGTTCGTCGGCAATCAGCAGTTCCGGCTCGTTGGCCAGGGCCATGGCGATCATCACTCGCTGACGCTGACCACCTGACAATTCGTGGGGCAGGGCTTTGAGGCGCTTATGCGGCTCGGGAATGCCCACCAGCTCCAGCAATTCCAGCGTGCGTTTGGTCGCGACTTTGCCAGTCAGGCCTTTGTGCAGACCGAGCACTTCGTTGATCTGCTTTTCGATCGAATGCAGCGGGTTCAGCGATGTCATCGGTTCCTGGAAAATCATCGCGATCCGGTTGCCGCGGATATGCCGGATGGTTTTCTCCCTCAAGCTCAACATGTCCTGTCCGGCATACAGGATGGCGCCGGTCGGATGGTGTGCCAAGGGGTAGGGCAGCAGGCGCAGGATCGAATGCGCAGTCACTGATTTGCCCGAACCACTTTCGCCCACCAGGGCCAGGGTTTCACCGCGTTTGATATTGAAGCTGACGCGTTCGACCACCCGCTGGCGGCGATCGCCGACGATAAATTCGACGGAGAGGTCGCGGATTTCGATCAGATTGTCCTGATTCATTTCACTTCCTCGGGTCGAAGGCGTCGCGAGCGGACTCGCCGATAAACACCAGCAAGCTCAACATGATCGCCAGCACGGCGAAGGCACTCATGCCCAGCCACGGTGCTTGCAGGTTGGATTTGCCCTGGGCCACCAGTTCACCGAGGGACGGTGCGCCGGGTGGCAGGCCGAAACCCAGGAAATCCAATGCGGTCAGGGTGCCGATGGCGCCGGTGAGGATGAACGGCATGAAGGTCATTGTCGACACCATGGCGTTGGGCAGGATGTGGCGGAACATGATCGCGCCGTTCTGCATGCCCAATGCTCGGGCAGCACGCACGTACTCGAGGTTGCGTCCACGCAGGAACTCGGCGCGCACCACGTCCACCAGGCTCATCCAGGAGAACAGCAACATGATCCCCAGCAACCACCAGAAGTTTGGCTGCACGAAGCTGGCGAGGATGATCAGCAGATAGAGCACCGGCAAACCGGACCAGATCTCCAGAAAACGCTGCCCGGCCAGGTCGACCCAGCCGCCGTAGAAACCCTGCAAGGCGCCGGCGATCACGCCGATGATCGAACTGAGGATGGTCAGGGTCAGGGCGAACAACACCGAAATCCGGAAACCGTAGATCACCCGGGCCAGTACATCGCGGCCCTGGTCGTCGGTGCCCAGCCAGTTATCGGTCGAAGGCGGTGCAGGGGCCGGGACTTTAAGGTCGTAATTGATGCTTTGATAGCTGTAGGGAATCGGTGCCCACAGCGTCCAGGCGTTTTTCTCTGCCAGCAGTTCGCGGATGTACGGGCTCTTGTAGTTGGCTTCCAGCGGGAATTCACCGCCGAAGGTGGTTTCCGGGTAGCGTTTGAGCGCCGGGAAGTACCAGTCTCCGTCGTAATGCACCACCAGTGGCTTGTCGTTGGCGATCAGCTCGGCGCCCAGGCTTGCGCCGAACAGGATCAGAAACAGCCACAGCGACCACCAGCCACGTTTATTGGCCTTGAACAGTTCGAAACGTCGGCGATTGAGGGGGGAAAGATTCATCTCAATGCTCCCGGCTTTCGAAGTCGATGCGCGGATCGACCAGGGTGTAGGTAAGGTCGCCGATCAGTTTCACCACCAGACCCAGGAGCGTGAAGATGAACAGCGTGCCGAACACTACCGGGTAGTCCCGGTTGATCGCCGCTTCGAAACTCATCAGGCCCATGCCGTCGAGGGAGAAGATCACTTCCACCAGCAAGGAGCCGGTAAAGAAGATCCCGATGAAGGCCGAGGGGAAACCGGCGATCACTAGCAGCATGGCGTTGCGGAACACATGGCCGTAAAGCACCTTGCGGTTGGTCAGACCCTTGGCCTTGGCGGTGACCACGTACTGCTTGTTGATTTCATCGAGAAAGCTGTTTTTCGTCAGCAGGGTCATGGTGGCGAAGTTGCCGATCACCAATGCCGTCACCGGCAGCGCCAGGTGCCAGAAGTAATCGAGAATCTTGTGGCCCCAGCTCAGCTCATCGAAGTTGTTCGAGGTCAGGCCGCGTAACGGGAACCAGTCGAAGTAACTGCCACCGGCGAACACCACGATCAGCAGGATGGCGAACAGAAACGCTGGAATGGCGTAACCGACGATGATTGCCGAGCTGGTCCAGACGTCGAAATGGCTACCGTGCCGCGTGGCCTTGGCAATCCCCAGCGGGATCGACACCAGGTACATGATCAGCGTGCTCCAGAGCCCAAGGGAAATGGACACCGGCATTTTTTCCTTGATCAGGTCGATGACCTTGGCGTCGCGGAAGAAACTGTCGCCAAAATCCAGGGTGGCGTAGTTCTTGACCATGATCCACAAACGTTCCGGCGCCGACTTGTCGAAGCCGTACATGTGCTCGATCTCTTTGACCAGCGCCGGGTCCAGACCTTGGGCGCCACGGTAGCTGGAGCCCGCCACCGAGACTTCCGCGCCACCGCCGGCGATGCGACTGGTAGCGCCTTCGAAGCCCTCGAGCTTGGCGATCATCTGCTCTACCGGACCACCGGGGGCGGCCTGGATGATCAAGAAGTTGATCAGCAAAATGCCGAACAGGGTCGGGATAATCAGCAACAGTCGCCGAAAAATATACGCCAGCATCTTATTGCTCCACACCTGCAGGTTCGGCTTGCACCTTGGTTTCAACTTCTATCGCCGGTTTGGCGTCGGGTTTGATCCACCAGGTAGAGATACCGACGTCATAGGTCGGCGAGACTTTCGGGTGACCGATGTGGTTCCAGTAGGCCACACGCCAGGTCTTGATGTGCCAGTTGGGGATCACGTAATAGCCCCACTGCAATACCCGATCGAGGGCGCGGGCATGGGCCACCAGGCTGTTACGCGAATCGGCGTTGATCAGCTGTTCCACTAGTTCGTCGATGACCGGGTCTTTCAAGCCGATGTAGTTACGGCTGCCAGGTTTGTCGGCGCTTTCGGATTTCCAGTACTCGCGCTGTTCGTTGCCCGGTGAGCTGGACTGCGGGAAGCTGCCGACCACCATGTCGAAATCCCGCGAGCGCAGGCGGTTGATGTACTGGGAGACGTCGACCCGACGGATCACCAGGTCGATCCCCAGATCACTCATATTGCGCTTGAACGGTAGCAGCACGCGCTCGAATTCGGTCTGGGCCAGCAGAAACTCGATGGTCACCGGCTTGCCGTTAGCGTCGACCATCTTGTCGTCGACGATGCGCCAGCCGGCCTCTTGCAACAGTTGATAGGCCTTGCGTTGCTGGGCGCGGATCATGCCGCTGGCATCGGACTGCGGGTTCTGGAAGGCCTCGCTGAACACCTGCTCGGGAATTTTTCCCCTGAAGGGATCGAGGATCGCCAGTTGATCGGCGTCCGGCGGGCCGTTGGCGGCCATTTCCGAGTTCTCGAAGTAGCTGCGGGTACGAACGTAGGCGCCGTTGAACAGTTGCTTGTTGGTCCATTCAAAGTCCAGCAACAGGCTCAGGGCCTGACGCACCCGAACATCCTGGAACACCGGACGGCGCAGATTAAAGACGAAGCCTTGCATGCCCGTGGGATTGCCGTTGGGGATCTGCTCCTTGATCAGCCGGCCCTCGGTCACCGCCGGAATGTTGTAGGCGTTGGCCCAGTTCTTCGCGGTCATCTCCAGCCAATAGTCGAACTGACCGGCCTTGAGGGCTTCCAGCGCGACAGTGTTGTCGCGGTAGTAATCAATGGCCATGGTGTCGAAGTTGTAGAACCCACGGTTGACCGGCAGATCCTTGCCCCAGTAGTCCTTGACGCGCTCATAGCGAATCGAACGCCCGGCCTTCACCGAACTGACTTTGTAGGGACCGCTGCCCAACGGGATCTCGAGGTTACCTTTACTGAAATCGCGGTTTTCCCACCAGTGCTTGGGCAATACCGGCAATTGCCCGAGGATCAGCGGCAATTCGCGGTTGTTGTTGTGCTTGAACTTGAACAGCACCCGCAGCGGGTCTTCGGCGACCACGTCTTCGACGTCACCGTAGTATCCACGGTACATCGGGGCGCCATTTTTCATCAGCGTCTGAAAGCTGAACACCACGTCCTCGGCGCGAACCGGGTGGCCATCGTGGAAATGTGCTTCAGGCCGCAGGTAAAAACGCACCCAGCTGTTGTCGGGGTCCTTTTCGATTTTGCCGGCAATCAGGCCATATTCGCTGAAGGGCTCGTCGAGTCCGTGTTTGGCCAGGGTGTCGTAGATCAGGCTGATGTCGTCGGCCGGCACGCCCTTGTTGATGAACGGGTTGAGGCTGTCGAAGCCACCGAAACCCGCCTGGCGGAAGATTCCACCTTTGGGCGCATCCGGGTTGACGTAATCGAAATATTTGAAGTCGGCCGGGTATTTCGCAGGCTCGTTGTACAAGGTGAGGGCATGTTGCGGGGCGGCTTGAGCGGCGCACGCAAGTCCCGTCAACAACAGGCCGCAGGCCCGCATCAGCAGGGCACGCGAAGGTATCATTGGTCTTTCTCCGAAGGCTTCAGCCACCACGCGCTCAGGCCCAGGGTGTAGGGCGGCGTGGTGACGAAGGCGAACCGGTTGCGGTACGCCAGGCGATGATAATTGAGATACCAATTGGGAATAATGTAGTGCTGCCACAACAGCACCCGGTCCAGGGCTTTGCCTGCGGCCAGTTGTTCGTCACGGGTTTTGGCCGCGAGTAATTGTTCCAGCAGATGATCGACCACCGGGTTGGCGACACCGGCGTAGTTCTTGCTGCCCTTGACCCCGACCTGGCTGGAGTGGAAGTACTGCCATTGTTCCAGACCCGGGCTTAGGGTTTGATCGAGGGTCATCAGGATCATGTCGAAATCGAACTGATCGAGGCGTTGTTTGTATTGGGCGCGATCAACCGTGCGCAGACGGGCATCGATGCCGATGCTGGCGAGGTTCTCGGCGTAGGGTTGCAGCAGCCGCTCCAGGTTGGGATTGACCAGCAGTATTTCGAAACGCAGGGGCTGGCCGGCGCTGTTCACCAGGCGTTGACCATTGAGCTTCCAGCCAGCCTCAGCCAGGAGCCCGAGGGCGCGACGCAGGGTTTCCCGAGGAATGCCGCGGCCGTCGGTCTCTGGCAGGTTGAATGGCTGAGTAAGCAGGTTGGCGGGCAATTGGCTGCGATACGGCGAGAGCATCAGCCATTCATGGCCGACCGGGAGGCCGGTCGCGGAAAACTCGCTGTTGGGGTAATAACTCATGGCCCGTTTATAGGCGCCGCTGAACAGCGCGCGGTTGGTCCATTCGAAATCGAACATCAAGCCTAATGCTTCGCGCACTTTAATGTCGGCAAAGGTACTGCGGCGGCTGTTCATGAACAGCCCTTGAGTCTGGGTAGGAATTTGATGGGCGATTTGCGCCTTGATCACATCCCCACGGCCAACCGCTGGGAAGTTATAGCCATTGGCCCAGTTCTTGGCCTGGTGCTCGATATAGATATCGAACTCGCCGGCCTTGAACGCTTCAAAAGCCACATCGCTGTCGCGGTAGAACTCCACCTCGACCCGGTCAAAGTTGTATTTACCGCGATTGACCGGCAGGTCTTTGCCCCAGTAATCCTTGACCCGTTCGAACACCAGTTGCCGTCCCGGTTGTACCTGGGTGATGCGATAGGGACCACTGCCCAATGGCGGTTCGAAGGTCGTGCCCTTGAAGTCGCGGCCTTTCCAGTAATGCTGTGGCAGCACCGGCAGCTCACCCAGACGCAGGATCAACAGTGGGTTGCCAGCACGTTTGAAGACGAAGCGAATACGTTGCGGGTTGAGGATGTCGACCCGTTGCACTTCCTGAAGGCTGGTCCGGTATTGCGGATGGCCTGCCCTGAGCAGCAAACGGTAGGAAAACGCCACGTCGTAGGCGGTGATCGGCGTGCCGTCGTGAAAGCGCGCTTGGGGGCGCAGGTTGAACACCACCCAACTGCGGTCTTCGCTGTATTCCACGGATTGGGCGATCAGGCCATAGCTGGACGTAGGTTCATCGCCCGAAGGGGCGTATTGGCCGGTGCCGACCATCAGGGTTTCGTTCAGTTCGTTGACGCCGTATTGCAGGAAATTGGGCGTCGAAACCGGGCTGGTGCCCTTGAAGGTATAGGGGTTGAGCGTATCGAAAGTGCCAAATGCCATGACCCGCAAGGTACCGCCTTTTGGCGCTTGCGGGTTGACCCAATCGAAATGGGTGAATTTGGCCGGGTACTTGAGCGTGCCGAACTGCGCATAACCGTGGCTTTCGCTGATTGTTGCGCTTGCGGGAAAGCTCAAGGCCAAACTGATTAAGAGCAGGAGGAGGGGACGCATCAAGTCAGAGATCCGATCCAGGCGGCTTGGGCTTTGTGATCGGTACAGTAACAGCTTGTATCGACAGGAAAAAGGTTGTGCACCAAAGCGATATCTGACGCGAAAAAAAGATCGCATACGGTGCGATCCTGTGGGAGCCGGGCTTGTCCGCGAAGAACGATAACGCGGTTGCCCTGCAAAACCGCGTCGTCTGTTTCGCGGGCAAGCCCGGCTCCCACAGAAATCGCACAATACCTTGTGGAACGGGTTTTCCCGCGAAACGCCGACCTTAACCGGTTCTCAATGCGGGGAGTAAACCGTCAGCATCTGGCCCGGCTTCAGCGCTTGGCCAACCCGAGGATTCCAGCGCTTGAGGTGCTGCATTTCAACGTTGAAACGCTTGGCCACCATGTACAGCGAATCGCCTTGCTTGACCTTGTATTGGGTCTGCTGCTTCTGGGTGTTGGCCGCTACCACGGTGTTGACGCGCCCGGAACTGCCTTTTCTGGTGTCTTGCATGACCAGTGTCTGGCCGACCTTCAGGTTCTTGCCGGTCAGATTATTCCAGTGTTGCAGGTCCTTGACGTCGACCTTGTTGATCTTGGCGATCTGCGTCAGGTTGTCACCGTGTTTCACCCGGTAGCTGCGCTTCAACCTGGGGGACTCGCGGCTGTCCATGCCGTCGAATACCGGTTTTAGCGCGCGCTGACTAATCAGTTCCTCCGGCTTCATGGTCGACAGGCTGGCGGTCAGCAACTGAGCCTTGGACGTCGGCACCAGCAAATGCTGGGGGCCGTCGATGGTGGTGCGTTGCTTGAAGGCCGGGTTGAGCTGGAACAGCTCGTCTTCGTCGATATTGGCCACGGCAGCGACACGGGACAAGTCCATGCGCTGGTTGATTTCGACGACCTGGAAGTAAGGTTCGTTGGCAATCGGGCTGAGGTTGACACCATAGGCTTCCGGCGCCAGCACCACCTGGGACAAGGCCAGCAGCTTGGGAACGTAAGCCTGGGTTTCGGCAGGCAGCGGCAGGTTCCAGTAGTCGGTCGGCAGGCCGAGCTTGTCGTTACGCTCGATGGCTCGGCTGACGGTGCCTTCACCGGAGTTGTAGGCCGCCAGGGCCAGCAGCCAGTCGCCGTTGAACATATCGTGCAGACGGGTCAGGTAATCCAGAGCGGCGGTGGTCGAAGCAGTGATGTCGCGACGGCCGTCGTAGAAGCGGGTCTGACGCAGGTTGTAGTAACGCCCGGTAGACGGGATGAACTGCCACAGACCAACAGCATCGGCCCGGGAATAGGCCATCGGGTTGTAGGCACTTTCAATCACCGGCAGCAGCGCGAGCTCCAGCGGCATGTTGCGCTCTTCAAGGCGTTCGACAATGTAATGGATATACAGGCTACCGCGGTCACCGGCGTTTTCCAGAAACGACGGATTGCTGGCGAACCACAAGCGCTGTTGCTCAATGCGCGGGTTGACGCCAAGGCCCTCTTGCAACTGGAAGCCCAGGCGCATGCGTTCCCAGATATCCTGAGCGGCTTGCGGGCTTGGTTTCTCGCTGAGCCAGATGGGTTTTTGTTTGGTACGGTTGGAAAGATTAGGAGCGTGCGCCGCGTCGGTTTGCGCGACATGGCCGGTGCTTTGGCAGCCCGCCAGAGTGGCGGACACAGCCACCGCGATGGCTTGAGCCAGGCGGGTCAATGCGTCTGAATTGATGGCTTTACGAATAAATGACGACATTGGCTGGAAGTAAGTTCCGGGCAAAAATGTCGGGCGATTCTAGAAAGCACACTGGGTGCGGTCAACCATTCAGAATTTTCGTATCAATAGTGGCCCTACTTAGAACTTATCTTTCCAAGCCCGCAAGGCAGCAAAGACCGTACTCGGACCCCGGTTATCAAGACCATTCCGTTCGTCCGCTTTTTGTTTAACAGATGTTTCGCCAGTACGCAGGAAAGGGTTGGTAAGCTTTTCCAGGGCCAGGGTCGAGGGTAGCGTCATTCTTGCGGCTTCGCGCAGTTGAGTAACTTTCGCCAAACGTTCGGCGATGTCCGGGTTGCTCGGTTCGACCGCTTGGGCGAAGCGCAGATTGCTCAGGGTGTATTCGTGGGTGCAGTACACCAGCGTGTCTTCAGGCAAGGCCGACAGACGTGTCAATGAGGTGTGCATCTGCTCGGGGGTGCCTTCAAACAGACGCCCGCAACCGGCTGCGAACAGCGTGTCGCCACAGAACAGCACGCCATGATGATAAAAAGCGATATGTCCCAAGGTATGACCAGGAACGGCTAACACTTCGAATTCCCACCCGAGTACGCTAATACGGTCGTTGTCGTTCAGGGCGACATCGCGTGCCGGAATGTTTTCACTCGCCGGACCGTAGACCTTGGCGCCCGAAAGCTTTTTCAGCTGCTCGACGCCGCCGACATGATCATGGTGATGGTGTGTGACCAGAATGTCGCTGAGCGTCCACTCCGGGTGCCGCGCAAGCCACGCCTTCACGGGTGCGGCATCGCCCGGGTCGACCACGGCGCAACGCAGGGTGCTGTGATCTTGTAGCAGCCAAATGTAGTTGTCGGTGAAGGCGGGCAGGGCACTGATCTGTATCATCGTCGGATTCGCCAAGCGGAAAACAATGGCGCATCTTAGAACTTCTTGGCGAGTTGGAGAATGCAATGACCGATAAAGCGTTCGCTCAGGCTGATCCTGACTGGCTGGCATTGATCAGCGCGGCCCGTGAGTGGCTGGCAGGTCCCATCGGGCAATTTTTGCTGGGTGAGGAGCGGCGCATGCTCGAAGACGAGCTGGGCCGGTTCTTTGGCGGCTACCTCGTGCATTACGGTCCTTCGGCCGAAACACCGCCCTCGGCGCCGCAGGTGCAACGTAATGTCCGGCTCGGTGCGCCGCTGCCGGGGGTGGAGATCGTCTGCGAGGAGCAGGCCTGGCCCCTCAGTGAGCATGCTGCTGACGTGGTGGTGTTGCAGCATGGCCTGGATTTCTGCCTGTCGCCCCATGGCTTGCTTCGCGAGGCCGCCAGCAGCGTTCGGCCCGGCGGGCATTTGCTGATTGTCGGCATCAACCCCTGGAGCAGCTGGGGTTTGCGCCATGTGTTTGCCCATGACGCGCTGCGCAAGGCCCGCTGCATTTCACCTTCGCGGGTCGGCGACTGGCTGAACCTGCTGGGCTTTGCACTGGAGAAACGCCGCTTCGGGTGCTATCGTCCGCCGCTTGCGTCACCCGCCTGGCAGGCCCGCCTGGCCGGTTGGGAGCGCAAGGCCGGCGACTGGCAGTTGTCCGGCGGCGGCTTCTATTTACTGGTGGCGCGCAAGATTGTAGTCGGCTTGAGGCCGGTGCGTCAGGTTCGGCGCGAGCCAATGGGCAAGCTGATTCCGTTGCCAATGGCCAAGGTCAATCGTCGCCACATCGAGCCGTAAAACTCTCTTTCTCTTTAATATTATATTGGCCGGCCGGGCTTGCCCGGCCTTGGGCGTTGTCGGTCAACGATCGGCAAGTCACACGCATTTTCTGGATAGGTTGGCATGAGCGATAGCGATAGCGTAGAACTTTTCACCGACGGCGCCTGTAAGGGCAACCCCGGCCCAGGCGGCTGGGGCGCATTGCTGGTGTGCAAGGGCGTTGAAAAAGAACTCTGGGGTGGCGAAGCCAATACCACTAACAACCGCATGGAGCTGATGGGTGCGATTCGTGGTCTGGAAGAGCTCAAACGCTCTTGCGACGTGCTGCTGGTCACTGACTCGCAATACGTGATGAAAGGCATCAACGAATGGATGGACAACTGGAAGAAACGCGGCTGGAAAACTGCTGCGAAGGAGCCGGTGAAGAACGCTGACCTGTGGAAGATGCTCGATGAGCAGGTTAATCGCCATAACGTCACCTGGAAATGGGTTCGCGGGCATATCGGCCATCACGGCAACGAGCGCGCCGACCAATTGGCCAACCGTGGCGTTGATGAAGTGCGTGGCTACAAGCAGTCCTGATGGTTCGGCTGCACGGCACTGGTAAACAGGCTTGCTGCGAGGCGAACGCAGGCTTCGCCAGCGACTACAGCGTGCTAAAATCGCGCGCTTTGAAGATGAACCGTTGAGAGCTACCCCTGATGGCCAACAGATCCGTTGTACTCGATACCGAAACCACCGGCATGCCGGTGACCGACGGCCACCGGATTGTCGAAATCGGTTGTGTCGAGTTGATCGGTCGGCGCCTGACCGGTCGGCATTTCCATGTTTATCTGCAGCCTGACCGGGAAAGTGATGAGGGCGCCATCGGCGTCCACGGCATCACCAACGAATTCCTGGTGGGAAAACCGCGTTTCGCCGAAGTGGCCGAAGAATTCTTCGAGTTCATCAAAGGCGCGCAACTGATCATCCATAACGCGGCGTTCGACGTCGGCTTCATCAACAATGAATTCGCCCTGATGGGTCAGAAGGATCGGGCTGATATCACTCAGCACTGCACGATCCTCGACACCCTGATGATGGCTCGTGAGCGTCACCCCGGGCAGCGCAACAGCCTCGATGCCTTGTGCAAACGCTATGGCGTCGACAACTCCGGCCGTGAGCTGCACGGCGCCTTGCTCGACTCCGAGATCCTCGCCGACGTCTACCTGACCATGACCGGTGGCCAGACCAGCCTTTCCCTGGCCGGCAATGCCTCGGACGGCAACGGTTCGGGCGAAGGTTCGGGCAACCGCGCCAGCGAGATTCGTCGTTTGCCTGCCGATCGTCAGCCGACCCGGATCATTCGTGCCAGTGAAAATGACCTGGCCGAACACGTGGCGCGGATGGAAGCTATCGCCAAATCTGCCGGCGCTCCTGCGCTTTGGGTGCAGCTGGCTGAGGCCAAGGGCTAACCTTCATTGGCTAATGAGGGTGCCCTTGTGGCGAGGGAGCTTGCTCCCGCTGGGTCGCGAAGCGGCCCTAAAACCTGCAATCACATTTCGTCAGGCACACCGCATTCACAGGTTTTGCGGCTGCTGCGCACCCGAGCGGGAGCAAGCTCCCTCGCCACAGAGGTCTCAACCCTCTACCCTGAGGACATTGGCAGGCCTCGGTCTGCCGCCTCAGGACACCAGGCCCCATGTATAAAGACTTGAAATTCCCCGTCCTTATCGTGCACCGCGACATCAAGGCCGACACCGTCGCCGGTGATCGGGTCCGCGGGATCGCCCGGGAGCTGGAGCAGGAAGGCTTCAGTATTGTTTCTGCTGTGGATTACACCGAGGGACGATTGGTTGCCTCGACTCACCACGGCCTGGCCTGCATGCTGATTGCGGCCGAAGACGCCAGAGAAAATACCCATTTGCTGCAGAACATGGCCGAGCTGATCCGTCTGGCCCGTGTCCGTGCGCCGAACCTGCCAATCTTCGCCTTGGGCGAGCAGGTGACCCTGGAAAATGCACCGGCCGACGCCATGAGCGAGCTCAATCAGCTGCGCGGCATTCTCTATCTGTTCGAAGACACCGTGCCGTTCCTGGCGCGGCAAGTGGCACGGGCAGCTCGCAACTACCTTGATGGCCTGTTGCCGCCGTTTTTCAAAGCACTGGTGCAACACACCGCAGACTCCAATTACTCCTGGCATACCCCCGGTCACGGCGGTGGCGTGGCCTATCACAAGAGTCCGGTGGGGCAGGCGTTCCATCAGTTTTTCGGGGAAAATACCCTGCGCTCGGATCTGTCAGTCTCGGTGCCGGAATTGGGTTCGCTGCTCGATCACACCGGCCCATTGGCTGAAGCAGAGGCTCGCGCTGCCCGTAATTTTGGCGCCGATCACACCTTCTTCGTGATCAATGGCACCTCAACCGCCAACAAAATTGTCTGGCACTCGATGGTCGGACGCGACGATCTGGTGTTGGTGGACCGCAATTGCCACAAATCGGTTTTGCATTCGATCATCATGACCGGCGCCATTCCACTGTACCTGTGCCCGGAGCGCAATGAGCTGGGCATCATCGGGCCGATCCCGCTGAGCGAATTCAGCCCGGAGTCGATCAAGGCCAAGATTGATGCCAGCCCGTTGACTAAAGGCCGGCCGCCCAAGGTCAAGCTGGCGGTGGTCACCAACTCCACCTACGACGGCCTGTGCTACAACGCTGAGCTGATCAAGCAGACCCTGGGTAATAGCGTCGAGGTGCTGCACTTCGACGAGGCCTGGTACGCCTACGCGGCGTTTCACGAGTTTTTCGCCGGACGTTACGGCATGGGCACTTCGCGCACGGCCGATAGCCCTTTGGTGTTCACCACCCATTCCACACACAAATTGCTGGCGGCTTTCAGTCAGGCATCGATGATCCATGTGCAGGACGGTGGTGCGCGGCAACTGGACCGTGATCGCTTCAACGAAGCGTTCATGATGCATATTTCCACTTCGCCGCAGTACAGCATCATCGCCTCGCTGGACGTCGCTTCAGCAATGATGGAAGGCACGACGGGCCGTTCGCTGTTGCAGGAAATGTTCGATGAGGCACTGAGTTTTCGCCGTGCTCTGGCTAATCTGCGTCAGCATATCGCCGCCGATGACTGGTGGTTCTCGATCTGGCAGCCGCCGTCGGTTGAAGGTATCGATCGGGTCACCACCTCTGACTGGCTGCTTGAGCCTGAGGCGGACTGGCACGGTTTCGGCGACATTGTCGAAGATTACGTGCTGCTCGATCCGATCAAGGTCACGCTGGTCATGCCGGGGCTGACCGCCGGCGGGGCGTTGAGCGAGCGCGGCATTCCGGCCGCGGTGGTCAGCAAGTTCCTGTGGGAACGCGGGCTGGTGGTGGAAAAAACCGGTCTGTATTCATTTCTGGTGCTGTTCTCGATGGGTATCACCAAAGGCAAGTGGAGCACGCTGCTCACCGAGTTGCTGGAGTTCAAACGTAACTACGACGCCAACGTCAGCCTCGCAACCTGCCTGCCGTGCGTGGCGAAGCAAGACGTTGTCCGTTATAAGGGCATGGGTCTGCGAGATCTGTGTGACCAGTTGCACGCCTGTTATCGCAGCAACGCCACGGCCAAACACCTCAAACGCATGTACACCGTGCTCCCGGAAATTTCCATGAAGCCCGCAGACGCCTATGATCAACTGGTACGAGGCGAGGTTGAAGCGGTCTCCATCGACGCCCTCGACGGGCGGATCGCTGCGGTGATGCTGGTACCGTATCCACCGGGCATTCCGCTGATCATGCCTGGCGAGCGTTTCACCGAGTCGACCCGTTCGATCATCGATTACCTGGCGTTCGCCCGCACCTTCGACAGCACTTTCCCCGGCTTTGTCGCGGACGTGCATGGTTTGCAGCACGAAGATCAAGGCAATGGGCGTTGCTACACCGTCGATTGCATCAAGGTTTGAGGACGTTTCCTGCCATGCAGCCAGTCATGAATCCCAAATACCCTGGTTTAGCCGTGCGGGTTGCCGATGATGGTTTCGCGACCTATATCTGGGGCAGTGATTTCAGTTTTGAGGTCAGTACCTACGCGGCGGCGCAAGTGGGTCAAAGCGTCGACCAATGGCCGGTGGAGAAGATTGCGCCTTATCGCAAGTGTTATGGCATCGACCCGCAAGAGTTCAACAGTTACCGCGACGCCGCTGACAGCGCTATTTTCATGGCTTATCTCGATGATCAGCCAGTGGGGCATGTGGTGGTCAGCACCAACTGGAACGGTTTTGCCCATATCGACGAGCTGGCGGTGCATGCGCCGGCGCGCCGACACGGCGTGGCCAAGGCATTACTGGACGTCGCGCAGTTCTGGAGTCGCAAGAAGAACTTGCCGGGCATCATGCTGGAAACCCAGAACAATAATCTGGGCGCTTGTCGGCTTTACGAGCGCTGCGGTTACGTCATCGGAGGGATCGATCATCTGCGCTATCGCGGGATCGATCCGCAAACGTCTGAGATCGCGATTTTCTGGTATCGGTTGTTCGACTGTCCGCTGGAGGAGCGTTCGCCGGATTAAGCGGGCAATCAACCCGCCAGCATCGCCTCGGCTTTTTCCGTGACAATCTCCAGCAGTGCCTGCAGGGCGGGCGAGGGCGCGCTGTTCTTGAGCGAGAGCGAATACAGTGTGATGGGTACCGGCGGTGACAGTGGACACACGTCCAGGCCGCCGGCTCTTGCGCCGATGGCGGTAAAGGGGTCGACGATGGCCAGTCCTTCCCCTGCCTCGACCATGCTGCGCATCATCTGGTAGGTCTGTACCCGAATATGGATCATCGGGGCCGGGCGCAAGGCTTGCAGCTTGCTGTCGAGCATCACACTGAGCGGGTCATGACCTTCCAGACCAACCATCGACTGGCCGGCCAGGTCTTGCACGGAAATATATTTCTGTTTGGGTTGCAGCCAGCCATGGGGGGCCAGCAGTTGCAGTTTGCCCTGAGCCAGCACCTGGCAGTGGATATCGCCTTGGTCGGGATTGTGCAGGCTCAAGCCCAGATCGCTTTCCCGTAACAACAGGCTTTTGACGATGTCGCGGGTGGGTTGGCTGGAAAGATTGCAGGGCGCATCGGGAAAATGTCGGCGCAGGGTCGCAATGCTGTGCGGCAGTAATTGCTGCGCAAGCGGGGGCGTGCAGATGATCCGCAAAGGCGGCGCCTGATAGTGCTTCAGGCTGCTGGCCAATCGCTGCACAGGCTCAAACGCTTCGTATACACGGGCGATCCCGACTTGCAGCTCCCGTGCTTCGCGAGTGGCTTGCAGCCGCCCGCGCACGCTGGCGAACAACATGAAACCGAGTCGATCCTCGGCATCGCGAAGGATCGCTTCGACCTCGGCCACCGGCAATTGCAGCAACTCGGCAGCAGTGCCCAGATGACTGGTTTGCAGCAGCGCCTGGATCACTTCGATATGACGTAAACGCATGCGTGAAGTCCATGTCCGGCGGGTGAGGGATTCAGTGACTGAATCCTAACCCAAGTCCGCGCATATGACTTCTGCTCATAACACGGGGTTATGAAGCGACGTGTGTTGGGGGTTCGCGAGTGATGGTGACGCCGGATTGTTTCAACGTAAATTCGTTATCAGTCACTTTATCGACCCGATCGCCAATGGCCAGGCGATAGGTAGTAACAGGCTCCGAGCCGGTTATGCCGTCTTGCGACGGGGTGGATTCCTGGAACTCATGCACTGAATAAACACGGCCTTCCGCGTCTCTTGCATGGAATTGTCCGACGAGTACTGCTGCCATCTGCTTAGAACCTCTGGAGATAAATCACTCAATTTGCGGTTCTGTAGACCGTAGTTGGGCGGGGTAAGTTTTCATAGTGGAAAAAAATAGTCGTGAGGACCGATTCCTCGAAGCGCATGGGTTGTGATGCCGCTCGAATCATCTATAACTACAGGCTCCTATAGCCAGACAGTCGGGAATCCCTCAATGAGCAACGTCTACACGATTGCAGTTCTGGTCGGCAGCTTGAGAAAGGAGTCGATCAACCGGAAGGTCGCGCTGGCATTGGCAGACCTGGCACCCGCCAATCTCAAGCTGAACATTATCGAAATCGGTGATTTGCCGCTCTACAACGAAGACATTGATGCGTCACCGCCGGCAGCCTACAGCACTTTCCGTCAACAGGTGAGTTCATCCGACGCAGTGTTGTTCGTGACCCCGGAATATAACCGCTCCGTGCCGGGGGTATTGAAGAATGCGATTGACGTTGGTTCCCGCCCTTATGGCAAAAGCGCCTGGAGCGGCAAGCCGGGCGCGGTGATTAGCGCTTCACCGGGGGCTGTCGGCGGATTTGGCGCCAATCACCACCTGCGCCAGTCCATGGTGTTCCTCGACGTGCCGTGCATGCAGCAGCCCGAAGCCTATTTGAGCGGTGCAGGCTCTGCATTCGACGAAGCGGGCAAGCCTTCAGAGGCTGTCCGACCGTTCTTGCAGAAGTTTATCAATGCCTACGGGGTTTGGGTCGAGCAGCACAAGAAGGTCTGAAGCGTATGGCGTTGTTGGCGGTGGGTATCCCTTAGACCGAGTCGCCTCCATCGCGAGCAGGTCGGATCGCCGCACCGTCGCTCCCACACTTGACCTGTGTTGTTCACTAAATCGTGCTACGACGCAGATCCAATGTGGGAGCAGCCGGTCGACGCTCGATTGCTCGCGATGAGGCCTTCAACAACACAACAAATTCAACCTGTACCCGGCACATTCGGCCAAAGATCGGCCACCAGAAACAGCCGCTCGGCTTCTTCCCAGTCACCCACGGGGTTTTCCGTCAAGCGCACCAGCAGCTGCGCCGGTGCCTGCGGATCCAGATCGACCAGCCAGGCATCCAGCCGGGCGGTGTCCCACGTCTGGTCGGCAGGGTAATACGCCGGCGCCAGCCAGGCATGACGGGGCAGGGGTTGCCAGCGCCCCGGCGGCCTTTGAACGACAAATGTCGCCCAGTCACGCTGGTGCAACCAGCTGCCGTTCAAATGTTGCGGGTGCGCGCCAGTCGGTGACTGAGCCTTGCCCGGCCAGGGATAAAGCAGATAGCCCCCCAGCCACAACTGCGCGCTGAAGTGCAGAATGTCCAGGGCCGCCAGCGCTTCGCGGCTTTCGGGGCGGGCGGAGATCGGTAATTGATGCTGGCTGAGATGCGCCAGTTTGCGGTCCAGACGGTCATGACAGCCGGGGCCGAGCCACTGCGCAGAATCACGGCCGTCACCGTTTTGCGGCCCCAGATAGAGTTTGATCGCCAGTTCCAGATGGTGCACGCCGTCGCGATCGCGCAGCAGCATGTCCAGTTCGCCAAGGGTGTGGCCTTCGCGGCGGATCGGCAAATTGGCGGCGATCAATTCGATACCCGGCGCGTGCTGCACGGCGAATTGCCACAGGCGTTCGTAATACAGGCCCAGACGCCGGGTCGGGCCCAGAGCCAGCCAGTGCCGCAACGGGCTGCTGTCTTGATCAAGCCCTTTGAGCCACAGCGCCAGTTGTTCGGGAGCCTGCACCCAATCGCTGCCCGCCAGAGGATGGCGCTGCGGCCAAGGCGTTTCGCTGAGCATCGGCGGCGCGAGGATGACCCAAGCCAGGTCGCGCACTTCGGGATGGCGCAACTGGCGGGGTAGGTTGAGCAAGCCAGGAAACAGTATCATTCTGCGAGCATAGCCTATAAGGGTGTGTTCTCGATAAATGACGGTTGCGTCGTCAAGAGCAGCCCCTTACGGAAAGGGTTTTGTCTGCGGCCAGGTTTCGCCCATAATCGACTTTTTCGCCCGTCCCAGAACTTCGCAGGAACCCCATGGAGCAATTTCGTAATATCGGCATCATCGGTCGCCTGGGCAGTTCCCAGGTACTCGACACGGTTCGCCGACTGAAAAGGTTTCTGCTCGAGCGGCACCTGCATGTGATCCTCGAAGACACCATCGCCGAAGTCCTCCCGGGCCATGGTTTGCAAACGTCGTCCCGCAAGATGCTTGGTGAAGTCTGCGACATGGTCATTGTCGTCGGCGGTGACGGCAGCCTGTTGGGCGCTGCCCGGGCGCTGGCGCGGCATAACGTGCCGGTGCTGGGTATCAACCGTGGCAGCCTGGGCTTTTTGACCGATATCCGTCCCGACGAGCTGGAAGTCAAAGTCGCCGAAGTGCTCGACGGCCATTATCTGGTGGAAAACCGCTTCCTGCTGCAAGCCGAAGTCCGCCGCCACGCCGAGGCCATAGGCCAGGGCGATGCGCTGAACGACGTCGTGCTGCACCCCGGCAAGTCGACGCGGATGATCGAGTTCGAGCTGTACATCGACGGCCAGTTCGTCTGCAGCCAGAAGGCCGACGGCCTGATCATCGCGACGCCGACCGGTTCGACCGCTTATGCGCTATCGGCAGGCGGACCGATCATGCATCCCAAACTCGATGCCATTGTTATCGTGCCCATGTACCCCCATACCTTGTCTGGAAGGCCGATTGTGGTCGATGGCAACAGTGAGCTGAAAATCGTCGTGTCCAAGGATATGCAGATTTACCCGCAAGTCTCCTGTGATGGCCAGAATCACTTCACCTGTGCGCCGGGTGACACCATCACCATCAGCAAGAAGGCGCAAAAACTGCGGCTGATCCATCCTCTGGACCACAACTACTACGAAGTGTGCCGGACCAAGCTCGGCTGGGGCAGCCGGTTGGGTGGTGGAGGCGACTGATGCTCGATCCCGCGCGTAGCTACGACCTGATCGGTGACGTGCACGGTTGCGCTCATACCCTTGAGCATTTGCTCGACCGGCTCGGGTACCACAAGGTGGGCGGTGTCTGGCGCCATCCCTCGCGGCTGGCGGTGTTCCTCGGCGACATCATCGACCGCGGCCCGCGGATTCGCGAAGCGCTGCATATCGTCCACGACATGACCGAGGCCCGTCAGGCGCTGTGCATCATGGGCAACCATGAGTTCAACGCGCTGGGCTGGAGCACGCCGGCGCCACCGGGCAGCGGCAAGCAATACGTGCGTGAACACACGCCACGGCATGCGCGGCTGATCGATGAAACCCTCACCCAATTCGCTCAGCACCCGGCGGACTGGCACGACTTCCTTCAGTGGTTCTACGAGATGCCGCTGTTTGTCGACGCCGGGCGCTTCCGTGTGGTGCATGCCTGCTGGGATGCAGGCCTGATCGAACCGTTGCGGGCGCTGCATCACGACGGTCGGATCGATGAGCACTTCCTCCAGGCCGCCGCCGTGCCCGGCAGTTTTGCTTGCACGGTGTTCGATCGCCTGTTGCGCGGCACCGACATGCGTCTGCCCCACGGCTTGACCATGACCAGTGGCGATGGCCTGACCCGGGCGTTCTTTCGCACCAAGTTCTGGGAAGACGACCCGCAAACCTACGGAGACATTGTGTTCCAACCCGACGCCTTACCCGAGCCGGTGGCCCAGACGCCACTGTCTTCCACCCAGAAAGACACCTTGCTGCGTTACGGCATCGACGAGCCATTGTTGTTTGTCGGCCACTACTGGCGCAGCGGCAAACCGGCACCGATCCGGCCGAATCTGGCCTGTCTGGACTACAGCGCGGTGCTCTACGGCAAACTGGTCGCCTACCGGCTGGATCAGGAAACCCGCCTTGATCCGCGCAAATTCGTCTGGGTCGATGTCGAACGCCCGGAGGTTGTGCAATGAGTGCCGTTGCCGTATTGCGCCTGCCGTTGGCGGTCGATCTGAGTGGTTTCGTCAAACTGCTGCAACGCATGCAAGTGCCGCACAGGGTCAGCGAAGAGGCTGGCGAGCAGGTGCTGTGGGTGCCCGCCAGCATCAGTGAGGACGTACGCTCGCTGTACGAACGCTTCCCGGCTGGCGATCCCGAGCAACAGTTGGATATCCCGGTAACCCAGGCCGCGATGCGCCCGGGCTTTGTCGAACAACTGCGCCACAGCCCGGTGACCGCGCTGATCCTGCTGCTGTGTCTGATCGTTGGTGGCGTGACGCTGCTCGGCGACAACCTCGACACCCTGCGCTGGCTGACTTTCCTCGAATTTCACGTTGCGGGCGAGTACATACAGTTCACGCCGCTGGATAACAGCCTGGCTGCAGGGCAGTGGTGGCGGTTGGTGACACCGATGCTGATCCACTTCGGCATCCTTCACCTGGCCATGAACGGCATGTGGTACTGGGAACTGGGGCGGCGCATCGAGATTCGTCAGGGCAGTATCAACCTGTTGGGCCTGACGCTGTTGTTCAGTCTGGTGTCCAATTACGCCCAATATTATTTCAGCGGTCCGACCTTGTTTGGCGGGTTGTCCGGCGTCCTTTATGGTCTGCTCGGGCATTGCTGGATCTATCAATTACTGTCGCCGAACCCGGCTTATCACCTGCCCCGTGGTGTGTTGGTGATGATGCTGGTGTGGCTGCTGCTGTGTATGTCCGGGCTGATCTCGATGATCGGCTTCGGTGAAATTGCCAATGCGGCGCACATCGGCGGGTTGCTCGTCGGATGCTTCACCGGTTTGTTGGGTGGTTTGTTCAGCCGCCGTAAACTGGCCATCTAAAAAATTGCTATATGAATAAAGAGCGCGGAGAACCTGATGTCCTCTTTTAACGACATGATCAAAAACATCACCCCGGATATCTACCAGAACCTGAAACTGGCGGTAGAAATCGGCAAATGGCCCGACGGCGGCAAGCTGACCGCCGAGCAGCGCGAACTGACGCTGCAAGCGATGATCGCCTGGGAAATCCAGAATCTGCCCGAGGACGAGCGTACCGGCTACATGGGCCCGCAAGAGTGCGGCTCCAAGTCGGAACCGATACCGAACCTGTTGTTCAAGTCGGATGCCATCCATTGATCGAGATTGGCCGCGGTGCAATCAGCAAGATGTCGGCGCGCCTCGAAGCGTCGGCCGTTCAATACGCTTTTCGCTTGGGCGATACCGAGGTGCCGGTCAATCCAATGATCGGCACCACCGTGCGCCTCGAGTACCTGGGGGCGATCCACTGCACCCATTGCGGACGCAAGACCAAAACCAGTTTCAGCCAGGGTTACTGCTACCCGTGCATGACCAAGCTGGCCCAGTGCGATATCTGCATCATGAGCCCGGAGCGCTGCCACTATGCCGCAGGCACCTGTCGCGATCCGGCTTGGGGCGAGCAATTTTGCATGACCGATCACGTGGTCTATCTGGCCAATTCGTCGGGGGTCAAAGTCGGGATTACCCGCGCGACACAGCTGCCGACTCGCTGGCTGGATCAGGGTGCGAGCCAGGCATTGCCGATTATGCGTGTCTCGACTCGCCAGCAATCCGGGTTCGTTGAAGACCTGTTTCGCAGCCAAGTGGCAGACAAAACCAACTGGCGTGCGTTGCTCAAGGGCGATGCCACGGCTGTGGATCTCAAGCAGGTTCGCGAGCAGCTTTTCGACAGCTGTGCCGAAGGTCTGTTGGGTTTGCAGGAGCGCTTTGGCCTGCAGGCGATCCAGGTGATCAACGATGTTGAACCGATTGAAATCCGCTATCCGGTCGAGCAGTACCCGGCCAAGATCGTCAGCTTCAACCTGGACAAGAACCCGATTGCCGAAGGTACGCTGCTGGGGATCAAGGGCCAGTACCTGATCTTCGATACCGGCGTTATCAATATTCGTAAATACACGGCCTACCAGCTCGCCGTGCATCAGTAGAAGGACTCCAGCATGCGCACCGAACAACCGAAGATGATCTACCTGAAGGACTATCAGGCGCCTGAGTACCTGATCGACGAGACGCACCTGACCTTCGAGTTGTTCGAGGACCACAGTCTGGTCCATGCGCAACTGGTGATGCGCCGCAACCCGGCCCGTGGCGGGGGGCTGCCGCCATTGGTGCTGGATGGCCAGCAGCTGGAATTGCTGTCGGTCGCCCTGGCCGACCGCGACCTGAGTGCCACCGATGATCAACTGACCGGCTATCAGTTGACAGAGCATCACCTGACCCTGCATCCGACGAGCACTTCGTTCACCGTCGACACCAGCGTCAAGATCCACCCGGAAACCAACACCGCTCTGGAAGGCCTGTACAAATCCAGCGGCATGTTCTGCACCCAGTGTGAGGCTGAAGGTTTCCGCAAGATCACTTACTACCTCGATCGCCCGGATGTGATGAGCAAATTCACCACGACGGTCATCGCCGAGCAGCACAGCTATCCGGTGCTGCTGTCCAACGGCAACCCGATTGCCAGCGGTCCGGCAGAAGACGGCCGGCACTGGGCGACCTGGGAAGACCCGTTCATGAAACCGGCTTACCTGTTCGCGCTGGTGGCTGGTGACCTGTGGTGCGTCGAAGATACCTTCACCACCATGACCGAACGCTCCGTTGCGCTGCGCATTTATGTCGAGCCGGAAAACATCGACAAATGCCAGCACGCCATGAACAGCCTGAAGAAATCCATGCGCTGGGACGAAGAGGTTTACGGTCGCGAATACGATCTGGACATCTTCATGATCGTTGCGGTCAACGATTTCAACATGGGTGCCATGGAGAACAAGGGCCTCAACATCTTCAACTCCAGCTGCGTGCTGGCCCGCGCCGAAACCGCTACCGACGCTGCGCACCAGCGGGTCGAGGCCGTGGTCGCCCACGAATACTTCCACAACTGGTCGGGTAACCGCGTGACCTGCCGCGACTGGTTCCAACTGTCGCTCAAGGAAGGCTTCACGGTGTTCCGCGACGCCGAATTCTCTGCCGACATGAATTCGCGCACCGTTAAACGCATCGAGGACGTGGCTTACCTGCGCACTCACCAGTTCGCCGAAGATGCCGGCCCCATGGCTCACGCCGTGCGCCCGGAAAGCTTTATCGAGATCTCTAACTTCTACACCCTGACGGTCTACGAAAAGGGATCGGAGGTGGTGCGGATGATTCGCACCTTGCTTGGCGATGAAGGCTTGCGCAAAGGCAGCGACCTGTATTTCGAGCGTCATGACGGCCAGGCCGTGACCTGCGACGATTTCATCAAAGCCATGGAAGATGCCAACGGCGTCGACCTGACTCAGTTCAAACGCTGGTACAGCCAAGCAGGCACGCCGCGTCTGGCCGTCAGCGAGGCTTATGACAGCACCGCGAAAACCTACAGCCTGACCTTCCGCCAGAGCTACCCGGCGACCCCGGACAAGGTTGAAAAACTGCCGTTCGTGATTCCGGTCGAACTCGGCCTGCTGGACGCCAAAGGTGGTGCCATTGCACTGCGTCTGGCCGGTGAAGCCGCCGCTGACGGTACCTCCCGGGTACTGTCGGTGACCGAAGCAGAACAGACCTTCACCTTTGTCGATATCGCAGAAAAACCGTTGCCATCCTTGCTGCGCGGCTTCTCCGCGCCGGTGAAACTGAGCTTCCCGTACGATCGCGACCAGTTGATGTTCCTGATGCAACACGACAGCGACGGCTTCAATCGCTGGGAAGCCGGCCAGCAACTGTCGGTGCAAGTGCTGCAGGAATTGATCGCTCAGCATCAGCAGGGCACGGCGTTGGTACTGGATCAACGTCTGGTTACGGCGTTGCGCACAGTGCTGGCGGATGAGACGCTGGATCAAGCGATGGTCGCGGAAATGCTGTCGTTGCCAAGCGAAGCCTACCTCACCGAAATCAGCGACGTGACTGATGTGGACGCGATCCATGCCGCTCGCGAGTTCGCTCGCAAGCAATTGGCTGACAGCCTGCTCGACGGTTTGTGGCAGCGTTATCAGACCAACCGCGAGCTGTCGAAAACGACCGCTTACATCGCCGAGGCCGAGCACTTTGCCCGTCGCAGTCTGCAAAACATCGTGCTGTCCTATTTGATGCTCAGCGGCAAGCCGC
Source organism: Pseudomonas sp. H11T01 (assembly GCF_048515765.1). Taxonomy (NCBI): domain Bacteria; kingdom Pseudomonadati; phylum Pseudomonadota; class Gammaproteobacteria; order Pseudomonadales; family Pseudomonadaceae; genus Pseudomonas; species Pseudomonas sp. H11T01. The sequence continues at coordinate 287,291 of NZ_JBLYED010000006.1, read as the reverse complement.
ACGTTCTGGCGGCGACCCTGGAGCAGTTCGATGCTTGCGACAACATGACCGAGCGTCTGACCGCGCTGGCGGTACTGGTCAATTCGCCATTTGTTGAAGAGAAGGCCAAGGCCTTGGCGACCTTCGCTGAAAACTTCAAAGACAACCCTTTGGTCATGGATCAGTGGTTCAGTGTCCAGGCTGGCAGCGGTTTGCCAGGCGGTTTGCAGCGTGTAAAAGAGTTGATGAAACATCCTGCGTTCAACATCAAGAACCCGAACAAGGTTCGTGCGTTGGTGGGGGCGTTTGCCGGGCAGAACCTGATTAACTTCCATGCGGCGGATGGTTCTGGCTATCGTTTCCTGGCGGATCTGGTGATCGAGCTTAATGGGTTCAATCCGCAGATTGCTTCGCGGCAGTTGGCGCCGTTGACTCGCTGGCGCAAGTACGATGCTGCTCGTCAGGCGTTGATGAAGGGGGAGTTGGAGCGGATTCGTGCGTCCGGTGAACTTTCCAGTGATGTCTTCGAAGTGGTCAGTAAAAGCCTGGCCTGACGTGGTACTCGCTCCCCAGGTGTTCAGCTGAACCCTGTGGGAGCGGCGGTGCGGCGATCCGACTTGCTCGCGAAGACGGCCTGGCAGCCGGCCTATCTCTTGCGGATGTACACTGATCCACATTGGATTTTCATTGCATCAAGACCCTCCCAGACCCTCCCAGACCCTCAAGCCATCGTCCCGGTGGCTTCGACCATCGGGTTCTCTTCCTCAAAATCCCCCCCGCCAATCAACTGTTTAACCTCCTCAAACAACTCATCATTCTGCTCCTCAGTGCAATCCTCGCCATAACGTTTGCGCAATCCATGCTGGCTCAGAATCAGGTGCACATCGGCGTGCAGGCCGTGCTGGTTCAGGCAGCCTTCGACGCATTGCAACGGGCAGCCATCCAGAGCGAGGATCCGCCGTCCCGAGCGCGCCTTGTTGACCAGTGCTGGCACATGCCCGCCGACACCGACAATGCAGGACATTTCGGCCAGGCCGGCGCGATCCAGGCGCAAGGCCAGGGTGTTGGCCAGTTGGGCGACGTTCGAACAACCGGAGCAGGAGTAGACCAAAGGCAGGGTTGAGTCGGGCATGAGGGTTCTCCACTGATGGACTCTGCCAGTGTGCAAGGCTGGCAGTATGGCGCCTTGACCATGGTCAAATCCGAGGCTGGCCTGACTACTGTTGGTAAGCGGCCAGATCCTCTTCAGCGAGGATGCGGATATGGCGCCGCTCCATGGCGATCAGGCCGCTCTCCACCAGACGATGCAAAATGCGCGAGAAGGTCTCCGGCTGGATGCCCAGTTTCGAGGCCACCAGGCGTTTGGACACCTGCAAGACGATCTGGCCATTGACCGGGTCGCGTTCCTGGAACAGGAAATTGATGACCCGTCGGCTGGCGTTGGCGAGGGTCAAGGTGTCGATGTCCTTGAGGCGTTGGTGCAAGTGAATGCTCATGCTCGCGAGGATCGCCAGGCAGATTTTCGGCTGGTCTTCCAGAGCGTTGCGGTAATGGCTGCCCTCGATACTGACCAGCACGCTGTCTTTCAGCGCCGTGGCGCTCACCGGGTAGAGTCTGGCCTGACTGAACAGCAAGGCTTCGGCGAAGGTTTGCCCAGCGTGGATGATTTCCACCAGGTTTTCCTGGCCTTCACCCGTGACCCTGTGCAGTTTGATCTGACCACTGACCAGCAGAAAAAAGCGCTTGGCCGGATCGCCCTGATGCATGAGTGTGGTGTGACAGCTCAGGCGTTTGAGATTGGCCAGGGCGCAGACGTCCTGGAAGACCTTTTCCGGCAATTGGCTGAACAGGTGATGACGGCGCAAGATTAAAACGATTGAAGGGTGGGTCAGCATGGCGTACCTCCGCTGACGGTCATGGTAGAGCGCGCGGAGCGCGTGGCCTATGCCTCCACAGGTCTACCTCCAAAGAGGGATGCCCGTCAGCTCGCACTGCGCAGATGCTCCATCGCCCACACGGCCGCCTCGACCCGCGAGCGCAAACCGAGCTTGTGCAGCAGGTTTTTGACGTGAACCTTGACCGTGCCTTCGGTGATGCCCAGCTTGTGCCCGATGACCTTGTTGCTAAAGCCGCTGGCAATGGTTTTCAGCACCTGACGTTCGCGCTCGGTCAGTTCCACCACGGCCTGGCGTGGCGGTGAGCGCAGCGCCTGGGCCATGACCTGAGTCAGGCCGGGGCTGATCACCAGTGCGCCGTTCAGCGCATCGCGGATGTACTGAATCAACAGTTCGGGCTCCATGTCCTTGAGCAGATAGCCATCGGCATCCAGGCGCAGCGCGTCGCGAATATCGTCTTCGGCATCCGACACGGTGAACAGCAGCACCTTTGCGGTGTAGTGCATCGCCCGCAACCGTCGCAGGGTTTCAATGCCATTCATTAGGGGCATGTTGTTATCGAGCAGCACCAGATCCGGCTGCAGCGGTTCGATGAGGCTGAGGGCTTCTTCGCCGTTGCTGGCTTCGCCGACGATCTCGAAATCATCTTCCAGCTCGAGCATTTGCCGGATGCCGTGACGCATCATCGGATGATCGTCCACTAGCAGGATGCGGTGTTGCAGGGGAGGGTTCATGAAACGCTACCTTCTGTGTGCTGCCCGAGAAACTCCGGTTGGAATTCCAGTTGGACGAGGGTGCCTTGCGGCGCCCGGGAGAATATTTGCAGTTGGCCGCGCAAGCTGCGGGCACGCTCATCCATGATGGTCAGGCCGTGGTGTTCGCGCTGGTCGGTCTGGCCGCTGAAGCCCCGGCCGTCGTCTTCGACGATGAGCCTGACGGTTTCGCCGTCCTGACGCAGTTGCAGCCAGGCGTTTTGCGCGTGGGCGTGGCGCAGGCAGTTGGAGAGCGCCTCGCGAGTAATTTGCAGAATGTGGATTTGCTCGCTGGCCGACAGCTGAAAGGCCAGCGTGTCGATGTGCAGGTGCACCTGGAAATCTCCCCGGCGGGAGAACTCCTGGGCCGTGTCCTTGAGTTCCTGCACCAGTCCCTCGTCGTGAATCTGCAAGCGAAAGGTGGTCAGCAGTTCGCGCAACTGGCGGTAGGCATTGTTCAGCCCCTCGCGCAGTTCGGCGGTGACGGTCTCCAGGGTTTCCACTGGTTCGCCACGGCGCATCAGGGTCTGCATGCGGCTGACTTGCAGCTTCATGTACGACAGGGCCTGAGCCAGTGAATCGTGCAGTTCGCGGGCGATGATGGTGCGCTCTTCGAGCAGCAGCAGGCGATGATCCTGTTCGCGCTGGCGCTTGAGTGAAAGCGAGGTGCCGATCAGGTTGGCCAGCGCCTGGATCAATTGGGACTCCCAACCCTGTGCCCGATGCCCGTCGTCAAAATGCGCCTTGAGCTCACCCAGTTCGTTGCCCTGGTTACTGATGCTGAAGGTTTTCGGACTGGCTTTAGTGTGTTTCTGGCAGGTGGCGCATTCACTGCTGGCACAGACTTCACGGTCGTTTTCGCCATGCAGGGCGAGCATGTGCGAGGCGGGGGCCTGCACAGCGCCGCGCAGGCACAGCGAGAGACGCAAGCCCGGCAGGCGTTGCTGGAAGCGCCGGATCAATTCGTCCAACCCTTCGGCATTGGCCAGGCGGGTGGCCAGGCTGCGGCTGCTTTGATACAGCAGTTCCAGGGCGGCATTGGCTTGTTGCAGGTTCAGGGTTTTCTGTTGGACCTGACTTTCCAGAGTACGGTGCGACTCTTCGATCGTCTCGGCCATGGCGTTGAAACTCATGGCCAACTGGCCCAGTTCGTCTTGCGACTGATGGTTGACCCGCACCTTGAAGTCCCCACCGCGAAAGCGCTGGGTGGCGTCCACCAATTCTTGCAAGGGCGTGACCACGCCGTACTGCAACTCGTACAGACCGATCAGCAGGATAATCATGGTGGTGAACAAGGCCATGCCCTGGATCGCTTGCTGCCAGCCTTGTTTGTGTTCGCTTTGTTGCTGCAACAGGCTGACGAACTGGTTCAGCTGCTCGACGAACGGCAGGGCATTGGCCTGAAAAAAAGCCCCATCACCACGTTCCAGTGCCGGGCGCAGATCGTCGTTCCAGCGTTGCTGGATGTGCTGGTAGCTGGTTTGGAGGGACGTAGGCGGGCCATCTTCCAGCACAGCCTTGAGTGACTGGCTGTCCAGGCGTTGTTGCAGGCTATCAGTGATGGTGGCGATTTCTTCGCCGGTTGCGCCTGCGGCCAGTTTCCAGCTCAGGTGGTAAGTCTCCATGCGCACGGAACCGGCGGTGTTGATAGCCGCCGCATCGCCCTGGCTGAACCAGGCGATCAACCCGGCGCTCAGGGAGCTGGCAAGGGCGAGGATGGCGATCAGGATCACCGCCAGCCCGGCGCGAGCGGGCAGGGAACTGCGCAACCAGCGCATCATCAGCGCCGATCCGGGGAAAAGATAAGAAAGCAGAGCATGTAGAGCTCCAGATTGTGATCGCCGAGGGTTTTGCAGCCGATCCCGGGCGCACTACCTCTAAAGAGTTGTCGGCCGCTCCGTGTCAGTAAAAGCGTCGGCAGACGAAGTTAATACATTGATAAATAAAGGGTTTATCTGGTTTTTCGAACTACCTCCTTAGAGGTAGACAGCGCAAGCATAGGCCTATACCGCCATGGGCTTCGTTGACATGGATCAAGTTTTTGCGGGGTTCGTCTCTCTAGTCTGCAGCCATGGCTAACTGACTGGAGAACGTTGTGACCCAACCGCGTGTACAACAAGGCCTTGTGCTGGGTATGAGTACGCTGGCCTTCACCGTGTGCTTTATGGTCTGGATGATGTTTGCCGTGCTCGGCGTGCCGATCAAGGAGCTTCTCCAGCTCAACGAAACCCAATTCGGCCTGCTGGCCGCCACCCCGGTATTGACCGGCTCGCTGGCGCGTTTGCCGCTGGGCCTGCTGACCGACCGCTTCGGCGGGCGCAGCGTGTTCTTTGTGCTGATGCTGGCCTGCGTAGCGCCGCTGTACCTGATCAGCCACGCCACCGCCTACTGGCAGTTCCTGGTGCTGGGCCTGTTCGTCGGCCTGGCCGGCGGCTCGTTTTCAGTGGGGATTGCCTACGTTGCCAAATGGTTTGACCAGCAGAACCAGGGCTTCGCCATGGGCATCTTCGGTGCTGGCAACGCCGGGTCGGCGGTGACCAAGTTCCTGGCCCCGGCGCTGATCGCCGCCGGTAGCTGGCAGTTGGTGCCGAAAGTCTTCAGCGCAATCCTGTTTATCACCGCGCTGCTGTTCTGGTTCTTGACCTCAGAAAACAAGGGCCATCGCAGTGTCACGGGCGCCAGTTTGCGTGAGCAACTGAGGGCGTTGAAGGATCCTGCGGTGTGGCGCTACTGCCAGTACTACTCGATCGTCTTCGGCGGCTACGTCGGCCTCGCGCTGTGGATGACCAAGTACTACGTGCAGGAATACGGTTTCAACCTGCAAAGCGCGGCCCTGCTGGCGGCGTGTTTTTCCCTGCCCGGCGGTGTACTGCGCGCTGTTGGCGGCTGGATGTCGGACCGCTGGGGCGCTCAGAGCGTGACCTGGTGGGTGCTGTGGGTCAGCTGGGTCTGCCTGTTCGTGCTCTCGTATCCCCAGACCCAACTGCAAGTGCAGACCCTCAACGGCCCGCTGAATTTTCATATCGGCTTGAGCCCCACGTTGTTCACCGTGCTGCTGTTCGTCATGGGCATCGCCTTCGCGTTCGGCAAGGCCTCGGTTTTCAAATACATCGCCAATGACTACCCGAAAAACATGGGCGCCGTGTCCGGCATCGTCGGCCTTGCTGGCGGCTTGGGCGGCTTCGTGTTGCCGATTCTGTTTGGCGCGCTGGTGGACCTGACCGGCGTGCGTTCGTCCTGCTTCATGTTGATGTACGGCGTGGTCTGGGTCTCCCTCACCTGGATGTACTTCAGCGAAATACGCAAGAGCCCGGTGTTCGGTAAAGAGCTGCCCGTGACCGCTTCCCCGTTTTCCAGCATTGCCCAAGGAGAAGAACATGTCCGTTCTGCAAAAGCCTGATTCAGGCCCGGTCATTCATGACTGGCGCCCGGAAGACCCAGCGTTCTGGGGGTGTAGCGGCAAACAGACCGCCACGCGCAACCTGTGGATTTCCATTCCTGCGCTGCTGTTGGCCTTTGCGGTGTGGATGGTCTGGAGCACGGTGATCGTGCGGTTGAACGCCATCGGCTTCAGCTTCACCACTGACCAGTTGTTCTGGCTGGCGGCGTTGCCGGGGCTGTCCGGCGCGACCTTGCGGGTTTTCTATTCCTTTATGGTGCCGATCTTCGGCGGCCGTCGCTGGACCGCCCTGAGCACCGCGTCGCTGTTGTTGCCATCGATCTGGATGGGCTTCGCCGTGCAGGACCCGAGCACCTCTTACAGCGTGTTTGTGCTGATCGCCTTGCTGTGCGGTTTTGGGGGCGGCAACTTCGCCTCGAGCATGTCCAACATCAGCTTCTTCTATCCGAAGTCCCAGCAGGGCACGGCCCTTGGCCTGAATGCCGGGCTAGGTAACCTGGGCGTCTCGGTGATGCAGTTCTGTGTGCCGCTGGTGATTACCTTCGGTGTGTTCGGTTTCGTTGGCGGTAAGCCGCAAACGCTGGCAGACGGTGGCCAGTTGTGGCTGCAGAACGCCGGGTTCATCTGGGTGCCGTTCATTATCGCGGTAACGCTGATTGCCTGGTTCGGCATGAACGATTTGTCCAGTGCCAGGGCTTCGTTCAGCGAACAGGCGGTGATCTTCAAGCGCAAGCACAACTGGCTGATGTGCTGGTTGTACCTGGCGACCTTCGGTTCGTTCATCGGCTTTTCCGCGGCGTTTCCGCTGCTGATCAAAACTTCCTTCCCTGACGTTATCGCCTTGAAATTCGCCTTCCTTGGGCCCTTGGTCGGGGCGCTAGTGCGTCCGTTGGGCGGCTGGCTGGCGGACAAGCTCGGTGGCGCGAAAGTGACCTTGTGGAACTTCGTGGCGATGATCGTGATGGTCTTCGGTGTGCTGCACTTTCTACCAGAAAGCAGCCACGGCGCTCTGCCGCAAAACGGTTCGGCCGGCAACTTCTACGGCTTCCTCGGCATGTTCATGCTGCTGTTCATCACCACCGGCGTGGGCAACGGCTCCACCTTCCGGATGATCCCGGTGATCTTCCGTACCCAGCATGAAAAAGCGTCTGCCGGGCAATCGCCGGCCATTCGCGAACAAGCCCTGAAGAACGCCGGCAAGGAGTCAGCCGCAGTGCTCGGCTTCAGTTCGGCCATGGGCGCCTTCGGCGCGTTCTTCATTCCCAAATCTTTCGGCACTTCGATGGCCCAGACCGGCGGCCCGGAGATGGCCTTCTACATGTTCGTCGGCTTCTACCTGAGTTGCATTGTGGTGACCTGGTGGTGGTACGCGCGTAAAGGCGCCGCGACGCCCTGCTGAACCGACCCGAATCCAACCATTGCGTGGGCGGGGCACAGACCCCGCGACAAAGCCTGAGAGGACTACACCGTGAGTCATTTACTGGATCAACTGCGGTTTTTCAACCGCAAGCAAAACGAGTTTTCCGACGGTCACGGAGAGACCCGCAAAGAGTCTCGTGACTGGGAGAACGTCTACCGTTCGCGCTGGCAGTACGACAAGATCGTGCGTTCCACCCACGGGGTGAACTGCACCGGGTCCTGCTCCTGGAAAATCTACGTCAAGAACGGTCTGATCACCTGGGAAACCCAGCAGACTGACTACCCGCGCACCCGTAACGATCTGCCTAACCATGAGCCTCGTGGCTGTCCGCGTGGTGCCAGTTACAGCTGGTACATCTACAGCGCCAACCGGCTCAAGTACCCGAAAATCCGCAAGCCGTTGCTCAAGCTCTGGCGCGACGCGCGGCTGACCATGGCTCCGGTCGAAGCCTGGGCGAGCATCGTCGAGGACAAGGTCAAGGCCGACTCCTATAAAAGCAAACGCGGCATGGGGGGCTTCATTCGTTCCAACTGGGAGGAAGTCAACGAGATCATTGCCGCTTCCAACGTCTACACCATCAAGCAATATGGCCCTGACCGGATCGTCGGTTTCTCGCCGATTCCAGCGATGTCGATGGTCAGCTATGCCGCAGGTTCCCGTTACCTGTCGCTGATCGGCGGCGCCTGCCTGAGCTTCTATGACTGGTACTGCGACTTGCCACCGGCCTCACCGATGGTTTGGGGCGAGCAGACCGACGTGCCGGAATCGGCTGACTGGTACAACTCCAACTACATCATTGCCTGGGGCTCCAACGTCCCGCAGACCCGTACTCCTGATGCGCACTTTTTCACCGAGGTTCGTTACAAGGGCACCAAAACTGTTGCCATCACTCCGGACTATTCGGAAGTGGCCAAGCTCACTGACCTGTGGCTCAACCCCAAGCAGGGTACTGACGCGGCGCTGGCCCAAGCGTTCAATCATGTGATCTTCAAAGAATTCCACCTGGACAAACCGAGCGCCTATTTCACCGACTACGCCAAGCGCTTCACTGACTTGCCGGTGCTGGTATTGCTCAAGCAAATGGTCGATGTGGCGCCGGGCGCCGGTTACCAGCCAGATCGCTTCTTGCGCGCTTCGGACCTGACCGACAACCTCGGCCAGGAAAACAACCCGGAATGGAAAACCATCGCCCTGGATGTCAGCGGTGAACTGGTTTCACCCCAGGGCTCCATCGGTTATCGCTGGGGCGAGAAGGGCAAGTGGAACATCCTCGCCCGTGAAGGCGGCGAAGGCCGTGAGATCGATCTGAAACTGAGCCTGATCGGTGATGACGTCGCCGAAGTGGCGTTCCCGTATTTTGCCGGCGAGTCCCACGAACACTTCCAGCACGTGGCCGGCGATGCCGTGCAATACCGCCGCGTACCGGTACACAACGTGGTGCTGGCGGACGGTAGCGTGGCGAAAGTCGCCACCGTGTTCGACCTGTCGGCGGCCAACCTGGCGATCGATCGCGGCCTCGGTGGCGCTAACGTGGCCAAGGATTACGATGACGCCTCGGTGCCCGGCACCCCGGCCTGGCAGGAGCAGATCACCGGCGTCAGCCGTGAGAAAGCCATCCAGATCGCCCGTGAATTCGCCGATAACGCCGACAAGACCAAGGGCCGCTCGATGATCATCGTCGGCGCGGCGATGAATCACTGGTACCACATGGACATGAACTACCGTGGGCTGATCAACATGCTCATGCTCTGCGGGTGTGTCGGCCAGACCGGTGGCGGTTGGGCGCATTACGTCGGTCAGGAAAAACTCCGTCCGCAATGCGGCTGGCTGCCACTGGCGTTTGGCCTGGACTGGAATCGTCCGCCTCGGCAAATGAACGGCACCAGTTTCTTCTATGCTCACAGCTCGCAGTGGCGCCACGAGAAAATGAGCATGCACGACGTGCTCTCGCCGCTGGCCGATAAGAGCCAGTTCCCCGAGCATGCCCTGGACTACAACATCCGCGCTGAACGCGCCGGTTGGTTGCCGAGCGCGCCACAACTGAACACCAACCCGCTGCATATTTGCCGTGATGCTGCGGCGGCTGGCATGGACCCCAAAGACTACGTGGTCAAGTCGTTGCAGGACGGTTCCCTGAGGTTCTCCTGCGAACAGCCGGACAGCCCGGTCAACTTCCCTCGCATCATGTTTATCTGGCGCTCCAACCTGCTGGGCTCTTCGGGCAAGGGCCACGAGTACATGCTCAAGTACCTGCTCGGCACCAAGAATGGTGTGATGAACGAAGACATCGGCAAGGTCGGTGACTGCAAACCCGAAGAAGCGGAGTGGGTGGACGAGGGCGCCATCGGCAAGCTCGATCTGGTCACCACGCTGGACTTCCGCATGTCCTCTACCTGCGTTTACTCGGACATCGTGTTGCCGACCGCAACCTGGTACGAGAAAGACGACATGAACACCTCGGACATGCACCCGTTCATTCACCCGTTGTCGGCGGCCATTGACCCGGCCTGGGAGTCTCGTTCGGATTGGGAGATTTACAAAGGCATCGCCAAGGCGTTTTCCAGCATGTCCGAAGGGAATCTGGGGGTTGAAAAGGACCTGGTGACCATCCCGCTGATGCACGACAGCGTTGGCGAATTGGCCCAGCCATTCGGCGGCACCGACTGGAAAAGTGCTGGCGTGGCCCCGGAACCGGGCAAGAACGCGCCGAACCTGCACGTGGTGGAGCGTGACTACCCGAATATCTACAAGCAGTTCAGTTCTCTCGGGCCATTGCTGGAAAAACACGGCAATGGTGGCAAGGGCATCAACTGGAACACCGACGACGAAGTGAAGTTCCTCGGTGAACTCAATCACAAAGAAGGTGCCGCCGGTATCAGCCACGGGCGGCCGAAAATCGACACGGCGATCGATGCCGCCGAAGTGATTCTGTCCCTTGCGCCGGAAACCAATGGCCAGGTAGCGGTCAAGGCCTGGGCCGCGCTGTCGGAATTCACCGGGATCGACCACAGCCACCTGGCGCTGTCCAAGGCCCACGAGGCGATTCGTTTCCGAGACATTCAGGCACAGCCGCGCAAGATCATTTCCAGCCCGACCTGGTCGGGTCTCGAGGACGATCACGTCAGCTACAACGCCGGCTACACCAACGTTCACGAAGGGATTCCATGGCGCACCATCACCGGTCGCCAGCAGTTCTATCAGGATCACCCGTGGATGCAGGCGTTCGGTGAGCAACTGATGAGTTATCGGCCACCGGTCAACACCCGCACCATCGAAGGGGTGAAAGGCAAGCGCAGCAACGGCCACACGGAAATCGTCCTGAACTGGATCACCCCGCATCAGAAATGGGGCATCCACAGCACCTACAGCGACAACCTGCTGATGCTCACCCTCAGCCGTGGTGGGCCGATTGTCTGGCTCTCGGAGAACGACGCGAAACGCGCCGGCATCGAGGACAACGACTGGATCGAGTGCTTCAACGTCAACGGCGCGCTGACCGCCCGGGCGGTGGTCAGCCAGCGGGTCAAGGACGGCATGGTGATGATGTACCACGCCCAGGAACGGATCGTGAACGTGCCGGGCTCGGAAACCACCAAGACCCGTGGCGGCCATCACAACTCGGTTACCCGCGTCGTGCTCAAGCCGACCCACATGATCGGTGGCTACGCCCAGCAAGCTTACGGTTTCAACTATTACGGCACGGTCGGTTGCAACCGCGATGAATTCGTTGTGGTACGCAAAATGTCCAAAGTCGACTGGCTCGATGGTTCAAGTGGCGATGACCTGCCACGTCCGCTGCCGACCGATATCGAGGAGAACTGAGATGAAGATTCGCTCACAGATCGGCATGGTTCTGAACCTGGACAAGTGCATCGGGTGCCACACGTGCTCAATCACCTGCAAGAACGTCTGGACCAGCCGCGAAGGCATGGAGTACGCCTGGTTCAACAACGTCGAATCGAAGCCCGGGATCGGCTACCCGAAAGAATGGGAAAACCAGGACAAGTGGAAGGGTGGCTGGATCCGCAATGCCAACGGCACCATCAACCCGCGCATCGGCGGTAAGTTCCGCGTGTTGGCGAACATTTTCGCCAACCCGGATCTGCCGAGCCTCGATGATTACTACGAACCCTTTGACTTCGACTATCAGCATCTGCACACCGCACCGCTGGGCGAACACCAGCCCACCGCGCGGCCGCGTTCGCTGATTTCCGGCAAGCGCATGGAAAAAATCGAGTGGGGCCCGAACTGGGAGGAAATCCTCGGTACCGAATTCGCCAAGCGGCGCAAGGACAAGAACTTCGACAAGATCCAGGCGGACATTTACGGCGAATACGAAAACACCTTCATGATGTATTTGCCGCGTTTGTGCGAGCACTGCCTCAACCCGACGTGCGCAGCGGCTTGCCCGAGCGGGGCGATCTACAAGCGTGAGGAAGACGGGATTGTCCTGATCGACCAGGAGAAATGCCGCGGCTGGCGGATGTGCATCAGCGGCTGCCCGTACAAAAAGATCTACTTCAACTGGAAAAGTGGCAAATCCGAGAAGTGCATCTTCTGCTACCCGCGTATCGAAGCCGGGATGCCAACCGTCTGCGCGGAAACCTGTGTCGGTCGGATTCGCTACCTCGGTGTGCTGCTGTATGACGCCGACCGCATCAGCGAGGTGGCGAGCACCGCCAATGAGCAGGACCTGTACGAGAAGCAACTGGAGATCTTCCTCGATCCAAATGACCCGGCGGTGATTCGTCAGGCCCTGGAAGACGGTGTGCCGCAATCGGTGATCGATGCCGCACAACGTTCGCCGGTCTACAAGATGGCCGTGGACTGGAAACTGGCGCTGCCGCTGCACCCGGAATATCGCACTCTGCCGATGGTTTGGTACGTGCCGCCGCTGTCACCGATCCAGAACGCCGCCACCGCTGGCACCGTGGGCATGAACGGGGTAATCCCGGATGTCGACAGCCTGCGTATTCCGCTGCGTTACCTGGCCAACCTGCTGACCGCAGGCGATGAGAAACCGGTCAAGCGCGCGCTCAAACGCTTGTTGGCGATGCGTGCCTACAAACGTTCCGAGCAAGTCGATGGCGTCCAGGACCTGCAAGTGCTCAAGGATGTCGGGCTTAGCGTGGCTCAGGTCGAGGAGATGTATCGCTACCTGGCGATCGCCAACTACGAAGACCGTTTTGTGGTGCCCAGTGCCCACCGTGAAGACGCCATGAGCGATGCGTTCGCCGAGCGCTCGGGCTGCGGTTTCAGTTTCGGCAGCGGTTGTAGCGGCAGCTCCGACACCAACATGTTCGGCGCCAAGAAAGCCAACCGCCGCGACATCCTGAAAACCGTCCAGTTGTGGGAGGAATGAGCATGCGCATTCTCAAAGTGATTTCGCTGCTGCTCGATTATCCGACCGAGACCCTGATAGCGGGTCGTGACGAACTGGAACAGGCGATTATCCAGTCCCGGGAAATCAGCCCCAAGCAGCGCGGCGCGTTGTTCGAGTTGCTTGAGCTGATCTGCGCCAATGACCTGATGGACGGGCAGGAGCACTACGGTGCGCTGTTCGGTCGGGGGCGCTCGCTGTCGCTGCTGTTGTTCGAGCATGTGCATGGCGAATCCCGCGACCGCGGTCAGGCCATGGTCGACATGATGGCGCAATACGAAGCCGCCGGGTTTGCCATCGGCGTCAAGGAGCTGCCGGACTATATCCCGCTGTACCTGGAGTTCCTCTCCACCCGCGAAGACATCGAGGCTCGCGAGGGCCTGGCCGATGTCTCGCACCTGCTGGCGTTGCTGGCGGCACGTCTGGAGGAGCGCGAAAGCGCTTACGCCAGCTGCTTCCGGGCGCTGCTGCAAATTGCCGGGGCCGAACCCCATCAGGCGGTGGCCGACCTGCGCGCACAGGTCGCCGCGGAACCTCGCGACGACTCCCTCGAAGCCCTCGACAAGATTTGGGAAGAGGAGGCTGTGGACTTTCTCCAGGCCGAACAGCAGGACCGTTGCAGTGGACTGCCAAGCGCACCGGGCAAGGCCCGCGAGGAAAGCGCAGTACCGCTGCACTGGGTGGATTTTCAGCATGAAGGGCTGGCCGTCGTGCCTGCCGAGGAGGTGGGCAATGTCTAAATGGAATCTGATGTTATTTGGGGTTTATCCCTATGTTGCCCTGGCGATTTGCCTGATTGGCAGTTGGGCCCGCTTCGATCTCTCGCAGTACACCTGGAAGGCTGGCTCCAGCCAGATGCTCAACCAGCGCGGGATGCGCGTGGCGAGCAACTTCTTCCATATTGGTGTGTTGTTCGTGCTGGCCGGGCACTTCGTCGGTCTGCTGACGCCGGCGTCGGTTTATCACCATGTGATCAGCACTGAGAACAAGCAGTTGCTGGCGATGGTCTCCGGCGGGATTTTCGGCCTGCTGTGCCTGGTCGGTCTGCTGATGCTGGTCAATCGGCGGTTGACCGATCCACGGGTTCGCGCCACTTCCAGCGTTTCGGACATTCTGATTTTGCTGGTGCTGCTGGCGCAGTTGCTGCTCGGTCTGCTGACCATCGCGGCCTCCACCGAGCATATGGACGGCTCGGTGATGGTGATGCTCGCCGATTGGGCGCAGAACACTGTGCTGTTGCGTCCGATGGAAGCAGCGGCGTCCATAGCGCCGGTCGGCTTGACCTACAAGCTGCACGTGTTTCTCGGCTTGACCCTGTTCGTGTTGTTCCCCTTTACCCGTCTTGTACACATGGTCAGTGCACCGATCTGGTACCTGGGACGGCGTTATCAAATCGTTCGGCAGAAAATCTGAGGAGGCAATCATGTCAGGTGGATGTGGATGTGGCGGCGGTAAAGGGGGCAGCGGTGGCTGCGGTTCTTCAAAACAAGCGGAGTCTTCTGCGCCTGGCGTCGACGACATCGCGCCGGCCGGAGCGGTGCAGTTTGAAGCGCTTGCGGTTGAACCGGCGGCTGCCGACGGCGCCCCGGCGCAACTGATCGCCAGCAGCGAACAGGAATGGCCGATCATCAGCGTCAACGAGGTATCGATCACCCCCGAGGCTCTCGCCCAGGAGCTGCAATATCACCCGGCCGAAAGCCGCGAGGAGGCGGTCTATCTGGCCGCCAGGGCGCTGGTGATCCGCGAGTTGTTGCAGCAGCGCATTGCCGAACTCGACCTGTCGTTGGAGATTGGCGCCGGTGAAAACGAAGAGGAAGCGGCCACCCGTTTGTTGCTTGAGCGGGAGGTGCAAGTGCCTCAGTGCGACGAGGAGACCAGTCTTCGTTATTACGAAAACAATCGCGGACGCTTCCACAGTGCGCCATTGCTGGCAATACGGCACATCCTGCTCGAATGTGCGCCGGAGGATGCCGAGGCCCGGGGCCTGGCGCACGATCAGGCCGAAGTCCTGCTGCAGCGTCTGGTGGATTTTCCCGGAAGCTTTGCCCAGCTTGCGCTGAACTATTCGGCTTGTCCGTCGAAGGCCCAGGGCGGTTCTCTGGGGCAGATCAGCAAGGGCCAGACCGTGCCGGAGCTGGAACGTCAGCTGTTCACCCTGGCGCCCGGGCTGGCCAGTAAACCGCTGGAAAGCCGTTACGGCTGGCATGTGGTCAGTGTCGATCAACGAATCGAAGGCATGCCGCTGCCCTATGAGGTGGTTTCCACGGCGATTCATACGCAGTTGCAGCAGGGCGTCTGGCAGAAAGCCCTGGTGCAATACCTGCAAACCCTGATCGGTGCTGCGGATATTCGCGGTATCCACTTGCAGGGCGCCGACTCACCACTGGTGCAGTGACCATTGGGCAAACCGGGAGATGTGATGAACGCTGTGATGCAGGATGGTTTTGGGCGGCAGATCGATTATCTGCGGATGTCGGTGACTGATCGGTGTGATTTTCGCTGTGTGTATTGCATGGCGAAAAACATGACTTTTCTGCCACGTCAGCAGGTCCTGACGCTTGAAGAATTGCAGCGCTTGGCGACGCTGTTCGTCGGCCTCGGGGTGCGCAAAATCCGCCTGACCGGCGGCGAGCCGCTGATCCGCCCCGGTATTGTCGGGCTGTGCCGCAACATTGCCGCGTTGCCCGGTTTGCGCGAACTGGTGATGACCAGCAACGGCTCGCAGCTGGGCCGTCTGGCCCGGCCGTTGGCCGAGGCCGGGGTCAAGCGGATGAACATCAGCCTCGATAGCCTGGACGGGCAGAAGTTTCGCGCCATCACCCGCAACGGCGATCTCGATCAGGTGCTCAACGGCATCGAAGCGGCGCGCGGTGCGGGTTTTGAACGGATCAAACTCAACTGCGTAGTCATGAAAGGGCGCAACTTCGATGAAGTCCTGGGGTTGGTGCAGTACGCCATCGAGCAACACATCGATATCAGCTTTATCGAAGAAATGCCCTTGGGTGACGTCGGGCGTTCGCGGGGGGAGTCGTTTTGCTCCAGCGACGAGGTGCGGGCACTGATCGCCAGCCGTCATCGGTTGCTCGACAGTACTGAAAACAGCGGCGGACCTGCGCGTTATGTGCGCCTGGAACGCCACCCCGATACCCGTATCGGTTTCATTTCACCCAACAGCCACAACTTCTGCGGCAGTTGCAATCGGGTCCGGATGACGGTCGAAGGGCGGCTATTGCTCTGCCTCGGCCAGGACGACTCGCTGGATTTGCGTAGTTTGCTGCGCCGCTATCCGCTGGATGACCAACCGGTGATCAACGCGGTGCAAAAGGCGTTGAGCGGTAAGCCCTTGCGCCACGATTTCAACCCGGAAGGGGAGGTGCAGATTTTGCGTTTCATGAACATGAGTGGCGGTTGAGCCGGATGCGGTTTGTAAAACAAAGGAAAACTAATGTGGGAGCGGGCTTGCTCGCGATAGCGGTCTATCAGTCAACATTGATGTTGAATGTGATGGCCTCTTCGCGAGCAAGCCCGCTCCCACATTAGATTTTCGCGGCTCTGAATCAGGTGTCTGGATTCCCTTTTGCCATCGATTTTTGACGTCGATCAATTGCAGATCGGTGCTTTTCCCGTAGCCTTCACTATATGTTGTGTTTTATATAGTTAAAACATCTATATGTGGTGTATGGAGGCCAAATGCAGAGCACGCTGATCTCAGTAGGGTATAACCGTTTGCACAAACGCGATGGCAGCCTGGTCGCCTTCGATGCGGACAAGATCCGTCAGGCGTTGATCGCCGCCGGCAAGGCCACCGGGGAGTACACCGAGGTCGAAGTCGAGGGGTTGCTCGAAGCGGTACTGGCCCGACTGGAAGGGCAGGCGCGATTGCATGTCGAGCAGATCCAGGATCGGGTCGAACGGGTCCTGATGGACGCCGGTTTTTTCCTCGCCATGCGCGCTTACATCGTCTACCGCGAACAGCACGGGCGCTTGCGCCGTGACCGCCGGACCATGGTCGAGGTGGCGACTTCGATGAACGAGTACCTGGACCGTGAAGACTGGCGCGTGCAAGCCAACGCCAATCAGGGCTACTCCCTGGGCGGGCTGGTGCTGAATGTGTCGGGCAAGGTCACCGCTAACTATTGGCTGGACGAGGTGTATAGCGAGGCGATCGGTCAGGCCCACCGCGAGGCGGATTTGCATGTGCACGATCTGGACATGCTCGCCGGTTACTGCGCCGGTTGGTCGCTGCGCACCCTGTTGCACGAAGGCCTGAATGGTGTACCCGGACGTGTCGAAGCCGGCCCGCCGAAACACCTGAGCAGTGCCCTGGGACAGATGGTGAATTTCCTTGGCACCCTGCAAAACGAATGGGCCGGTGCCCAGGCGTTCAGCTCGTTCGATACTTACCTCGCGCCCTATGTGCGCCAAGACAAGCTGAGCTATCAGGACGTGCGCCAGGCGATCCAGGAGTTTATCTACAACCTCAACGTGCCCTCGCGCTGGGGCACTCAGACACCCTTTACCAACCTGACCTTCGACTGGGTCTGCCCGCAGGATTTACGTGAGCAGATACCCATTATTGGCGGTGAGGAAATGCCGTTTGCCTATGGCGACTTGCAGGTCGAAATGGACTTGCTCAACCGCGCCTATATCGAGGTGATGCAGGCCGGCGATGCGAAAGGGCGGGTGTTCACCTTTCCGATACCGACCTACAACATCACCCATGACTTTCCATGGGACAGTGAAAACGCCGATCGCCTGTTCGAGATGACTGCGCGTTACGGGCTGCCGTACTTCCAGAACTTCCTCAATTCGGATCTGCAACCCAATCAAGTGCGCTCGATGTGTTGTCGTTTGCAGCTGGATGTCCGTGAGTTGCTCAAGCGCGGCGGCGGCTTGTTCGGCTCGGCGGAGCAGACCGGCTCGCTGGGGGTGGTCACTATCAACTGTGCGCGTCTGGGCTATGTGTTCAAGGGCGATACCAGCGGTTTGCTGCAGCGCCTGGACACCCTGATGGAGCTGGCGATGGAGAGCCTGGAGGTCAAACGCAAGGTGATTCAGCATCACATGGACGCCGGTTTGTACCCCTACACCAAGCGTTACCTGGGCACTTTGCGCAACCATTTTTCCACCATCGGCCTCAACGGCCTGCATGAAATGCTGCGCAATTTCTCTGGCGACGAGCAGGGCATGCACACCGAACAGGGCCGACAGTTTGCCTTGAATCTACTGGACCATGTGCGCGCCACCTTGCTGCGATTCCAGGAGGAAACCGGCCACCTGTACAACCTCGAAGCCACTCCGGCCGAAGGCACCACCTACCGCTTCGCCAAGGAAGACCGCAAGCGTTACCCGGACATTCTCCAGGCCGGCAGCGTCGAGGCACCGTATTACACCAATTCTTCGCAACTGCCGGTGGGCTACACCGACGATCCCTTCGAGGCGTTGGAGCTTCAGGACGAACTGCAATGCAAATACACCGGCGGCACGGTGCTGCATCTGTACATGGCCGAGCGGATTTCCTCGACCCAGGCCTGCAAGCAACTGGTGCGCAAGGCACTGGGACGTTTCCGTCTGCCGTACCTGACCGTGACCCCGACCTTCTCCATCTGCCCGGTGCACGGCTACCTCGATGGCGAGCATGAGTTCTGCCCCAAATGCGACGAGGCACTGCTGCTGCGTGAGCAAAGCCTCGGCGCCGTTCATTGATTTCGATTCACTCAACCCAAGGAACTTCACCATGAATGCATCGCAAACATTGCCCCAGGCTCAACGTCAACGCTGCGAAGTCTGGACTCGGGTGATGGGTTATCACCGCCCGGTATCGGCCTTCAATCCGGGCAAGCAGTCCGAGCACCGCGAGCGGGTCCACTTCACTGAAAGCGCGGCGCTGGCCGGGCGCCAATGAGTCGAATGCTTCGGGTCGGGGGCATGGTGCCCCTGACCACTCTCGACTATCCGGGACAGCTGGCCTGCGTGTTGTTTTGCCAGGGTTGCGCCTGGCGCTGTCGTTACTGCCATAACCCGCAATTGATCCCGCCTCGCGGCAGCGAAGAAGTGGAGTGGTGTCGGGTCCTGGCGTTTCTGCAACGTCGTCAGGACTTGCTCGATGCAGTGGTGTTCAGCGGCGGTGAGCCGACCTTGCAGGACGGTTTGCTCGGCGCTATGGACGAAGTACGGCAGATGGGCTTTCGCATTGGTTTGCACAGCGCCGGGATTAAGCCGGCCGCTTTTGCCAAGGCAGTGACGGGGGCCGATTGGGTTGGTTTCGACATAAAGGCCTTGCCTGAGGATTGTCAAACCATCACTCGGGTCGGGGGCAGTGGTGCCGCTAACTGGCGCAGTCTGGAGCATCTGCTGGCCAGTGGTGTTGACTATGAGTGTCGCACCACGGTGCATTGGCATTTGTTTGACCCGGCGCGGTTGTTGATTCTGGCGCGGCGGTTGAGTGCTCAAGGGGTCAAGCGTTTTGCGGTGCAGTTGGTCAGGACGGCGCGGATGCTGGATCCGCATTTGTCGGGTGTTTCGGCGCAGGTTGAGCAGGCGGAGTTGTGGGCTGCGATGCGGGAGTTGTTTCCGGAGTTTGTGTTGCGGGGGTGATCCCGCGGCCTGTCTCTCGCGGATGTACACCGATCCAATGTGGGAGCTGGCTTGCCTGCGAAGGCGGCCTGACAGCCGGCCTGTCTCTTGCTGATGTACATATCCATTTCTGCGGTAACGGCCACTTAGGGTTTCGCTTTTACAGCGAGTCCCTTTGGCAAACGCCCCAAAGGAACCAAAAGTCTTCGCCCCGAGCGTTCGGCCCCTCGCCAAGGCTCGGTGTTCCCTCGCTACGGTGTCCATCAGGGGGCATCGCCCTCCGGTCTGCTTCGCGACGACCTCCATGCGATGTTCTCGGCTTCGCCGAGGGGCGCTGCGCGCCAGTCCCCTGATGAACACCTCCGCTCGGCCTGCCGAAGGGGCGGGTAGATCAAGATCAAAAGCCAAAGCAAAGAACTACCGCTACCAACCCCAAAATTGCAGCCACCAGCCATATCCCACCAAGCCATTGGCCAATAACAGGCAAACGCTGCCTGCCAGGCGCCGAGCGAGGGAAACACCTTCGCGCCCCAGCACCTTCCATCCCAACACCAAACTCCAACCCATCGCCGCCATCAACAGCAACGCCCTTGCCGGCTGCACCCACTCCAGCAGCAGACCTTCATAGCGCAGTAACTTCACGGTGGTCGCCGACAGCCCCAGAAACAGTCCGGCACCGCCAAGGGGTGTCAGCGTCAGGGCCAGGGGCGAATACAGTGCCGAATTTCCCGCCAGTCGCGCCGTCAGACGCAACAGAATCAGCAACGCCGTACCCAGTAGTAATGAACTCAAACTCAAGTAGACCACGATGCTGAAACCGTCGAGCCAGCTGAAGCTGTCGTTGAGTTGCGGGTAATGGGTGAGCAGCCACCAGGGCGCGTTGTCTTGCAATGGCCAAAGCAGATCCTGTTCGACCAGCCATTGTGCGAGCTGTTGTTTGAGTGCGATGAACCATGGGCTGACAGTCCACTGAAACGCGCCCATGGCCAGGCCGATTACGCCGAACAGCAGTAATCGTGCATCCCAGGGCGATAGCGTGTGTGCCGTTGACTGAAGTATCTCTTGATTACTGGAGCGTGCGATCAGCCGAACCGCACCGCGTTGCCCGCTGCAGCGTCCGCAGGCGTGGCAGTCGCTGGCGCCTTGCAGGCGTCGGATATCGAGCAAGGGGGCGCAGTTGGGCGGTGGCAGGCGTGGCGCGGCATTTTCCAGCCAACGCTGTTCATCCACCTGAAAATGCACGGGCGCCAGTCGGGCGAGCAGGGCGAAGACGCCGCTGACCGGGCACAGGTAACGGCACCAGACCCGTTTGCTGCGGGCGAATAGCAAGCCGACGATGACCGCCGCGACGGTCGAGCCGCCTAGAATCAGCAGCGCCGCCTGGGCGTAGTCATAGACGCTGATCAACTGGCCGTAAAGGGTTGTCAGGCAGAACGCCAACGTTGGCCAGCCGCCCCAGCGCACCCAGCGTGGTACGCCCAAACCTTTGCCATAGCGGCTGGCCCATTCGCTCAGTGAACCTTCCGGGCACAGCACCCCGCACCAGAGTCGGCCGAACAGCACCATCGACAACAGCACGAACGGCCACCAGATACCCCAGAACAGAAACTGCGCGAGCAGGGTCAGGTTGTCGACGATCCGTGCCTGGCTGTCCGGCAGTGGCAGCAGCGCCGGTAGTAACAAGAGCAGCGTATAGATGAGCACGACCGTCCACTGCACGGCGCGAATCACTGGCGCGTGCCGACGCATCCTGTCGCCTATTTGCTGGAGCCATTGATTGCGGCGACTCAGGCCGCGCATGGGACTTTTCCCATGGCGCGTTGCCGTAACCAGCCGCCGACGGCCAGCCAATAGCCGACCCACACCAGCAAGGTCATACCACTGGGAGTCGCTCGGTAACCGGTAAAACCGGCCAGTAAGCCACCCAACCCTCGGCTGTCACTGAGCCACGCGCTGCTGTCCCAGAGGGCTTCGCCAACGCCGCTATAAACTATCTCCGGCAGATCCAGGGCGAGCAATTGTCCGCCGATTCGCTCGGTGCCGCTGACCAACAATGCCGCACCGAGCAGGAGCAGCAGGGCTTCGCTGATTGCAAAGAATCTCTGCCATGAAATGAATCGGCGGCTGCTGTGCAGCAGGGCGACGGTCAACGCCGCCAGCACCAGTCCCGATACCCCACCGACCGCAAACAGTCCGAGCTGCGGGCCGCGCAACTGAGCCCCTGCACCGTAAAGAAACACCACGGTTTCGCTGCCTTCACGGCTGATCGCGAGCATCGCCAGCAGCAACAGCCCGAGGCCGCCTTGTTGGGACAGGTGGCTATCGGCGTGTTGCCGTAAGTCATGCTTGAGGGTGCGTCCGTGACGGTGCATCCAGCCAACCATTTGCACAATCAGCAGGCTGGCAACCAGCGCCAGTGCAGCCTGGAACCATTCGCTGGCCGATCCGCTCATGGCTTCGCCGGCAAACAGAATCAGCACCGCCAATAACCCCGACAGCATCAACCCTAGTACCACACCGGCCCACAAATATCGGGCCAGACAATTGCCCTGGTTTTGCTGGCTGACCCAGGCCTGGAGAATGCCGATCACCAGCAGCGCCTCGACGCTTTCGCGCCAGACGATGAACATTGATTGATTCATGGAAAGCTCCGTGCACGACCAGGTTATTGAGCGAGGATGGCGCCTTCGGGCAATTGCAGATTGAACTCGTCGAAGAACGGATAGCGGCCGGGCCTGAGGGGGTGAATGACCACGAAGGTTGTCACTCCCGGTGACAGGACTTTTTCAACCCGCAGCGGCGTGCTTTCAAACTCTGCCGGACCTTGGCCGATGTTTTTCAGGACGATTTTGAAACGTTGCCCAGCCGGTACTTCCAGCAAGGCGGGGGTGAAGTGCCCGTCGCGCAGGCTGAGCTCATAGCTGGGCATTTCGGCATAGGCGGTCAATGGCGTGACCGCCCAGGCCAGAATCAGCCAGGCGAGGTGTCTCGACGGGCCGCGGCTCTCAGGCGGCATGCGGTCCATTCAATAACCGCCTTTTTTACCAATACCGGCGTAGATGAACTCGTAGTGCAGTTCGCAGCGCTCGAACCACGGCGCCACGCCGGTTTCCTTATCCGTATGGCGACCGAGGGAGGCATGACCGCTGGGTGGCAAGACGGTGAAGGTCAGTTGGTATTTGCCGGGGCCGAGCAGCTTCACGTTGTCGCCATAGTGCGGACCGTCATTGGCGACCATCGCGTGGAAGTCGCCTCTGAGTTCCGGCTCGCTGCCCTGCTTTTTCAGAGTGAAAGAGACATTGAGGTAGGGCACGAAACTGCCTTCCTGAAAGCCTTGGCGATTGTCGGCGGTGGCCCGCATGTCGGCTTCCAGATGAACATCGGAATCCGCGGTGGCCCGCATCATCCCGGCAGGGGCCATCTCGATCGGTTGCAGATACACCGCCCCGACTTCCAGCCCCGAGCACAATTGCGGCTCCCCGATCGGGTATTCCTTGGCGTGGGCCAGGGGTGCAAGCAAGAGCAGGGCAAGTGACAACGAAAAGGGGGTACGCATTAAGTCTTCCTGGGCACTGACGAGTAAGAGCTCGAGTCTAGGAGATCTTCTTGCGAATAATAATGATTACCGTCAATTTTTAGAAAGATACGACTACAAGGAGGCGAGAAAGCATTCGAGCACTTTTTCTTGTTGTATATACAGGTACAAAGTAATCGAGGCCGGTAACGTCGCTGAGCCCCGGATGGGCTGAATCGCGCGCATAAACCCATCTCAAATTGTTACCGGACGCACCAGTGTGGCGCAAAACGCTGCACCGGTAACAGTCCCCGAACGCGCCTCAAAAATTTTCGACCATTTATTTGTCGCCTCGTAAGCGCCGGCCCAGAAGGTTTCCAGCCGATTTGAGCACCTTTTTGAGCGGCCAACTCACAAGTTGGCCGTTTGATTGCATAGGCCTGTACGTACAAGTAGGGCTATGTGCGTAAGAGTCATGGGCGTTTTGAAGTACGCCTTCCAATAACAATAATTCTGCGCCACAAGCGCTCGTATTGGTTTTTAGGGATTGAATAATGAAAAAAACATTGATGACCCTTTCTGCGCTGACTTTATGCATGGCGACAGGCGTAGCGCTGGCCAAGGAATATAAAGAGCTGCGCTTTGGTGTTGACCCTTCCTACGCACCATTCGAGTCCAAAGCGGCTGATGGTAGCCTGGTGGGCTTCGATATCGACCTGGGCAACGCGATCTGCGCCGAGCTGAAGGTCAAGTGTAAATGGGTCGAAAGCGACTTCGACGGCATGATCCCTGGCCTCAAAGCCAATAAGTTCGACGGTGTGATTTCGTCCATGACGGCCACACCAGCCCGTGAGAAAGCCATCGACTTCTCCAATGAGCTGTTTTCGGGTCCCACCGCACTGGTCTTCAAGAAAGGTACTGGCATCGACACTGACCCGGCATCGCTCAAAGGTAAAAAAGTGGGCTACGAGCAAGGCACCATCCAGGAAGCCTTCGCCAAAACCGTACTGGACAAGGCGGGCGTCACCACTCTGGCCTATGCCAACCAGGACCAGGTCTACGCTGACTTGATCTCCGGTCGCCTCGATGCCTCGATCCAGGACATGCTGCAAGCCCAGCTGGGCTTCCTGAAGTCGCCACTAGGTGCCGATTTCGAAGTCAGCAAGCCGGTCGATAGCGAGCTGCTGCCAGCGAAAACGGCGGTGGGTATCGCTAAAGGCAATGCAGAACTGAAAGCCCTTTTGGACAAAGGTATCAAAGCGCTCCACGACGATGGCACCTATGCCTCTGTCCAGAAGAAGCACTTTGGTGATCTGAATCTCTACAGCGGCAAATAATGTTCCGGCGCCCGTTCCCAGGACGGGCGCTTTTTTTGATTGCCAAAGGCCTGACCCATGTTCGAAAACCTGCTGCAGATTCTGGGGCTTTCCGCTTTCAGCTTGAAGGGTTTCGGCCCGCTGCTGATGCAAGGCACCTGGATGACCGTCAAATTATCGATACTGTCGCTGCTGTTGAGCGTTCTGCTCGGCCTGCTCGGCGCCAGCGCCAAGCTTTCCAGCGTCAAGCTGTTGCGTGTTCCGGCGCAGCTCTACACCACGCTGATTCGCGGGGTGCCGGATCTGGTGCTGATGCTGCTGATTTTCTACAGCCTGCAAACCTGGCTGACCAGTCTCACCGTGGCGCTGGAGTGGGACTATATCGAGATCGATCCGTTCAGCGCCGGGATCATTACCCTGGGGTTCATCTACGGTGCCTATTTCACCGAAACCTTTCGCGGCGCGATTCTCGCCGTGCCGCGCGGGCAGATGGAAGCCGCAACCGCCTACGGCTTGACTCGCAGCCAGCGCTTTCGCTTCGTGGTGTTCCCGCAAATGATGCGCTTCGCCCTGCCGGGCATCGGCAATAACTGGATGGTGATTCTCAAGGCCACCGCGCTGGTGTCGATCATCGGCCTCGCCGATCTGGTCAAGGCCGCTCAGGATGCCGGTAAAAGCACCTATCAACTGTTCTTCTTTCTGGTGATTGCAGCGCTGATTTACCTGCTGATTACCAGTGCTTCGAACGTCGTCCTGCGCTGGCTGGAACGGCATTACGCGTCGGGTTCTCGGGAGGCTGTGCGATGATCGAACTTCTGCAGGATTACTGGAAACCTTTCCTCTATAGCGACGGCTACCACATCACTGGCCTGGCCATGACCATGTGGCTGCTCAGTGCCTCGATCTTCATCGGTTTTCTGGTGTCGATCCCACTGTCCATCGCCCGGGTTTCACCCAAGCTTTACCTACGCTGGCCGGTGCAGTTCTACACCTACCTGTTCCGCGGTACGCCGCTCTATATCCAGCTGCTGATCTGCTACACCGGGATCTACAGCATCGCCGCCGTTCGCGCGCAGCCAGTGCTCGATGCGTTCTTTCGCGATGCAATGAACTGCACCATCCTCGCCTTCGCCCTGAACACCTGTGCGTATACCACGGAGATTTTCGCCGGGGCGATCCGCAGCATGAACCATGGCGAAGTCGAAGCTGCAAAAGCCTATGGCCTGACCGGTTGGAAACTGTATGCCTACGTGATCATGCCCTCGGCCCTGCGTCGCTCGTTGCCGTACTACAGCAACGAAGTGATCCTGATGCTGCACTCGACCACCGTGGCCTTTACCGCGACCATCCCGGACATATTGAAAATTGCGCGGGACGCCAACTCGGCGACCTTTTTGACCTTTCAATCGTTCGGCATTACTGCATTGATCTACTTGAGCGTCACCTTTGCGCTGGTCGGTTTGTTCCGCCTTGCCGAACGCCGATGGCTGGCCTTTCTTGGCCATGCTCACTAGGATTTCTGCATGCGCTCCTGATTGCCCATGTCGACGCTCGCGAAGCCTGCGCAGCGGCTACCTATTTTCGTTTTGAGGATGCTTGCACCCATGTACAAACTGACCATTGAAGATCTGCATAAAAGTTACGGCAGCCACCAGGTGCTCAAGGGCGTCTCTCTGAAGGCCAAAACCGGTGATGTGATCAGCCTGATCGGCGCCAGCGGTTCGGGCAAGAGCACCTTTCTGCGCTGCATCAACTTTCTCGAAACCCCCAACAGCGGGGCGATGAGCCTGGACGACCAGCAGATTCGCATGGTCAACGATCGCCATGGTATGCGCGTGGCCGACGATGCTGAACTGCAACGAATCCGCACCCGTCTGGCGATGGTGTTCCAGCACTTCAACCTGTGGAGCCACATGACGGTGCTGGAAAACATCACCATGGCCCCGCGTCGGGTGCTGGGTGTCAGCAAAAAAGATGCTGAGGATCGGGCTCGACGCTATCTGGACAAGGTCGGTCTGCCGGCCCGGGTCGCTGATCAGTATCCGGCGTTCCTCTCTGGCGGTCAGCAACAGCGTGTGGCGATTGCCCGGGCCTTGTCCATGGAGCCGGAAGTCATGCTGTTCGACGAGCCAACCTCGGCCCTCGACCCGGAACTGGTGGGCGAAGTGCTCAAGGTGATTCAGGGCCTGGCGGAAGAAGGTCGCACCATGATCATGGTCACCCACGAAATGAGCTTCGCTCGCAAAGTGTCCAACCAGGTGCTGTTTCTGCATCAGGGGCTGGTCGAAGAGCAGGGTGCTCCCGAGGACGTGCTGGGCAACCCCCAGAGCGAGCGGTTGCGTCAGTTCCTCAGTGGCAACCTGAAGTAAGTCCCATCATCCGTATGGAGCCCGGCGAAGGTGGCATTCTTTTTCGCCGGCGCTCACGTACATTCGTGCAGCCAGTCAATCAATACCTGGACGCGCTTTGGCACGGGATTGCGGTGAGGGTGGACCAGGAAGTAATCGTAACGCCCGGGCTGGGTAAAACCGCCAAAGGGCAGGATCAACTCACCTAGATCTATTCGTCGTTGCACCAGGCGCTGGCGACCGATGGCTATACCGACATTATTGATTGCCGCGGTAACGCATAAGTCGGAACGATCAAAGGTCAGGCTTTTAGTCGGTAGTGAGGACAGCATGCCTCGATGGCCGGCCCACAGCTGCCACTCAGCATCGTAAACGGCGTTTTCCCAGGCCAAAGCGTCGTGCAGAAGGGTGCAGGTGCGCAGGTTTTCGGGGTTCTCCAGCAAACCATGTCGATGAGCATATTGCGGGCTGCAAACGGGGGCGATGGTTTCACTCATCAGTTTATGGCTGACCAGGCCAGGGAATTCGCCGTTGGCATACAGCAGGGCCAGGTCGATATTCTGGGTGCGGAAATCGATGCTGTCGTTTCCGACGCGGATATCCAATGAGATTTGAGGGTAGCGTTCGTGAAAATCGGCCAGGCGTGGCACCAGCCAGCATTGAGCGGCTGAAGGACGGGAATACAGCGCGACTGAACCGGAAATTTCCGAGTTGGGTGATTGTTGCAACGCCTCCGTCAACTCCTCCATGACCCCTTGCAGAATCATGAACACTCGCTCGCCCTCGACAGTCAGCCGAACCTGGCGTGTCAGGCGTTCGAACAGGCGCAGCGACAGTGCTCGCTCAAGCCTGCCAATGCGATGGCTCACGGCACTCGGTGTCAGGCAAAGTTCTTGCGCGGCCAGGGAGAAGCTCAGGTGTCGAGCCGCCACCAGAAAGGTATGCAGGTTGGCAAACTGCGTGCTATTGATTTGGGCCCCAGGTCGGGGGGGAAGGTTCAGCATCAATAGGGTACTCCGCTGGCGAAAATCGATGGATCCGTGCCCCTGCATTGAGCACGGGCACGGACCGACGATCAAGGTTTATTGCAGTGCCAGGAGCACCCGTCCTTTAGTCAGGTAGGCGTCCATTTCTTCGTTGGGCACCATGCTGCCTCCAGTGCCCCACACCAGATGGGTGGCGTTGGCCAGGCGAGATTCGGTCAGGTTCAGACGCTCTCGATAACCCTGCTGCTCCTGCAGAACCCTGATCAGGCCAGGAACGCCTGCCAGCGCGGAGGGTTCCAGTTTAAGGCCTTCGGTCGATTCCATCAGGGCCAGCAGGCGGTACATTTCCTCATCGCTGATCGTGTAGTAACCGTCGAGCATGCGTTGCATCGAACGACCGACGAAACCGGACGGTCGACCCACCGCCAAGCCATCGGCGGCAGTGCTGTTGTCGATGCCGAAGTCATAGACCGACACCGCATCATGCAGGCCGGTATACACCCCCAGCAGCATGCAAGGCGAGTGAGTCGGTTCGGCGAAGATGCAATGCACCGCGTCACCAAAAATGTGCTTTAGGCCAAAGGCAACGCCGCCAGGGCCACCGCCTACGCCGCACGGCAGGTAAACGAACAGGGGATGTTCTTGATCAACGGTGATGCCCGCCGCCGTCAGCTGTCGCTGCAAGCGTTCAGCGGCCACGGCATAGCCCAGGAACAGGTTGACCGAGTTTTCATCGTCGACAAAATGGCAGTGCGGATCGGACTCCGATTGTTTACGGCCTTGCTCGACGGCGACGCTGTAATCGGACGCGTACTCCATCACGGTGACCCCGCAAGAGCGCAACTTGTCTTTCTTCCATTGCCGCGCGTCGGCGGACATATGCACGGTGGCCTGAAAGCCCAGACGCGCACTCATGATGCCGATGGACAGACCCAGATTGCCGGTGGAGCCGACGGCGATACTGTACTGAGCGAAAAATGTGCGGGCTTCCTCGCTGTCCAGTTTCGCGTAGCTGTCGCCGGGTTGAATCAGGCCCGAGGCGAGAGCCAGGTCTTCGGCATGCTTGAGTACTTCGTAAATCCCGCCACGGGCCTTGATCGAGCCGGAGATCGGCAGCAGGTTGTCGGCCTTGAGCCACAAGGTGCCCTGTGATGCCTGCGGGTGTTGGCTGGCCAACGCCGCCTGCAATGTAGTCAGGGGTAAAATCTCGGACTCGATGATGCCGTGACTGGCGCGGGTCTCTGGAAAAGCCGACATGATAAACGGTGCAAAACGCTCAAGCCGGGCGCTGGCATCAGCGATATCGGCGGCGGTCAAGGCCACGTCGCTCAATGCCTGTGCGGTAGGGGCGAGGGCAGGGTTGAACCAGGTGGTTTCCTTCAGGTTCACCAGTTCGGCGATCAAGGGGTGGCTTTCGCACCATGTTTCGATGGTTTTATCCAGGATCATCTTGTTACTCCAGACTTTGAATTGCAGACGGACGGGCTCACACCCAATGCGACAACAGCAGTGTCATCCCCAGGGCGACGACTGAGGCGAGCACGGTACCGGCGGTAAATTTTTTCAGCGCATCACTCAGGGAGACGCCCAGGTATTCCTTGACCACCCAGAAAGCCGAGTCAGTCACGGTGGTCCAGCCGATAGCGCCGGCACCGATGGCGATCACCATGAGTTCGCGGTTTTGCCCTGGCATGGCGTCCAGGATGGGCAGAATCATGCCAGCCGCGCTGACCATTGCCACGGTTGCCGAGCCCACGGCCAAGTGCATCAGGCCGGCGACGAGCCAGGCCAAGAGGATCGGATTGATGTCCCATTGCCCCAGGGTGCTGGCGAGGACTTTGCCGACGCCGCTGTCGATCAGCACGCCATTGAACGCGCCACCGGCGCCGATGATCAGCAAAATATTCGCCAGCGGGGTGAAGCAGCGCTGGGTCAAGACCTGCAGTTGCGCCATCTGTAAGCCACGGCGCAGTCCCAGCGCCCAGTAGGCAAAGATCACCGCGATCGCCAGGGCGGTCAGGGGGTTGCCGAGGAAGGTCATCAGGCTGTACAGGCTGGAGCCTTGAGGCAGGCTCATGACAGCCAATGTCTTGCCGACCATCAACAGCAGCGGCAACAGGATGGTAAACAGGGTCAAGCCCAGGCCTGGCAGCTCTCGGTGCGGACTCAGGACGCAGCGCTCATCCAGAAAAGCCTGCTGGCTAGCGGGCGCAGTGCGCGAGCAGACCAGGTTGACCCAGACAGGGCCGGCGATGATGGCGGTCGGCAAGCCGACGATCAAACCGTAGAGGATGACGGTGCCGACATCGGCGCCGAGCATCCTGGTAATCGCCATGGCGGCAGGATGGGGCGGCAGCATGCAGTGCACGGTCATCAGCGAAATGGCCAGCGGTATTCCGACATACAGGATGTTGAGCCGGGTTTCCTTGGCGACGACGTAGATCAGCGGGATCAGCAAGACAAACCCCACCTCGAAGAACACCGGGATGCCTACGACGAAGCCAACCAGCATCATCGCCCATGCGGCGCGCTGTTCGCCCAGGGCATTGAGCAACGCCTGAGCAATACGCTCGGCGCCACCAGACTCTTCGAGCATTTTGCCGAGAATACTGCCCAGGCCGATAATCGCTGCGAGGAAGCCCAGCGTGCCGCCCATGCCTTTTTCAAAGGATTCGGCAATGCTCGGCAAGGGCATACCGGCCCCGGCGCCGACGACAAAACTGGCCAGCATCAAGGCCAGGAAGGAATGAACTCTGAATTTGACCACCAGCACAATGATCATCATGATCGCTGCCAGTAGTATCAGTAATAGACCCGCATTTTCTTGCATGACGACCCCTTATTATTTTATTGAGCGCGTTAGCCCGCATACCTCACGGTGCGAGGGATTAAGCGTCAGCGGTAAAGGGGTTTACAAAGGATGGTTTTTCAACGAACGGGTGATCTGATATCACCTATGGGGGAGGGGGTTCCCCATGCCAGATTCAGTGAAGAATCTGACATGGGGAGGCGCGGGTCAGTGCTGCATGGACTGGATAAAACTGGCGATGCGGCTGTTGTTGGGGGAGGCGAGCAGTTGTTCCGGGCAACCGGACTCCAGAATTCCACCGTCAGCGACAAAGCAGATGCGGTCGGCCAGTTTGCGCGCAAAGTTCATTTCATGGGTGACGATGATCATCGTCATGCCCTCCTGGGCGAGCTGGCGGATGGTGTCGAGCACACCGGACACCAGTTCCGGATCGAGGGCCGAGGTCGGCTCATCGAACAGGATCAGCTCGGGTTTCATGGCCAGGGCTCGCGCGATAGCGACCCGCTGACGCTGCCCCCCGGACAGTTGGTCGGGGTAGTAGTCGAGGCGCGTCGACAGGCCGACCTTGTCGAGAATCGCCTTGGCCTCGGCTATTGCCTCCTGTTTGGGGCGGCGTAGCACATGCACGGGTCCTTCGATGACGTTCTCCAGAACCGTGCGATTGCTGAACAGGTTGAACTGCTGGAACACCATCGGCATTTTGCTGCGCGCCATGCGCAGTCTGGATTCGTCCACTTGTTGGTAGGCCTGGTTGTCCTGATGGCACAGCCTCTCCCCGATAAAGGTGATCTCACCGGCGCACGGCGTTTCAAGAAAGTTGATGCAGCGAAGCAGTGTCGATTTTCCACCCCCGCTGGGGCCGATAAGGAAGATCACTTCACCACGCTTCACGGTCAGGTCAACGCCACGCAGAATCTTTGAATTTCCGTAGGCCTTGTGCAGGCCGCTGATCTGCAGGATGGGATCGGCATTCATGATTTGGCCTCTGTCAGCTTGGAGGGTATTGGACTGGTATTGACACGGGTTCCTGTGCGCAGGTGGGCTGGCGTCAGGCGTTGTTCGATCCAGTGCACCCCGCGTGCAGCAATGAAACTCAGGACGAAGTAGATGATCGCGACCATCAGATAAACCTGCATGCTCAGGAAGGTATTGGCGATCACGATGCTGCCGTGACGCAACAGCTCATTGACGGCAATGAAGGACACCAGCGAGGAGTCCTTGAGCAGTGAGATGAAATAACCGCCCACTGTCGGGATCGCAATTTTCAGCGCCTGGGGCAGGATCACCCGCAGATAAATCTTGTTGCGCGACATGCCGATGGACAGACCCGCTTCTCGCTGGCCCTTGTCCAGCGAGAGGATGGCGGCACGAAAGACCTCGGAGAGATAGGCCCCGAGGTTGAGGCTCAGGCCCAGCACCCCGGCCCAGAAACCGGACAGGGTCAGGCCGATTTGCGGCAGGGTGAAGTAGATCACCAGTAACTGTACGACCAGTGGCACGCCTCGCCAGAGTTCCACATAGCTGCGCAACGGCCAGTCCAGCCAGGGTCGGTGCGTCAATCGCCCGAGGGCGACGGCCAGGCCGATGAGGATGCCCAAGGCCATGCTCAGGACTGACAGTTCCAGTGTTACTACCGCGCCCTTGAGCAGGAACGGGAAGTACTTGGGAATGAGGACAAACAAGAAGTCATACATAACGGGTATCCCTCTGTTTGTTCACGGGTCAGTTCTTGGTCAACCGGGTTTGCTCGGCGTCCCAGACGCCGTATTTTTTGAGGATGGCCTGGTGAGTGCCGTCAGCGATCATTGTCTGGAGTGCGCCGTTGATGGCTTCGCGTAGATCCGTGCATTCTTCACGCACTGCAATCGCTTGGGTGCCGTAGACGTAGGGTGCCTTGGCTTCGGCTGCGGCCCATTCCGGTTTAGGTTGATAGAGAATCGGGTCACCCACGACGCGCAGATTTTTCATGGTCTCCTTCTGGCCAATCAGGGTGCCCTGATCGAGCAGAACGGCATCGGCCTGATTATTCTGCAGGGCCTGGAAGGGTTCACCAAAGCCGTTGAAGTCCATGACTTCGCCCACCACTCCGGCGTCAGCCAGCCGGTGTGCGTTGAGCGAGTCGTCGGTCCCCATTACGGTGGCGAGCTTCTTGCCCTTGAGGTCGTCCATCGATTTGATCGGTGAGTCGGTCTTCACGATGACGTAGTTGTAGCTCAGGAAGTAAGGATCGCTGAAGAGGATTCCGGCGTTCTTCACCCGCTCCTGGGTGGCCGACATGGCGGAGAGGATGATGTCCCAGCGTTTGGATTTCATGCCGGGAATCAGGGTCGACCACTCGGTAACGACATACTCGGTTTTGGGCACACCGATACGTTTGCCGATCTCTTTAAACAGCTCGGCTTCGAAGCCGCCGTAGCTGCCATCTTCGTTTTGCCAGATGAAGGGTTTCGTGCCCATCAGACCGTTACCGGAGCGCAGCACGCCGGCGGCTTTGACGTCTGCCAGGCAACTGCTGCCGGCTTGAGCCAGGCCGGCGGTGCCAAGGAGTAATAGAAGAGCGCTGATTTTGAGTGTTGAACGTTGCATGGGTGTGTCTCCGATTGGGGATTTTTTTGTTGTTATTTTGCCGAGCAAAAGCTCTCAATCTCGGAACCGTGTATCGACTGCGTGCAACTCCTTCTCCCTGATTCCTGGGGAGGCGAGCGATGGATGTTGGGGGGATAGCCGTCGTCTCAGTCGTCTTTGCGCCAGACCACCGGAAACCAGTCTTCGCGCATGCGGTCGCCGGTGTTCAGGTTGATCCCCGGGAAGGGCGGAGAGGTGCGCCCCGGGCGGGCGATGTAACGCACATCGTCGCCGATGAATCGCGTCGAGAACGCTCTTCTGCGGCCGGTGCCCTGGTTGCCCGCGGCGCCATGCACGGTGCGAAAGTCAAACACCACTGCATCGCCCGGTTGCAGTTCTGGCGAGAGGATTCTGAAGTCGCCGCTCTCCACGTCCGGCATGTCCATGAACACACTTTCCCCGGTTGTGGAGTGGGTCTGGCCATAGAAGTCGGTGTTGCTGGCCCAGCTTTTCGGTCGTACCGGTTTGGGCCACAGGTGTGAGCCGAGCACCACGCTCAGGGTGTTGAGGCGGGTTACCGGGTCGAGTGGAATCCAATAGCTTGCGGTCTGCAGGCCATCCACGCAGTAGTAGGGCAGGTCCTGATGCCAGGGCGTTGGTTTCGAGGTGCCAGGCTCTTTGACCAGGATGTGATCGTGGAAGACCTGCACCTGTTGTGATTGCATGATGTGCCCGGCGATCCCGGCCGCCGGTGAGTTCATGACAAAGTCGGTAAAGGTCGGGATGCGTTGCCAGTTGCAGTAGTCTTCGAAAAAGCGACCGCTTTCGCCGCTGCCCACGTTCTCTATCGCAAACTGGCTGGGTTGCGCGAGGTTCTGTTCGAATCCTTCGCGCAAGCGCTCTATCCAGTCGGTGAAGACGCCGCGCAGAACGACAGCTCCGTCACGTTGAAATACCTCGACATCGGACATCATCGGCCTTGCTCCTCTGTTGTTAGCGTTGTGCGAGGAGTATTGCTTTTGCGCCTAAATAGGAAAACTATATATATCTTATTCTTGAGTATAGGAAAAGATGATAGGTTTTTCGTTTCGTCAGTTGGAGTACTTCGTCGCTGCCGCCGAGCATGGAAGCATCAGTGCTGCGGCAAGAGCGCGGCATGTGTCGCAGCCCTCGGTGTCCCTGGCCGTCTCTCAGTTGGAAGACACCTTGGGTGAAAAGCTATTCCGCCGTCAGGTCAGTCGCGGGCTGGAGTTGACGCCGGCAGGGCAGCGGCTCTTGGGGCGCGCGCGGGACATCCTCAATTTGGCGGCCGCCATGACCGAGGATCACAGTGATCGGCAAACACTGCGGGGCCAACTGACGCTGGTCTGCTTTCAGGATCTGGGGCCTTACTTCGCGCCTCGACTGCTGGCTGGTTTTCGCGCGCAGCATCCGGAGGTCGTGGTCACGCTGTTTGAAACCGATCTGGCCGGGGTGCATCGAACCTTGAACGCCGGCAAGGCGGAGCTGGCATTGACCTATGAGTTGGGGCTGGACCCGCTGACCGAGCGGCAAGTACTCGCGCAACTCTCACCCTACGCCTTGCTGCCAGCCGACCATCCACTGGCGGCACAGGAGGACGTATCGCTCTTCGAGCTGGCGAGTGAATGTCTGATCCTCGAAGACATCGCGCAGACGCGAGAGTATTTCCTCTCGCTGTTCTGGTCCCACGATCTGCACCCCATGACGCAGCAATACACCCAGACCTTCGAGATGCAGCGCGGTTTGGTTGCGCATGGTTACGGCGTGGCATTGTCATGCACCCGTCCGGCAGGTGATCAGAGTTACGACGGCAAACCGATTATCTGCCGCCCGCTGCGCGAAGCCGTCAAGCCGCAGCGCGTCGTGCTCGCCCAATCCAGTGCCATGCGTCCTTCGCTAATCGCTGAAGCCTTCATGGGCTGGGCAGCAAGCGAAACTCATTCGTAGACCCGGGTTCATCTTCATCGATCGGTAAGAGTACGACTCTCAAGCTTGCTGCCTTCCAGGGCGGCTGGCCCGTGCCTGACTGTCTACAGCCGATCCTGCGTATCCGGATGCAGTGTTAAAAAATGTTAATTGTAAAAAACACTTCACATAATCTGTTCATTGGAGGATTATCTGCTCAACCTGTATGACAACCTGATAACAAGACAAAAACAGGATTGCCTCGATGTTCGACAAGGTCCCGACTCACGTGCTGAGCGACAGCGTCGCTCAGCAGCTGCTGGACAAGATTGAGACCGGTGTGTTCGGCACCGGCAGCAAGCTGCCCAGTGAAGCCATGCTTTCAGAAGCCTTCGGTGTCAGTCGCACCGTGGTCCGCGAGGCCATTTCCCGCCTGAAGAACGAAGGCGTGCTGCAGCCTCAGCAAGGGCGCGGCATCTTCGTCACGGCCAACGCCAATATCCGCCCGCTGCGTATCGATTACGCCGAAGCCAATCTGCCCGGCAGTGTCTTTCACCTGCTGGCGCTGCGCCGTGCCATCGAGGCAGAAATCGCCTCCGAAGCGGCGCTCAATCGCAGCGAGGCCGATCTGGTGCAGATCGACGAGGCGCTGGCGCGTATCGATGAAGAGGTCGATGAAGGGCTGGATGGTGTTCGCGCCGATGTGGCCTTTCACCGGGCCATTGCCCAGGCCACGGGCAACCCTTACTTCCTCAAGACCCTGGAATTCGTCAGTCAGTACCTGGAAGCCGCCACCCGCATCACCCGCACCAATGAAGCGGGCAGGGCGGATTTCTCCCGTCAGGTACATGAAGAACATCAAGCGGTCGTGGCTGCCATTCGGTTGGGCGACCCGCTCGCCGCCGGTCATGCCGCCCGCGCACATATCTACAACGCGGCCCGCCGTCTACGCCTTGCTGGCGTGGAATAAGCCGCTGTTTTTCTCATAAGCCGGTAACTAAGGAGTCCCCCTCATGAATAACAAGAATGTCGGTGTTGTCGGTCTGGGCGCGATGGGCCTGGGCATTGCCCGTTCACTGTTGCGCAGCGGCTTCAATGTGCACGCCTGCGATGTGCGTGCAGCGGTGACGGAACAGTTTGCCAGCGAGGGTGGCGTGGCGAGCGCTTCGCCTGCGCACCTGGCTGGCGAGTGCGACGTGATCATCACGGTTGTGGTGAATGCCGAGCAGACTGAAACCGTATTGTTTGGCGAGGGTGGTGCCGTGGCCGCGTTGCGTCCTGGCAGCCTGGTGATTGGTTGCGCCACCGTGGCCCCGACCTACGCGGTAGACCTGGGTCAGCGTCTGGCCGAGCAAGGCCTGCTGTATCTGGATGCACCGATCTCCGGCGGCGCGGCGAAGGCTGCCGCTGGCGAGATGACCATGATGACGTCGGGCCCGGCCGACGCTTATGCCAAAGCCGAAGCGATCCTTGCAGGTATGGCCGGCAAGGTCTATCGCCTGGGTGACGTCCATGGCTTGGGCTCGAAGGTCAAGATCATCAACCAGCTGCTCGCCGGGGTGCATATCGCTGCTTCCGCCGAAGCCATGGCGCTGGGGCTGCGTGAAGGGGTCGATGCCGACGCGCTTTACGAGGTGATCACCCACAGCGCGGGCAATTCCTGGATGTTCGAAAACCGCGTGCCGCACATTCTCAAGGCCGATTACACGCCGTTGTCCGCGGTGGATATTTTCGTCAAGGACCTGGGCCTGGTGCTGGATACCGCGCGGGCCAGCAAATTCCCGCTGCCGCTGTCGGCCACCGCCCACCAAATGTTCATGCAGGCTTCCAGTGCAGGTTTTGGTCGTGAGGACGATTCGGCGGTGATCAAGATTTTCCCGGGCATCACGTTGCCGACTGCCAAGACTGAGCCTGTTTGAGGAACGCACAATGAACACACGTCCATTGCTGGGCTGCATCGCCGACGACTTCACCGGTGCCACGGACCTGGCCAACATGCTGGTGCGCGGCGGAATGCGCACCGTGCAAAGCATCGGCATCCCGAGCAGCGATGTCGCCGCCGGGCTCGACGCCGATGCGATCGTCATCGCGCTGAAATCGCGCACTATTCCGGTCGCCGAAGCGGTCGAACAGTCCCTCGCGGCACTGGCCTGGCTGCGTGAGCAAGGCTGCGAGCAGATCTTCTTCAAGTACTGTTCGACGTTTGACTCCACCGCCGCCGGCAATATCGGTCAGGTCAGCGAAGCGCTGCTGGCGGCACTGGGCAGCGACTTCACCCTCGCGTGCCCGGCCTTTCCGGAGAATGGCCGGACGATCTTTCGCGGCCACTTGTTTGTTCAGGATCAGTTGCTCAGCGAGTCGGGTATGCAGCATCACCCGCTGACGCCAATGACCGATGCCAACCTGGTGCGGGTCCTGCAATCGCAGACCGGTTTGAGTGTTGGACTGTTGCGCTACGACACCATTGCCCAAGGGGCCGAGCAGGTTCGTGGGCGAATCGCCGAATTGCGGGATCAAGGTGTCGGCATGGCAATCGCCGATGCCTTGTCGGACAGCGATTTGTACACCCTCGGTACCGCCTGCGCCGATCTGCCGTTGTTGACGGGTGGTTCGGGCCTGGCCTTGGGTTTGCCGGACAACTTCCGTCGCGCCGGCAAATTGCGCGACCTCGATGCCTCGAGTCTCCCGGCGGTACTCGGCGGTGAGGCGGTGCTGGCCGGCAGTGCCTCGGTGGCCACCAATGGGCAAGTGGCCGCCTGGCTCGAAGCCGGCCGGCCGGCGCTACGGATTGATCCATTGGCCTTGGCGGCTGGCGAACCGGTCGTTGCCCAAGCGTTGGCCTTCGCCAAGGACAACAAAGAAACCGTGTTGATCTACGCCACCAGTTCGCCGGATGAGGTCAAGGCCGTGCAACAACAGCTGGGCGTCGAACGGGCCGGCGCTCTGGTGGAAAACGCCTTGGGTGAAATCGCCCAGGGCCTGCGCCAGAGTGGTGTGCGTCGCTTTGTGATCGCTGGCGGTGAAACCTCGGGCGCCGTGGTTCAGGCGTTGGGCGTGCAACTGCTGCAGATCGGCGCGCAGATCGATCCAGGTGTGCCGGCGACCGTCAGCAGTACTGATGAGCCGTTGGCGTTGGCACTTAAATCGGGCAACTTCGGTGGCCGCGATTTCTTCAGCAAGGCCTTGAAGCAACTGGCTGGAGGTGCGCGATGAGCAACGAAAATGCATTGCGCGAAGAAATCTGCGAGGTTGGCCGCAGCCTTTATGAGCGCGGTTACACCGTCGGCAGCGCCGGTAATATCAGCGCACGCCTGGACGACGGCTGGCTGATCACGCCGACCGATGTCTGCCTCGGCCGCCTCGACCCGGCGACGATCGCCAAGGTCAATCTGGCCGGCGAATGGGTGTCCGGTGACAAGCCTTCAAAGACCCTGGCCTTGCATCGCCAGGTCTACGACCGCAACCCGAGTGTCGGTGGCGTGGTGCATACCCATTCCACTCATCTGGTGGCGTTGACGCTGGCAGGTGTGTGGCAGCCCGACGACATCCTGCCGCCGCTGACGCCTTATCAAGTCATGAAAGTCGGGCATATCCCGTTGATTGGCTACCAGCGTCCCGGCTCGCCAAAGGTCGCCGAACAGGTCGCGCAGCTGGCCAACAGTGTTCGCGGCGTGATGCTTGAACGGCTGGGGCCGGTGGTCTGGGAGAGTTCGGTCTCCAGGGCCAGCTACGCCCTGGAAGAACTCGAGGAAACCGCACGGCTCTGGCTGATGAGCAATCCCAAGCCCGAACCGCTCGATCAGGCAGCGCTGGACGAGCTGCGAGAGACCTTCGGCGCGCACTGGTAGAGCGCTGATAGAACACGACAGATCGATAACGCAGGCCCTGTCCGGGAGACGCGCAGCGGCTCTCGATGGCCCCTGCTTGCCTAAAAATACAATAACAAGAGGAAATCCAGGCATGACTCACCTTCACTGCGGCATTTTCAGAAGAACCCTTTCGTTCACCCGGTGTGGAGGGTTTCTGAAATGAGCCCGTTAATCCTGATGGTGACCGCAGGAGTGGGCATCGCGCTGTTGTTGTTCCTGGTGCTCAAGTACAAGTTTCAGCCGTTCGTGGCCTTGATGCTGGTGAGCATTCTGGTGGCGCTGGTGGCCGGGGTGAAGCCGGCCGATCTGGTCGCCACCATCGAAGGCGGTATGGGCAAGACCCTGGGCCATATCGCGATCATCATTGCCCTGGGCGCGATGATCGGGCGGATCATCGAGCTCTCCGGCGGTGCCGAGGCGCTGGCCAAGACCTTGATCAGCCGTTTCGGCAACCGACGCACGCCGCTGGCGCTGACGATTGCCGGCTTCATGGTCGGGGTGCCGGTGTTCTTCGAGGTCGGTGTGATCATCCTCATGCCGCTGGCCTATGGTGTCGCTCGCAGTGCGCGTAAGCCGCTGTTGGTGTTCGCACTGCCGATGTGCGCGGCCTTGTTGACCGTACACGCCTTCCTGCCGCCACACCCGGGCGCAGTGGCCGCTGCCAGCCAGTTGGGCGCCGACCTCGGCCGCGTGCTGATGTTCGGTCTGCCGCTGACTGCGTTCCTTTGCTATGTCGGCTACCGTGTGGCCGGGCGCATGACCCGTCGGGTGTACCCGATGACCGACGATATTCGTGCCGAGGTCTACGGCCCGCATGTCACCAATGAAGATCTGGCTGCCTGGGCCAATGGCAACGACAAGAGCACTGCACAAGCTGCTGTGGCCGTGTCGCACATGGGCCTGGAAGAGTCCACCAGCAGCATCGTCTCCAAGTTGCCGCCGGCACCGCCGCCGGGTTTCGGTATGATCGTCAGCCTGATCGCGCTACCGATCATTCTGATTCTGCTGGGGACGCTGTCCACCTCGTTGCTGCCGGCCGAATCGATCCTGCGCGGCATCATGACCGTGCTCGGTGCGCCGCTGGTGGCGTTGCTGATCGACACCTTGCTGTGTGCCTGGTTGCTGGGTTCGCGTCGTGGCTGGAGCCGTACTCAGGTGTCCGATGTGATCGGCTCGGCCTTGCCCGGCGTGGCCATGGTGATCCTGATTGCTGGCGCTGGCGGTGTATTCGGCAAGGTGCTGGTGGATACCGGTATCGGCGCCGTGGTCTCCGATATGCTGCGCACCACCGGTCTGCCGGTGCTCGCGCTGGGCTTTCTGCTGACCATGTTGTTGCGTGCGGTGCAGGGCTCGACCACAGTGGCGCTGGTGACCACCGCCGGCATCATCAGCCCGCTGATTGCGACCCTCAATCTCACTCCGAACCACATGGCCCTGCTGTGCCTGGCCATGGGCGGTGGCGGGCTGGCCATGTCCCATATCAATGATGCCGGTTACTGGATCTTCACCAAGCTGGCCGGGCTGAACGTGGCCGACGGCTTGCGCACCTGGACCGTGTTGACCACCTTGCTCGGTACGTTGGGTTTCTGTATTACCTTGTTGATCTGGCCGTTTGTCTAACCCTTTATCCTAGGAGCTACCATGCCTCGTTTTGCTGCCAACCTCAGCATGCTCTACCCGGAACATGAGTTTCTGGATCGCTTCGCCGCCGCTGCCGCCGATGGTTTCGAAGCGGTGGAGTATCTGTTTCCCTACGACTACAGCGCTCAAGAACTCAAACAGCGCTTGAGCGACAACGGCCTGGTGCAGGCGTTATTCAACGCACCGCCCGGCGATTGGGCGGCGGGCGAGCGGGGCACGGTGTCATTGCCGGGCCGGGAGAGTGAGTTTCGTGACGGTTTTGATCGAGCACTGGAATACGCCGCTGTGCTGGGGAACTCACGAATCCACGTCATGGCAGGCCTGCTACCCTCCGAGAGTGACCGGGCACGGCATCACGGCATTTACCTGGAAAACCTCGGTTACGCGACTGCCCAAGCGGCCAAGGTCGGCGTCACGGTATTGCTCGAACCGATCAATACGCGGGACATGCCAGGCTTTTTCCTCAACCGACAGGATCAGGCCCAGGCCATCTGCAAGGAAGTGGGCGCCCGTAACCTGAAGGTTCAGTTCGACTGTTATCACTGCCAGATTGTCGAAGGTGACCTGGCCACTAAACTGCGTAGGGACTTCGACGGCATCGGCCATATCCAGATTGCCGGCGTGCCGGACCGGCATGAGCCGGACCTGGGAGAAGTCAACTATCCCTACCTGTTCGAACTGATCGACCAGTTGGGCTATGACGGCTGGGTAGGGTGCGAATACCGGCCGCGTGGCAATACGTCGGCCGGCTTGCAGTGGTTGCGGGACTGGAAGGCGCGCTAGACGCTGCTATCAGAAGGCAACAGCAGTTCCACACCCTGCTTGCGGATGCTATCGGCCGCGGCAGGGGTCAGCGCGTCGTCGCTGAGGATGATGTCGAACTGCTCGAGCCCGGCGATCTTGTACATGCTGAACGTGCCGTACTTCGAACTGCTGGCCACCAGCACCACTTGCGAAGCCGATTGCATCGCGACTTGCTTGACCTCCACCTTCAGCGCCGAAGGCGTGGTGAGGCCGCGACGCAAATCCCATGAGCTGGTCGATATGAAGGCGATATCGGTAACGACCTGACGCAAGGTGGCCACCGCCAAACCGCCCACGCAGGATTGATTGGAGTGATCCAGCTGCCCGCCGGTATGAATCACCGTGACATGGGGCGCCTCGATCAGTGCCTGGACAATGCCGAAGTCGTTGGTCACCACGGTCATGCCGGACAGCGCCTTGATGTAGGGGACGATTTCCAGCGTGCTGGTTCCCGCATCCAGATAAATCGTCATATCGGCATGCAGCAGCCGCGCCGCGAGCTTGGCCATGGCCTGCTTCTGCGGCAACTCGACCACCGCCTTGAGTTGATGGCTGGGCTCAGTGTGGAGCTGGCTGGCGATTCGCACTCCACCGGTTACCGAATAAGCACGTCCTTCCTGTTCAAGCAGCGCGATATCGCGGCGTATGGTCATGTGCGAACAGTCGAACATTTCCATCAACTGATGAACGCTCAGCACCTGATGCTTGCGCAACTGGCGCAGCATCAACTCACGACGCTGTTCAGGAATCATCGGTGCGCCGCTTTCGGCGGCGATGTCCTTTTGACTAGGCATTCGGGCTCCAGAATCAAGAAATCCGCAGACAAGGAACGCGGGGCAAACATAGTAGCGAATCTGCGGTAAAGGAACGAGGTGTTGCGCAGGACACCGGGCATACCGCAATGCCAGTAAGTTAAGGATGCGCGATCTCTAGAACAAAGCGATTCTAGTGTGGGAAGGGCCCGGCCCTTCCCACATTAGATCTTCGCGGTTTCAAGCCTTCTGTTCACTTAACTTACGGGCATTGGGCCATAACGTGAGCGTGGCCTTCTGTGTAGATGTGTATCGTGGTCCCTACTGCAGGCGCATGGATACCAGAGCTGCGCACCATCAAGGACCGGCCCGATGGCTGTCCATCGATGGATGGGGAGGGCACCTTCAGTTCTACCGTCAGGGTGCAGGTATTGCCGCCAAAATCGCGTTCTGTGACGACCCCGAAGCATCCCTGCGTCGGGTCCTGGATAGCGTTTTTGCCGGATATCTGGAGCTGTTCGGGCCGCAACATGATCCGTGCGGCGCCGTTTGGAGAGGCCTCGTTGACGTGGACATGCCCCAGGTCGCAGGCCGCCCGGCCATCTTTGATCACGGCGGGCATCATCACGGCGTCGCCGAGGAAAAATGCCGTTTCCTCGTCATGGGGCTGCAGATAAAGGTCCATGGGCGGGCCTGCCTGCACCAGTCGGCCCTGGCGCATGACGGCCAACTGATCGGCAAAGGACAGCGCTTCGGCCTGGTCGTGAGTCACCAGGATGGTCGTGACGCCGGCGTCACTCAGGAGTCGTGTCACCATCTTGCGCATGGAGGCGCGCAGGCCGGTGTCCAACGCAGAAAACGGTTCGTCCAGCAGCATCAACCGGGGGCGTTGCGCGAGGGCGCGGGCCAGGGCTACCCGTTGTTGCTGACCACCTGAAAGCTCGTGAGGCCAGCGCTGACTCATGCGTGAGTCCAGCGCGACCATGTCCATCAGCTCGGCAATCCGTTGCTGTTTCGACGCCGCGTTACCGGTAAGTCCGAAGCCGATGTTGCCGGCTACCGTCATGTGCGGGAACAGGGCGCCGTCCTGCGGAACATAGCCAATCATTCGCTGGTGGGCCGGCACCTGGCTCGAGTCATCGACCAGCGTCTGGCCATTGAGCACGATGTTGCCCGAGTCAGGAAATTCGAACCCGGCGATCGTGCGCAGCAAGGTGGTTTTGCCCGAACCGGAAGGACCGACGATCGCGGTGCGACTGCCTGCCGGAATCGACAGGTGGATATTCTCCAGGGCCCGCTGCGAACCAAAGGATTTGTTGATCGAGGTCAATTCAAGAGCGTTCATCGGCCCGCCGTGCGTTTGGATTGATGGTAAAGAAGTCCGGTCAACGGAAGCGAAAGCAGGATCATGATCAACGCATAAGGCGCAGCGGCGGCGTAGTCGATCTCGCTGGTCATGGCCCAGAAACCGGTGGCCAAGGTGCGAGTCCCGTTGGGGGCGAGCAGCAGGGTGGCGGTCAGCTCATTGGTGATCGCCAGAAACACCAGTGCAGCACCTGCGGCGGCACCCGGTGCCGCCAGTCGCAGGGTAATCAGCCACAGCGCCTGGCTGGGCGAACGGCCCAGACTGCGGGCCATGTTTTCCAGCTCAACCGGTGCCTGGGCAATGCCCGCGCGCAAACTGACCAAGGCTCTGGGCAGGAACATCAGCACATAAGCCAGGAGTACGGTGATCGTGGTCTGGTAAATCGGCCGGGCAAAATTGATGGTGATGGTCACCAATGCCAGGGCGACGACAATGCCCGGCAAGGAGCTGGTGATGTAGTTGCAGCTTTCCAGCACGCGGTGCAGTCGTCCCGGCGAGCGGATCGACAGCCAGGCGATGGGGATCGCCGCGCAGGTGGTAATGATCGCGCCAGCGACCCCAAGAAGCAGCGTCTGCTCCAGTGCTGGCAGAAGATCTCCCAGCTTCCAGACTTCTGCGCCGCCAGCAATCAGCCACTTGCCCAAGGTGATCAGTGGCACGCCGAGTGCCAGCACGCTGCTCACTATCGGTAGCGTCAGCGCCAAGGCTGTGGTCT
Source organism: Pseudomonas sp. H11T01 (assembly GCF_048515765.1). Classification (NCBI taxonomy): domain Bacteria; kingdom Pseudomonadati; phylum Pseudomonadota; class Gammaproteobacteria; order Pseudomonadales; family Pseudomonadaceae; genus Pseudomonas; species Pseudomonas sp. H11T01. The sequence goes on along the minus strand of NZ_JBLYED010000006.1, from coordinate 243,278 downwards.
TGCGATCCAGCCGCAAAATCCGCTGCAGGCGAGCACTCCCGGATCCCACCCGCGCATAACGGGCCTGGCCGCGACTGGCCGACTCAGCGGTCAACATGGCCAGGCAGCACAGCGCGAGCACGCCTGCCAGCATGTTGGCGGCGGGGCCATTGAAGGTGGACTTGAACTGATCGAAGATCGCAGTGGTGAAGGTGTCGAAGCGAATCATCGCGTAGAGGCCGTATTCAGCCAGCAGATGCAGCCCGACCAACAAGGCGCCACCGCCGATAGCCAAACGCAGCTGGGGCAACACAACCCGGAAAAACACGGCCCAAGGCTTGAGGCCCAGTGACTCGGCCACATCTTCGATGGCCGGATCAAGACGTCGCAGCGTTGCTGCAATCGGTAAATAGAGAAAGGGGAAATAGGCAATGACCGAGACCAATACCCCGGCAAACAGCCCATGAATCGGTGGGACCAGACTGACCCACGCATAGCTGTGCACGAACGCCGGCACCGCAAGGGGGGCGGTCGCCAGCAGTGACCACAAGCGCCGACCGGGCAGGTCAGTGCGCTCGGTCAGCCAGGCCAGAGCTACGCCCAGTGCAACACACAAGGGAATCGTGATCACCACCAGCAAAACGGTGTTGATCAATAGCTCCGCGACCCGTGGCCGGAACACCAGCGCGACGATGGTTGCCCATCCAGTCTGCAAGGAAACGCCGAGAACGAAGGCGATCGGCAACAGCGCCAGTAACGAGACCAGAATGGATAATCCGGCCACCCACGTGCCACTGCGGTTCCCGAAGGAACCGCGCGATCGTCGACGAAGGTTCGCTGGAGTCGCCGAAGCGACTCCAGCAGGGTCTGAGACCATGGTTTGCTCTGACATCAAATTACAGCAGCCCTGCCTGAGTCATTAGCTCGACAGCCTTTTTGCTGTTGAGTTTGGAGGCGTCGACCACCGGGGCGTCGAGCTGTTGCAACGGAACCAGTTTAGGGTTGGATTCAGCTTTCACGCCCACTGCGTACTCGAACGAGTTGCCGGTCTTCAGGATACCCTGACCGTCTTTACCGGTAATCCACTTCAGGAAAGCCTGAGCCTCTTCCTTGTGTTTGCTGGACGCCAGAACACCGCCACCGGAGATGCTGACAAAGGCTCCCGGATCTTTGTGTTTGAAGTAGTGCAGGGAGGTGTTCTTGCTGTTCTCGCCGGTCTTGGATTGATCGACGAAGCTGTAATAGTGGTAGATCACGCCGCTGTCGATCTGGCCGGCATTCACCGCTTTGAGCACTGCGCTGTTACCGCGGTAGACGGTGGCGTTGGTTTTCATCGCCTTCAGCCAATCCAGGGTAGCGGCCTCACCTTTAAGTTCCAGTACAGCGGCGACAATCGCCTGGAAGTCGGCACCAGCAGGCGACACGGCCCAGCGGCCTTTCCAGCTTGGGGACGCCAGGTCAAGCAGGGACTTTGGCAGGTCGGCTTCGGTCAGTTTGCTCTTGTTGTAGACAAACACGGTGGAGCGGGCTGCGATGCCAACCCATTTGCCATGGGCCGGACGATAGGCCGAACCCACTTGCTCAAGGGTAGTGGGTGCAACTGGCGCGAACAGGCCGGCGTTGTCCACCAGTACCATGGCAGGCGAGTTTTCGGTCAAGAACACATCGGCTGGGGAGGCGGCACCTTCCTGCACGATCTGGTTGCCCATCTCGGTATCATCGCCATTGCGCACGGTGACCTTGATCCCCGTTTCACGGGTGAAGCCTTCTACCCAGGACTTGGTCAGACTTTCGTGTTGAGCGTTGTAAACCACGATGCCGTCGGCGCTTGGAGCCGCGTACGCATGGCCAGCGCTCAACAGAGCGGTCGTCAGCAATGCCGTTTTGAGGAAGGCAGGGATACGGAAAGTCATTCTGTTGGCAGCTCCAGCGGTTTTTCGAAGAGTTATGGTGGCAAGCCGGTTATGGAATGTCGGTAAAAGTACGCGCAAATCGCACAAACAATACGAATCATTCTCATGTCAAGTCGGAGCGCAATTTAGTGCTGGGAATGAGAAAAAAACGTTAAGTAAATGTAAAAAGAATGTCAATTCGATTGGCCGTTGAGTGTGCGAGGCAGATCTTTAACTTCACAATGATTCACGTCAACTTCTGCAACGATACCGTCGACGATGATGTGGCTGACCGCTCTCGTGCATTTCTCGATTCGCGCCTCGACGTTGTAGACGTCACGCAACATCTGCACCGAGATGACGTCCTCACTGGGGCCACTGCCTTGCGTCGTGCCGTTGGCGATGACCAGCACCTGATCGGCAAAACGCAGTGCCTGGTTCAGGTCATGGATCGCGATGAACACAATGACTTCGCGCTTTCTGGCCAGTGAGCGCATGAAGTTCAGTACCTGCACCTGTCGATGCATGTCCAGAGCACTGGTCGGTTCGTCCATGAGCATGATTTCCGGTTCGCGAACCAGGGTTTGCGCGATGGACACCAACTGCTGCTGACCACCGCTGAGTTCGCCGAGATTTCGAAAGGAGAGGTCGGTGATTCCCAAGGCCCCGAGGATCTGATCCACCAGTTTCAACTCATCGTCATGCACCACCCAGCCTGGGGTCAGCTGCTTGCGTGCCAGCAGGACCGATTCGTAGACCGTCAATCGGGCACTGGCATTCAGGCCTTGGGGCATGTAGCAAATGCCCTGGAGGCCCTTTTTCGAGTCCTGCACAATGACCTGTCCCGGCCCATCGATCAGTCCGGCCATCCGTTTGAACAGGGTCGATTTGCCGGCAGCGTTGGGCCCCACCACCGCGACCACCTGGCCGCCAAAAAAAGTCGAAGTGGTCACGCCTGAAATAACCTGTCGATTGCCATAGCGGGCACCGAGGTTCTCAAGTTGTATGTTCACCATGAGTTCTTCTTCCCGCTGAGAATGAGAGATATGAAAAACGGCACACCGATCAGCGAGGTCACGACCCCGATAGGGAAGATCGCGCCCGGGATCAAGGTTTTACTGATCACCGAACTCGCGGACAGGATAAGTGCCCCGGTCAGCAGTGAAGCCGGCAGAAAGAAACGTTGATCCTCACCAATCAGCATGCGGGCGATATGCGGTCCTACCAGACCGATAAATCCGATGGTACCGACGAAGGCCACCGGGAATGAAGCCAGCAGACTGACCATGATCAAGGTCTGGAAACGCAAGCGCCGGACGTTGATGCCAAAGCTGGCCGCCTTGTCGTCACCCAGGCGAAGCGCAGTCAAGGCCCAGGCACGTTTGGCGAAGACCGGAAGGGTGATCAGTATCACCAGGCATATCACTCCAAGCTTGGGCCACGTGGCTTTGGTCAGGCTGCCCATGGTCCAGAACACCACCGCAGCGACCGCCTGCTCGGTGGCGAAAAATTGCACCAGTGCCAGCAGCGCATTGAAGGTGAACACCAGGGCGATGCCCAGCAGGACGATGGTCTCTGCGGTCACCCCGCGGCGCATGCTCAGAACATGAATCAGCAAAGCCGAGAGCATCGCCATGATAAAGGCGTTCAGCGGAACCATGTATTGCGCGGCGAGTGGGAATAAGGCAACGCCAAATGCCAGGCCCATGGCCGCCCCAAAACTGGCGGCGGCGGAGATGCCCAGGGTGAAGGGGCTGGCCAGCGGGTTGTTGAGGATCGTCTGCATCTGCGCACCGGCCAGCGACAAGGCGGCGCCCACAGCCACTGCCATCAGGGCCACGGGAAGGCGGATCTCCCACATGACCACCCGCACTTGAGCGGGGGCTGTGTCGGGTGAAAGCAGCGCGTTCAGTACCTCGCCGACACTGTAGCTGGCCGGCCCCAGCGCGAGATCGAGCAGAACGCTCATCAGCAGTAGAACGGCGATAGCGCCCAGGATCAGGCGCTTGCGTAATACCAGTTTGCGGTAGGTATCGCGCTGTGCGATGTCCGCTGTGCCCAAAGAACTCATGGCTTGCCCTCCGGTGTTTTCAGGCTCACGAAATAGCCCGGCTCATACGCAACAGGCAAAAAACGCTCATGCAGTTCGCGGAACGAGGCGTCCGGGTCGAGGTCGGCAAATAACGTCGGATGCAACCATTTGGCCAACTGTTGAATCGCCACAAACTGGTAGGGGCTGTTGTAAAACTGATGCCAGATGGCATGAAACTCACGACTGTCCTGAGCCTTTATTCCGGCATAGGCGGGGCGCTGGGTGTACCACTGCAGTTTGTGCTGGGCTTGCGCCAGGTCGGCGCCCGGTCCGACGCCGACCCAATGACCTTTCGGGGCAAAGGCTTCCCAGTTGGCGCTGGTGACGACCACCTGATCGGGGTTGGCGACGATCACCTGCTCCGGGTTCAGTTGGCCAAAGGTGCTGGGGATGATGCCTTTGGCAATGTTGTCGCCGCCGGCCATTTCGACAAATCTGCCGAAGTTCTCGTTGCCAAAACTCAGGCAGCAATCGTCGGTGTAACCGCCGATGCGCTCGATAAACACTTTCGGGCGCAGCGGCTGGTTAGCCTTGATGACATCGGTGACCCGGGCGATTTGCTGCTGACGAAAGCTGATGAATGCTTCGGCGCGCGCTTGCTGGCCCCATAGCTGTCCGAACAGGCGCATGGTCGGCTCGGTGTTTTCCATCGGGTTATTGCGAAAGTCGACATACACCACGGGAATACCCAACGCGTTGAGCTTCTCGATGTAACGAGCATCCTCAGTGGCATGCTGGGCTTCGATGTTCAGGATGATGACGTCCGGCTGTTGCGAAATAGCCTGCTCTATGTCGAACGTTCCCTCTTCAAATCCACCAAAGGTCGGGATGTCGGCAATCTTGGGAAAAGCCCGCAGGTAGGCGCCATAAGTGTCCGGGTCGGACTGAATCAGGTCCTTGCGCCAGCCGACGATGCGTTGAATCGGATTGTACGTATCCAGGGCTGCCACCAGATAGAGTTGGCGACCTTCGCCCAGAATCACCCGTCTGACCGGTACGTGAACCTGAACCTTGCGGCCAAGAAGATCGGTCACGGTAGTCATGGCCGGGTCCTGACTGGCTGCGACGGCGCTGCGAGGGAATATCGAAGCGAAGGCGCCGGCCCCTAGAAATCCTGCGAACAGAAGGGCGATGAACGCGCAGCTCCGTCGATGTTGAAATGCCATAGTTGAACATCCTGCCGTTGGGTGATGGGCGTGCAAAGGCCAAAGCCGTTGCACGCGCTCTAAACGTTTCAGAAATCGACGGTGGCCGATAATTGCAAGGTGCGTGGCGCGCCTTGTGAAAAGGCGCCGTAAGAGGCAACGCCAGACCAGTACTCTTGGTTGAATACGTTTTGTACCGTGGCGCGCAAGGTCGTCGGTCGCCCTTCAATGCGGGTGGTGTAACGAGCACCCGCATCGATCCGGGTCCAGGGATCGAGCTCCTGGGTGTTCGCCTGATTGACGTACTGGCTGCCGGTGTAGATCGCACCGCTGGTCAGCGTAACGCCCTCGATCCACGGCGTGTCCCATTCGGCCCAGAGATTGGCCTGCACGTCGGGTACGCCTACGGCGGTGTTGCCACGGTTGGCAGCCGTGGCGGTCTTGGTCAGTTCGGCATCGAGGAATGTCACGCCACCGAGCAGGCGTACACCGTCGGTGACCTCGCCAAATATGTTCAGCTCCACGCCACGGTTGCGTTGCTCGCCCTGTACCGAGAAAACGCCGGCAGCCAGTTCGCCGCTGGGCTTCTTGATCTGGAACAGGCTCAAGGTTGAGGTGAAGGTACCGTAGTCGACTTTGACGCCGACTTCTTGCTGGCGGGAGATGTAGGGTTTGAAGATTTCACCCGAGTTTGAAGCAGTCGCCGGCGCGATATCGCCTTTGCTTAATCCTTCGATGTAGTTGTAGTAAAACGAAACGTGCTCCCAGGGTTTGACCACGAGCCCGAAGAGCGGCGTCATCGCGCTTTTATCGTACGAAGACGTCACCGCGCCGGCCGCGTTGAAATTGTCCGATTCAATGTTCTGTTTGCGCAATCCGAGGGTGACTTGCAGGCGCTCGTCTAGCACTGACAAGGTGTCGGCCAGCGCGACGCCGGACAATTCGGTTTCGGAAATCTTCAGCGCGTCCGGAGTGGCAATAGACGGTTTTGGGCTGTCCGTGGGGTGGTAGATATTGGACAGGATGGCCGGGCCGGAAATGATCCCTCTGGACAGCTCGTCGCGGTAGCGGGTGACTTGCAAGGTGGTGGCGTGGCTGATCGGGCCGGTGTCGAAGCGGGCACGAGCGCCGGCATCGACGGTGTAGCGTTCGACCTCGAATTTGTAATAACCCGGAATCGAGCGGGTATCGCCAGCATCGTTGAGGATGGTCGGGGTCTGGTCGGACAACCGCGACACCTCGGATTTCCCGCCACCGGCATGGGCAAAGACGGTCAAGGCGTCGCTCAAGTCATACTCGGCGCCCAACAGTGCGGATTTGTCCTTCGTATCCGACCAGCCCCAGTCCTGGGTCACGTTTTTGCTGCCATTGGCCGCCGACGGGATGTCTACGCCGGACGCGATCAGAAACGGCCGGGAAGGTGCATCGAACTGTTCTTCCTGGCTGATCAAATCCAGGGTTGTTCTCAGTCTTTCGCCCTGGTAATCCAGGGAAATCGCACCGATGTCCACGTCGCGCGATTGTTTGTCGACCGCAGTATCACCTTGCTGGGTGCTGCCGTTGATGCGCACGCCGAACTGGCGCTCATCGCCGAAGCGACGGCTCAGGTCGATGTGCCCACCGATTTGCGAATCCGTTGCGTAACTGGCGGTGAACCGCGTCAGATCCTCGTCAAGCGATCGCTTGGGGACGATGTTGATCACACCGCCCACACCGCTGTTCGGAGACATGCCGTAGAGCAGGGCGCCGGGGCCTTTGATCACTTCGATCCGTTCGGCGTACTCGGTGAACACTCGATAGTTGGGCGCAACGCCGTAGACGCCATCGAACGCCAGTTCCCCCAAATTGCCTTCGCCGACCGGAAAACCGCGGATGAAAAACGAGTCGACGACGCCGCCAGCCTGACCGGTGGAGCGCACCGAGGAATCGCGCTCGAGCACGTCTGCCACGGTCACGGCCTGCTGATCCTTGATCAGGGTCGAGGTGTAGTTGCTGACGCTGAACGGGACGTCCATCAGGTCTTTGTTGCCTAACATGCCCAGGCGTCCACCACGGGCGACCTGTCCGCCGGCGTAGACCGGCGGCAACGTATCCTGGCGTACCTCGGCGGCGCTGACGGTGGTCTCGGAGAGGGTCAAGCCGCCGGCGTCGTCAGTCGGGCGTTTGGCCAGCGTATAGCTGCCGTCACTTCTGCCGACCATTTCCAGCCCACTGCCAGCCAGCAAGTGCGCAGTGGCTTGCTGGGTCGAATAGGTGCCGGACAGTCCGGGGCTTGTCAGGCCTTCGGTCAACGCGGGCTGGAATGACAGGGCGATGCCGCTGTCGATGGCAAAGCTTGCGAGCGTCTGGCCCAGTGGACCGGCCGCGATGTCATAGGTCCTGGTGGCGACTGCATCCAATTGCGCAGGCGCGGCTGCCCAGCTGTTGGGGCTTGTGGCGGCGGTCAGGGCAAGGCTTAGCATCGCGCTGCGGATAGCCAGCTTCAACGAGCGATCCGAACGCAGAGGACGTACAACGGACATGGAGTGATGACCCTTTCGACGAGATTGAGAAGTTCTTCCTTCCCTTGCCAGTCGAGATCAAAAAAAGTATCACCCTCCTGCAAGTTTTTTTGCGGCGTGCTGTTCAAGCGGGGGAGAGCAACACCCAATAACCGTTCAAATGGCCCGTGGCGACGATCGGCCAGGTTTGTACCAGCATGTTCAGGGTTCGTTGGGTATCGCTGATGGGGAAGGCGCCGGAGATGCGTAGATCGGCAATCGCCGGGTCGCAGCGAACGAAGCCGCTGCGATAGCGCGCCAGCTCGGCGACGAAGTCGGCCAGGCGCATGTTGTCGGCCATCAACATGCCTTGGGCCCAGGCGCTGACGGACTTGTCCGCAGGTTTGACACTGTCGAAGGCCCGAGAAGAAAAGTCCGTGCGTTGCCCAGCACTCACCACCAGCGGTGCATCGAGCGTTGCGCTCGACAACTCGACCTTCACGGCGCCCTCCAGCACGGCGAGCTGCGTACGTCCGGCGAGTTCGCGGACGGTAAAGCGGGTGCCCAACGCTTGCATCAGGCCTTCGGTGGTACTGACCAGGAAAGGTCGGGCGGTGGAAGAAGGATCCGGTGCGGTCTGTACCAGAACTTCTCCCTGGCGCAGCCGGATGAGACGCTGGTCGGCGTCAAATCGCACGTCGACGGCAGTGTCGGTGTTCAGGGTGATCTGCGAACCGTCGGCCAGCGTCAGCTCGCGACGCTCGCCGACAGCCGATCGATAGTCGGCCGTCCACTGTTGCGATTCGACCAGTTTCCAGCTTCCCCAGCCTGTCGGAACCAGGGCCAGTATCGTCGCCAGTTTTGTCAGGGCGGCGCGGCGGCCCGGGTTGGCGGGGCGGTCCAGCGCCGACATCGCCAACGAGGGCGGCAGTCCGCCCAATTTGCTCAACAGCAGTTCCGCACGCGCCCAGGCCCGATGACACTCGGGGCTGCTGGCACGCCAGCGTTCCCATTCGGCTCTATCGGTATCGGTGACGCTGCTCTCGCTCAAGCGCATCAGCCATTCGGCCGCTTCGTTGAGGATCAGAGGATCAATGTTCGAGTTGCTGCGGCGAGTCGGCATCACTCCACCAGCATCAGGCATTGCAGGAATGCCTGCTTCATGTAGCGCTTTACGCTAATCAGCGATACGCCCATTTGACGGGCAATCTCTTCGTACTTCATGCCGCTTATTTGCGAAAGCAGGAACGTGCGTTTGACCGGCGCCGGCAGGGTATCCAGCATGGCGTCTATCTCGTGCAGCGTTTCAAGAACGATGTAACGCTGCTCTGGAGAAGGGGCTTGAGGTTCGGGCAGTTGCGCTAAAGCACTCAGATAAGCGCGTTCAAGGGCCTTGCGTTGACACCAATTGACGAGGATGCCCTTGGCGACACAGCTCAAATAGGCCCTGGGCTCATCAATGATGGCCACCCTGGAGGCAAGAATGCGGGTGAAGGTGTCATGAACCAGATCCGCCGCATCCAGAGCATTGCCCAGTTTCCTGTGCAACCTGGCGTATAACCAGCCGTGATGGCCGGTATAAAGGGCTTCGACATTGCGCAGGTGATTATGGGTGGCTGCGGACAAATCGCTCATGGCTGGTCATTGCTTTGAGATTGAGAAGTATTCCCAATTGTAATTTGGAGCGCACCTTCCACGCAAGGATGAACTGGGTCGTTGTGACACCTGTTTAGTACGGTTATTCTGCCGCGCTCATAAATGGATTTAATGTATGCAGAGTACAAACAATGCCCCAGGAGCTGTCTCAGGAAAGTGATGAATCACTCAAGCGTCGAGGGCTGATACGGTCCAAAAAATGGCCCTACGTCGTTACTCCGCTACCTCTACCAAGCAGGACGGAGCCATTCAGGCCTACCGAAGCACAAAAAGCTCTGGAGCGTAAACAGGCGCGAGAGGAAGAAGTACGTCGGTATCAAGCAGTTCAACAAGCCGACCGCGACCGACAAGCTGAACTCATTCGCCGATATGAAGAGCGCAAAAAAGCAGAGCGCCTAAAACCGCCATCCGTCCAGGACCACACATTCGCCAAATCCATCAGCGTGGCCAAGGGGCAGGTCTGCTATCCCGGCGGTCCCGTGCCCTTTGAGGGGTTGGGCAATTACGGCACCTATGCCGTGCTCAGTACCGGTGAAGCCATCACCTCGGCGGGTACACCACTCCAACTGATCGGCGGCTCAACCACGGCACTGACCCTGGCTGGGCGACTCGGTGGCTCGGTGTCGCTGGGTCTGTCTGATCTTGCTATCAGCACAGGCGTTGTCGCAGGTGGCATTGCGGGTACCGTTGCCATGCTCTGGCCCAATACCTTTGCGTCTGACACTGCGTTTTACAGCACCGAAGAATTCGCCAATCTGACCGTGGCCAACATCGGCGTACGGATCAACCTCAAACATCTGCCCGCAGAGTCGGTCAGCGCGTTCGGGGTGTACACCGGCAACAACTCAGCGTGGCGAAGCGTTCCGCTGATTGCCGCCACCGCACGCGGTGATCAACTGGTCGCCGATCTGGGCGACGGCGTAGAGCTGATCTGGACACCTGCCGTCGATACCAGCAGGGTGCTGGGCATCCCAGCGCTGGAAGGAGCCCCGCCATTACCTGCGGCGTTTGTCTTTCCCGAAGTTAAACAGGCCGAGCAACGCTATGAGCACCCGGCAAACCCGCCCGACTTCCTGGACGCCATTATCTGGTTCCCGAGTCATCCGCAAATCCTGCCGGTCTATATCTCGCTCAATGTGCGTGGTGCGCCGGGTGTGGTTACGGGCGTTGGTCAAGACGTGACGGGGATTTGGCTGGCAGGCGCTGGCTCAGGGCTGGGGGCACCGATCCCGATGCGCATTGCGGATGAGCTGAGGGGGCGGAAGTTTTCCAGCTTCGATTCGTTCAGGCGGGCATTCTGGATAGAGATTTCGAGAGATCCTGATCTAGGCCAGCAGTTCTCTTCAAAAGACCTCGTTCGTATGAGCGCAGGGAAGGCTCCCCGAGCTAATATTGATGATATTGCTGGTTCTAGGATCTCCCATGAAATACATCATGTTGAGTTGATATCCGAAGGCGGAGAGGTCTACAACGTAGACAATTTGAGGGTCAATACCCCTAAGAATCACGTTGAAGTACACCAGAAATAAGGTGAAAAAATGAACGATCCGTACATAAAAGACAACCTTTCTGATTACACCGAACATCAATTTGTTAAGTTTTTGGAGGAGATTTTTAAAGAAGATGCTGCACCAACAGATGACAGAGCCGACGTGCTTCTGCTTCATTTCAATAAAATTGTCGGCCATCCAAAAAAGATGGACTTGATCTATCACCCCGAGCCAGGCGCTGACGACTCAGCCGAAGGCATCACCCAGACCATAAAAGAATGGCGCGAAGCTAACGGTCTGCCTGGCTTTAAATCGCGCTTCTGATCGACCTTTCAGGGGGGATCTCAGTTTCGCGCCTGTACGCGGTGATCAACTGGTCGCCGATCTGGGCGACGGCGTAGAGCTGATCTGGACACCTGCCGTCGATACCAGCAGGGTGCTGGGCATCCCAGCGCTGGAAGGAGCCCCGCCATTACCTGCGGCGTTTGTCTTTCCAGAAGCCAAACAGGCCGAGCAACACTATGAGCACCCGGCAAACCCGCCCGACTTCCGGGACGCCATTATCTGGTTCCCGAGTCATCCGCTAATCCTGCCGGTCTATATCTCGCTCAATGTGCGTGGTGCGCCGGGTGTGGTTACGGGCGTTGGTCAAGACGTGACGGAGATTTGGCTCGCCGGGGCAGGTGTTGGGCTGGGGGCGCCCGTTCCGACACGAATTGCCGACCAGCTCAGAGGCCGCGAGTTTGCTAGCTTCGATGCGTTCAGGAAGGCGTTTTGGATCGCCGTCGGAAATGATCCAGAGTTGAGCAGTCAATTCAATCAAGACAACATTAAAAGGCTTGTAAAGGGACTAGCACCAACGACTCGTGTGCGTGATCAGATAGGAAAGCGGATTTCCTTTGAACTGCACCATGTTGAGCATATTGCTGATGGCGGCGCTGTTTATGACGTGGATAATCTGCGGGCTAACACCCCAAAAAATCATATAGATATTCATAGGGAGGTACAGTGATGGAGCTTAAGAGCGCACTTTCTGACTACACCGAAGACCAGTTCAAAGCACTGATTCAGTCTATAAAAGACTGTGAAGGGACAGAGGATTTTCAGGCTGAGTTAATAGCACACCTAAACAGCCTTGCGGCGGGTGCAGGTGGTTCTGATCTGATCTATTACCCTGAAGATGGTGCGGACAATTCAGCAGAAGGGGTCGTGCAGACAATTCAGGCTTGGTGCTTGGCCAACAGTCTACCGGGCTTTAAACCGCGCTTCTGATCGACCGTTTAGGGAGAGAGCCCAGTTTCGCGCCCTGATTTACCCAAGGCGTTATCCCGGATTTGTCGCGCAGCCTGCGCGGTCCCGTGACGTTTAGCACCATCGGGCGTGGCCAACATCGGTGTACGGATCAACATCGCGAACAGCCCCGGCTCTGCTGTCAGGGCTGTTCAGATGAGAAACGCTCCAGCGCTTCGATCAGAACGTCGATTTCTGACTCAGTGTTGTAGGCATGTACTGAGGCGCGGACGACATCTTTCAACCCCCGCTGCTGCATGTCGACCATGGTTGAGCGAAAGGTCGAAGGGGTGACATTGATGCGTTTTTTCTCGGCGCCAAGCATGTGCTGCAATTGACTGGACGTATGTCCGTTCAAAGTGAAGGTGACAATGCCTGACTTGACCTGCCCGACGTCCTGATTGGCAAGGCCATTGACCTGGGCAAGACGCGTGCGCAAGTAGCTGGCCAAGGACTGGATACGCTCCCATATCGCATCGACGTCTGTCGCCAACGCATAGTCCACGGCGGCCCCGAAGCCCAGCTTTGCCGCGATGTTGCACTCCCAGTTTTCGAAGCGCTTTGCATCACCACGAATCTCGAAGGTTTCGGGTGTCAGCAGCGAGGCTGCGTGCAGATCCAGAAACGTTGGCTCCAGGTTTTGGCAAAGGTTTTTTTCCACGTACAGAAAACCCATGCCCCGTGGCCCGCGAAGGTATTTTCGACTGGTGGCGGCCAACATATGACAGCCAATCTTTTTCACGTCGATGGGGATATGCCCCGCGCCTTGGCAAGCATCGAGCAAGTACAACACTCCAGCCGCCCGAGCCAGGGCTCCAATCTGTTCTATTGGTTGTACCGGTCCTCCGTTGGTCGCAATGACCGGCAAGGAAACCAGGGCGACGCGATCGTCGCACAGCATGGTTTCCAGGGCTGCGAGAGAGACCTGACCGTATTCGTCGTTGGGTATGAACCTGATTTCGATACCGCGCTGCTTTTTCAGCTGCAAGTAGGGAATGTAATTGCCCGCGTATTCAGTGGTCGATGTCAGGACAACGTCCCCCGGCATTAAGGGCAAGGAATAGAACGCCATATCCCATGCTCGGGTGGCGTTTTCGATGACTGCAATCTCCTTCGGTTGAGCATTGATCAGCCGCGCGATGGACAGGTAAACACCCTCAAGCTCTGCCTCGACTTGCGCGGCCGCTTCGTACCCACCCCATCTGGCCTCAAGCTGCAGGTGACGGGTCATCACCGCGATAACCGGATCAGGAATCAGGGCTGCGCCCGCGTTGTTGAAATGAATGATCTGGTTGACGCCAGGTGTGTCGGCACGCAATTGATTGATGTCGAGCATCTGCCCTCCGAAGTGGAAAAACTCACACAGATCCCAGGGGCTGTTGAGGTCAACAGAGGCGCGAATCATCGCGCCTCTACATTTTAGTTAGCACTTCTTCGTCTGCTCTTTCGCCTGTGCCCATACACGCTCTTCCTGCTCACGCAGCTCGGGCGTGAACTCAGCACCGAAATCCTCAGCCTCGAACACCTGGCGAATCTCGATCTCGGCGTCTGTGCCTGGCATCGGATTGGGGCATCGTTTGACCCAGTCGATGGCTTCCTGCTTCGACTTCACCTGCCACAGCCAGTAGCCGGCAATCAGCTCCTTGGTTTCGACGAACGGGCCGTCGGTCACTATTCGTTGGTCACCCGAGAAGCGCACGCGGGTGCCTTTGCTACTGGGGTGCAGGCCTTCGCCGCCGATGAGGATGCCGGCCTTGACCAGTTCTTCGTTGTAGTTGCCCATCGCGGTCAACAATTCTTCGGTGGGCATCACGCCGGCTTCGGAATCCTGGCTGGCTTTCACAATGATCATGAATCGCATCGTCTTATCTCCGCTGATTTGAGTGACTCACTTGCTAGTCGAATGGCCGTGCCCCAAATCGACAGCCCTTCATTTCGTATTGCCGCGTTCCCTCAACAGACCCTAGGTTAGTTCATGATGGCGCACGCCCCCCAGGGTCGGACGAATACCTGGGTCAGTCGCTGGGCGGCACTTCGTTCGCCAGCATGACCACCGGCCAATAGCGCATGGCGATGATGGGAAGCAGCGCGATGGCATACGCCACAGAAACGAACAGGTAGGTGTATTGCAGGCCGTAGTGTTGGCTCAGCAACGCTCCAGCAGAGATACCGGCTATGGAGGCGAACTGCGAGGTGCTCTGCGCGATACCCAGCACATACCCTTGCTGCGAGCTGTCCGCTGTTTTTGAAATCAACGCCATGAGCACCGGGGTCGTGGCGCCCAGCAGTACGCCCCAGATGAAATAGGCAATGACAAAGATGACCGGGTTGCGGGTGATGCCGGCCAACGCCGTCAAACCGATGCAGCCGACCACGATGTAGGCTGTTCGGTGCAACGTTTCCTGCTGCGAACGGTGCTCGAAATACCGGGACCAGGGCGCCGCCGAAAGGATGAATCCAAGCGCCAGCAAGCCATAGCATAGGCCCACGATCGAATTACTGACCTCGAATATGGAGCTGACATACAGCGAAAACGAGGTTTGCGGAAGCATTCGGGCCAGCAGCAGAATCCCCATGATGCCGAGCAACGACAACAGGGGAGAGGCCTGCCAGATACCGGATGAGCCAGTGGCCTTCGTGGTTGCCGCCGGGTTGGCGGCCGAAGGTTTTTTCACTGGAGGTACGTCGGGTAGCGTGATCGCCGCAACGACCGTGCACACGGCACATAAGCCTGAAGCGATGATGTTGATCCAGAAGAACGTGGCGTAATCGAGAATCAAACCCCCGACTACCGCACCGAGCAAGGAGCCGACATTCGTTGAAATCTGAAGAATGGCAAATAACCGGGCACGGCGTGATGGAGCTTCAATGCTGACCCCGTACGCCTGAGCGGGTGCGATGTAGCCTGCGAAGGCACCCTGCAAGAAGCGCAGCACCAGGATCATCCAGATATCGGTTGAAAGTGCCAAACCCAGTTGAGTCAGCGATAACCCGGCCAACGCACGGATCATCATCATTTTATGGCCGTATCGATCGCCGATACGCCCCCAGAATGCGCTGGTGAGAATAATGCCCAGCATCGGGCCGACATAGACCGCGATGCTGGCAAAACTGAACACCGAGTCTGACCCGGTCAGTCCGCGCAGGTGGACAGGCCAGAACGGCCCGCTCATTTCCATTGCTCCCATGGAGACAAGCTGGATCGCAAAAAGAAGATAAATCAGGATTCTTACTCGCGAACCCTGAGCGATACCTGCGTGGGACATGGGTCAGCCTCAGTCTTTATGCTGCGTTGAGTGGATTGGTCAGGACGTGTTGCAACCGATAGTTGGAATACTGGAGCAGGTGCATTCTCAACAATGACCGGGTTGGCCAAGGGTCTTGCAGAAACGCTTTGCGCTCTGTTGCCCATAGCGTCTTCGAAACACGATCTTCAACCGCCGCGAACGCCTGTTCTGTTTCTTCTCTTAATACATCCCACATCCGGTTGTTTTCCAGTGAGTACTCCTTCGTCAACCAAAGGGCGACCTCGTGCAAGTGACTCAGGAAGCAGGCATCGAGTACGAACATCCTGACCGGTTCGATATCGTCAGAGAACACGGTAGGAAGGATTCCGGGCTGCACGTGGGGTTGCAGTTCGAAGCCGCGCGCCTCCAGCAAGGGAGCATAAGTACGGCCGTCGCCGAAATCACGGATCAGCAGGCTACGTGCTTTGCCATCGGGGGAAAACAGTACCATCGTGTTCTGCTGATGTGCCTCGAGCCCAATGCCGTACAGCAAATAGATAGCGACGACCGGCTGGGTGACGACTTTCGCGTACTGCCTGAACCACGCTTCGACAGTGGTGGGCGACGCGGGTGCGCCATCACGTTCGATCAAATCGGTGAACAAGGGCCGGGCGTTTCCCGGCAAGCGCGTGAACAGCGAGGCGACGGTGATGGGCAGGCATTCGTCGGTGCGGTCGAAGGCTTGCTTGCTTGCCCGATAGACCACCGACAAGTGTCGGCCTGGCGCATCGTCCTGCGTGACGGCGTGTTTGTAGCGCACGCCGATCTCCTCCGGGAAAATTTCCAGCGTGTTGTCAAAGCCGTTCTCGGCTTCAAGAATCTGCGTAATCACCTTGCTGATGCGCGGGCCCATGTGAATCGACTTGGCCTGCAGGCTGCGCAGTTCACTGGTCATCCACACGGCGATAGGCAGTTTGATCAGTGGAGCTGTCTCAGCCTGAGCGGGCATCATCGTGCGATACGACATGGTCGGCAGCGTCTCGATATCCGGGCCGTCGGTCATCAGGATTCCTTCTTCGATCTCTGCGGCAAAGGTCCTTAGCACGTAGGCGTTCAGATGCCAGGAGTGAATGGGCAACGGTAACCACTGCTTTTCATCGAGGTCTTTTGCGTTCAATCCTGCCTTCCACTCGTCCCACTGGGCCGGGAAGTTACTGGCAAACCAGGCGTGGTAACTCTTCACATGCGGCATGCTTTCCATCTTCGCCATGTCGGCTCGCAGTGACGCAATCCTCAGTGGCACGCGTGCGTTGAACTCAGGCGACAATTGCTCCACTTCTTCGTCGCTCAGACCCGGCCTCGATTTCCACGTCGGATAGTAAGGATGTCCCTCCAGCGATCCCCATTGGTCGAGCAGGATGGCCGCATCCTTGGTGCTGATGTGTTGCCGCAAATAGTCTGTGAGGCTGTTGAGCCCGGCTTCTTCGGTTTGGCTGGCAAGCTGTGCGTTCCAGCCTTGGCGATAAAGGCGAGCCTGAGCGTCATTGGTGAGGCTGTTTTCCATGTCGGATTTCAGCCCGTCAACGCCTTCATCAGTCGGTGCAAAGTCGAAGCTGGCACGCAGCACGTCAATCAACGCCTGATGGGTCTGGATCTTCTTGCGGGCCCCGTCCTGAGTAACCAGCACGATGTCACCGTCGTTGACGTGAGTGTCGGCCGGCGCAAGCTTGAAATCATCGAAAGAGAGCGTCGCGCTCGAATCTTTCAGGGGAAGGGTTGCCTGTTTTCCGTCATCGGAAAAGATCAGTGCTGATTTGTCCAGAATGCCTTCTGCAAAGAGGCAGCGAATCAGGCGCCGCATGGCATTTTTGCGGGAGTAGGTGATTAGCGTGTTCAGGTCGTCCATATCAGATATCGGCTCGTCGAGAAGTGGAGAGGAGGTCGGTTTGCTGTTCATGGCGTGCGCGGCCAGCTGCTCGGAAAGTAGTCCAGCGCGGAGTCGCGTAAGCCCTGCATGTAGGAAACACTCCAGTGCAGGACTTCTTCGATGTAGGGGACTTTCAGCTCAAATCGCTTGGCCATCTCGACCAGTAGCACCAGCCCGTAGGCAACGTCTTCGTTGAATGCCCGGCTTTCCCGTTCAATCACGTAGCCAGGGCGGTTGTCCCCGGCCGGCACCATGGGCGCGAGGATGGCGTTGTAAGCCTGGTTGGTTCGCAAGATCGACAACATGCTGCTCTGATCGCGGATTTGCTCTGCGTAAGCTTCAACTATTTCCTGTTTGAGGGATTTGACCGAAGAGAGATCGATGTCCAGTCGTTGGCTGATGACGGCGCACAGGTCCTGATTCTCCTGATCCATTCGCTCAAGGAAATAGGCGCCCAGCTCCGGACATTCGGTCCACCAGCACATGCGCTCGGGGAATATTTTTTGGTGCCATTGTCCATAAGGTCCGATTAGCCCGTAGATGACCGAGCTGTGCATGATCGGATTGCCCGGTGTCAGGGTAATTTCCAGGTAGTTATCCAGTAACGCGACGCAGGGGCCGTACAACGTAGTGAGATGCCCAAGCAGCGTCCGCCGGGATGCTTCTGACTCTCGCGAGTGCGTCGCCACGTAGAGTTGGCTTTTGGTGCCGCCCATTTTGACTGACAGTCCGGGCTTGAGATCGAATGCAGTGTGCGCAACATCCTTCATTCCCCAGATCACTGCATTTGGACGGTCTATCAACATCGCTTGTGCCAGCCAGTCGAATCCGCAGAAGCCGGGTATGGCCCCCACGTAGACCGGCTTACTGGACGAGAGGTGGGGCGCGATAGCGCGAAGCGTTTGTTGTCGCACATGTGCCGGCACCGTAATGATCACAATGTCCGCATCCTGGACCGCGGCCTTTGCGTCAGTGGTCACCAGATCCAGTTGGGCGCTTTGTGTCTTACCGTCCGGCAGGATCGCGGTCATTCTGATATTTCGAGAATACTGATCGACGATATCCAGGTTGCTTGTCAGCATCGAAACCTGAACGTTGCGAAGCTGTTTGAACAAGATGGCGTTGAGATGTCCCGTCCTGCCACCGCCACAGATCGCTACTTTTAGCGGCTTCATTTTGGTTGTGCTCCTTGAGTGGCCAGGCTCATGCGACGCTCAGTTGCAGAGCAGTCGAAACGTTGTCCGGTAATTGGGCTTTACCCAGCCAGGTGTCCAGTTGAGGCCATACGTCCGGGTCGAGCAGGTTTCGCTCCCCCAGCCATTTATCGTTGAACACAGTGTGGAGGTACTTTTCTCCGCCATCGGCAATCGGGACGACGACATTCCCGGTAATCACGCCTTTATGAATCAACTCCAGGGCTTTGAAGATCGCGCCTCCGGTCGATCCGCCGACAAGCAGCGCCATGTTTCTGGCGATATACCTGGCCGTTTCGAACGCTTGGGAATCGGTGACTTGCACGCCTAGATCGATGCAGCTGTAGTCGAGCACCAGTCCTACGGTGTCGCCTGCGGGGGTGCCGGTACCGGATTGATAGTACGGATAGCCGGGATGGCCAAAGACAATCGAACCGGCCGGTTCTACGGCAACTGTCACGGTATTCGGGTTATGCAGTTTCAGCCCGCGAGCGATACCCGTCATTGAGCCGCCTGTCCCGACGCAACCGACATAGGCATCGACATTGCCCTTTGCTTGCGCAACGGTCTCTCGGACAAAGTCGGAGTAGCCACCGGCATTTGCCGCATTGTCGGACTGGTTCATAAACACCGCGCCCGGTATTTCCCCGCCTAATTCGGCCGCCAGGCGCTGGCGCTCAACGACGGCGACTTCGTCCTCCCGATACTCGCCAGCGACATATCGAACCTCTGCGCCCAGTGCTTTCATGACGGCAATTTTGTCCTGGGCGGCGTGGTGATCCACCACGGCAATAAAGCGCAAGCCGAACTCGACCGCCGCCATGGCCAAGCCGATGCCGGTGTTGCCTGATGACGACTCGACGATGACACCGCCAGGCTTGAGTCGTCCCGACTTCAGCGCAGCCAACACCATGTTTCTCGCCATCCTGTCTTTGATGCTGCCGCCGGGGTTGTTCTTCTCAATCTTGAGCAGGAGTCTGGCGTTCGTTTCGGGAACGGATATACACAACATTGGCGTATTGCCAATCAGGTCCGAAACTTTATTCAGTATCATTGAAGTACTCCCTTAGTAGTCAGGTGAAAACGTTAAGTTCTCTTGCGTACAACAGGTCGCCATCATCCGCCGAGGCAGTGGATGGCGATGAAACTCGTTTTCCAGCAAGTCCATTTGATAACCCGCGGTATTGACGTAAACCAGTAAGTCGCCGGGTTTTGGCGTTACGCTGAAATTAATCAAGCGGTGGGTAATAACATCGTCGTCCAGACAACTATGCCCTGCGAGATACGCTGGCGAAGTTATACCCGTGGGTGCTTCGTCAGGCTGTGTGCTGATTAATATGGGATCGATAAGAAACTCGGAAGAAAACCACGTCTCGCAGGCACTGAAACTACTGCCTTCGACGAATATCACGGTTTTTTCATTGGCCAGCTTCTTTGTGCGTGTAATCCGGAATATCGATATGGCGGCCTGATCGACAAGGCTGCGCCCTGGTTCAAGCGCAAGAACAAGATCCTGGCTAATCAAATATTGAGCGACGGACAACGCTGCCTGGCATGTTGAATCAAGAAACAATTGCAACCATTGGCAAGCGGTGATGGCGGTTCCGTAAGGGTAGAACGAGGAGGGCACTGTGTTGTTGTCATAGTCGTCGGCGTTGTTATTGTTTTGCAAGAATGATTCGTAGGTGTGAGGCTCGATATATTGCATCGGCAGGCCACCACCAATATCGATCATTCTGGGTGCCAGACCCATCTCGCGAGCCGCATCGATGTAGGGTGTCAATTCACTCAAGGCGTGTGCGCGATCCGTGAACCCATAACCGCTGAGGTGGAAGTGGAAACCGTCGAACGTGATCAGGTGCTGGACTTCTGTTATTCGCTGTAAACAACGCAGCAAGCCTTTGGCGTCCATTCCAAAACGACTGGCGTTGCAACTTGAGGGGCGATAGCGCAACAACACCCTGGCCTTTCCCAGAGGGGCCAGGCGATGAACAATCGCCTCCAGATGGTCGAATTCTTCCTCCGAATCTATGGAAATCAGCGAGCCGTTTCGGACCAGCGCTTCATGGAACGCCTCGGTCTTGGCCGGTCCTGTTGCACACAGTCGGTCAGGTCTGGCCCCTGCACGGAGCGCATCCTGAAACTCATGGATGCTGGAGACGTCCACGCCTATGTTGGCGGATATGGCGGCGCTGATCAGTGCCTGAGATTTATTGGCTTTGGCGCCGTAGAAAATTTCATGACGTACCCCCTGCTTATTCAATACATCTTGCAGAGCGACGACATTCGCTTTAAGTGCATGTGGCCACGTCAGGTTTAATGGCGATCCATGCTCAGCGACGAGCGCTACCAGTGTATGTGGACTTGCATACAGCAGCTTCTCGATAACAGGATCAACGAGTGGCTTTAAACGTTCGGGAGCATAGGCAGTGGCGTGCTGGGGGAGCGCAATGAACTTCGACATAGAATACTTCCAGGTACTGAAGGTCCTGCCACTTAATAATCGGCGGCATGAGGGGATCGTCGAATAGCGATGTTTATCCTCGCGGGATGCAACTACTCGTGATTAGCGGAGGAGGGTGCCACTCTTTACACGACACATTTTCGATGCGTTGCGCCGCATTCAAAACTTCAAGAAGACTTCTCATGACGACCATTCCCTTTGGTGATGTGTGGTTGTAGCAATCGACCCTGATCCGCGAGCGCACTACATTCGAAAGTGCCATTGGGTGATATTTAAATGACATCACCGGTGGGCCGCACGACGCGAAATAGCGGTTAAAAATCCCTACAAGGCGATGCAAACAATATTGCTAATACGAATGATTATCAAGTAAGGTTTTCAAATAATTTGATTCCTCGGCTTTTTGAGGCCAGCGAGGACAGATCACGAGCAGGACGTATCAGTACGCACATCAGCCAATGAACGAGCGCTTCGCCAAGGACTAGCCCAATGACAACCGATCGACTCAACGCAAAAACGGCTCAACCCATCACCTATCTTTTTGTCCCGGGCAATCGCCCGGAAAGGTTCGGCAAAGCGGTGGAGGCGAATCCGGATGCAATCATTCTGGATCTTGAGGATGCGGTGCATCCCGACAGCAAGGCCGCTGCACGCGCTGCGATCTGGGCGTGGCAGGAAGACATGTCATCGACTCCCTGCGAGCGTTACATACGCCTCAATAGCGTGAGCAGTTCGTTGTGTCGTCAAGACCTGACCTGGCTGGGAGACATGCGTTACCCCGAACGATGCTCGGGTATCTTCCTGCCAAAGGCCGAATGCCCACAGATGCTCTCGCAGGTGGTCGAACGCTTGCTAGCCTGGAACGCCAATCTTCAGATCGTCGCGATTATCGAGACAGCAAAGGGCTTGCAGAATGTCGAGGTCATAGCGGCTATTCCGGGGGTAGCACGACTGGCTTTCGGCTCTCTGGATTTCTCACTCGATATCAACTGCAGTCAGGTCCAGGAGGCGTTTCTGTACGCCAGAAGCCGTATCGTTTTAGCCTCCCGCGCCGCCGGACTGCCCCCTCCGATTGACGGCGTAAGCCCGGCAATCAACGACCTGGCTGTCGTTTCGGATGATGCACGCTATGCGCGTACGTTGGGGTTTACCGCCAAGCTGTGTATTCATCCGTCGCAATTGAACGCAGTGCAGACCGCCTTCCTGCCTGATGCCCGGCAGTTGGCTTGGGCAGACCGCGTATTAACCGCCGTGGCAGGGGGCAGCCACGCTGTTCAAGTCGATGGCGAGATGGTCGATCTTCCTCTTATCGAGCAAGCACAAAGGATGCGCGATTTTGCCCATCAATACGGTCGCTGACGGTAAACCTTTTTTTGCGGAATGCAGATGCTGAATGCAGATGCCGAATGCAGATGCCGAATGCAGATTCAGAATCAGGAGATAGCCAATGGGATGCCCCAACGCTTCGTTCAACGCAGTACTCGACAGTATCAATAGCTATGAAATTGCACTCAGGCCGCTTTCCTGGTTTCGCCAGTCGGAGCACGTGGATCCCGGGAACGTGAAGTTTCTGGCTGAGACCATCGTCCGCGCAGGCCACTGGCTGGAACCGATAATCGTGGAGAAGTCATGCGGGATTGTGATGGATGGAAATCATCGCTTGAATGCCGCACTGGAACTTGGGTTGAAACGGGTTCCCTGTATCCAGCTGGAGTATGGTGACCCCCGGGTCTGCGTACGTCATTGGCGTACGGGTTATCACTTTGAAGTCGCGCACATTTTCAGAACCATTGCGCAGGGTGAGATCTTCCCCTACAAGACTACCCGGCACGAATTCACTCCCGCGCTGCCCGTCATATCGGTGCCTCTGGGAGAGCTGTACGCTTGAACTGTCCGGGGGCTCCGGTAGAGAACCGGAGCCCTCGGCGACTCAGGTTTATCCCTCGTACCGCATTGCTTTTATCGTCACGCAAGTGCCGCTGCGGGGAGTGCTCTGCACCACGATGTGGCCTCCCAGGCGCTCGATGATCCGTTTGCACAGGGCAAAGCCAAGCCCAAACGACAACGTTTGTGATCGTGCAGCCTCTGCACGGAAGAACACTAGCCCCAGTTGCTTCACCTCATTGATCGACATGCCAATGCCGTTGTCAGCGATTTCAATGTTATAGCCGGCCCCTCGATCCTCGTCGACGGTCACGCTGACTTCACCGCCTGCTGCGGTGTATTTGATGGCGTTGTCCAACAGATTGCCGATCACCACTTCCCAGTGTTCCCGGCCGCCCGCGACCCGTGCGGTGTCGTCATCCAGCAGGCGCAGGGAAAGGCTGATGCTCTTTTGTTCCGCCGCTCGCCGCCAACGTTCCACAGCGTGCAGGACATTGGCGTTCAACGGGCTTGATTGCCCCGTGATCTCCGAGGTTCCTTCCAGGTGCGCCAGATTGAGCAGACCGAGTGAAAGGCGTTTCAACACCTGCATTTCGGCCAGTACATCGCGACAGGTCTGCGCGTAATCTTCCGCTTTTCGCGGCCTGGCCAGAATCACTTCCAACGCAGAGGTTACCGCGGCGATAGGTGTTTTGAGTTCGTGGGAGGCGTTGGCGATGAACAGTCGTTGTCTTTCCAGCACCTCCTGGACGGCTGTTTCCATTTCCGCATAGCTGTCGAACAACAGTTTTTCTTCCGCCGAATGCGGCTCGAAAACCACCCTGCGGGTAAACTCTGGTGGTTTGAGTGTGCGCAGTTGCCGGGCGAAGCCCCTGAGGTTGCGGGTAGAAAAGGACACCACGATAAAACTGCCCAGGGTGGTCAGCAACAAGATGCCAAACGCAACGAGCGCGACCACTCTTTTGAAGGCGTCGATGGCATCAAGCGCCGGCTGGACGTTGGCTGCCACCAGCAGTGAGGCCTTCAGCGGCACTTGAGCAGAGCCGCGCGCAAGACTGCCCTTTTGCGCGATCCATTTTTCGTGGTCCACCGTAAACAGAAATGTCTCTTCGTCGTGGGCCTGAACCTCGTTCATCTCCTGCTGAAGCTGGCTGCGCTTTTTCGCAGGTGGACCCCGGGAGTCATCCAGCAGTTGTCCGTCTTCGGATGACAAGGCGAAGTACAGGTTGTGGTCATGATCCAGTTCCGTGGCGAACTCCCCCTCGCGTTGAAACACCAGATGATCGTCCTTGGCGATGATCAGTGACTCGACAATATCCGATTGCGTATCCAGATGAGGACGCAGCTCATCGAGCCTTGTGGTTTCCATCCAGTGGCTCAACCACATGAAACCAAACAGCAGCACGCACGCCTGTACAACAAAGAGTGTGATTGCGATCTTGATATTGAGCGCCAGGCTACGCCACACGAAGGATGAACCCTTTGCCGCGTATGGTCTCGATCTCAACGCCAGTGCCCGGCAACTTGCGCCGCAGACGGTTGAGCAGCACGTCCAGACTGTTGCTGTCAGGTTCGCTGTCGAAGGAGTAGAGCAGTCCGATCAGACTGTTGCGAGTCACCAGTTGATTGGCCTTGCCCGCAAGCGCCACCAGCAAGTCGTATTCCTTGCCGGTGAGTTCCAGCGGCTGACCTGCAACGCTGACGCGCAGGGTATCCAGCTCGATGTTCATATTGGCCAGTGACAGCAGGGTCGACCCTTGAGCTATCGAGCGACGAAAAAGTGCATTCAAACGAGAGACCAGTTCGATCATCTCGAAGGGTTTGGTCAGGTAGTCATCTGCGCCCTGGTCCAGCCCCTGGACTCGGTCAACCACGTCACTTTTGGCGGTCACCATGATGATCGGCACATTGCTGCCCTTTGCGCGAAGTGCTTTCAGAAGGTCCAGGCCAGACATCTCTGGCAGCATCCAGTCCAGCACAACGACGTCATATCCGCTTGATTCGAAGTAATACAAGGCTTCCTTGCCGTCTCTGGCCAGATCGACCACCCAGTTTTCTTCCTCAAGCCCGCGCTTGACGCTTTTGCCCAGCAGTACGTTGTCCTCCACTAACAGGACTTTCATAGTTCACTCCATGTTGAGGCTTTAAGCACGTTGGGGCATTCATTGCATGTCCAACCCCCTCTGGCAAGCCGTTTGAGCGCCTCAAGCGCCTCGTGCTTATTGCCCGCCTGGGCACGAAGAGCCCAACCCGATCAACAGCGCTGCGTGCTTTCTATGCAGGTAAGGCTCGAAGCGCGCAAGTGTGCAGGGCGCCAGCTTTTCCAGGCTCGCTGGCAGCGGGGCTCGTGTAAAGAGCAAGGCGCCTGACAGCTGTTCTGGCTGCAGGTTCTCGACTTTCACGGGCGTGACAGGTCGGCCAGCGTAGTAGACCACGCGCATATCCGGTGCATCGAGACTGTAGATCGGTTGAGTGGGGTAGGTGGTGAAGGCAGACCTGATTTCAGGAAACACCTGGACGCGATGAGCAAATACCCGAGCCTCAAACGTACTATAGAAAACGGCATATCCGGCCAGCACGACCAATGGAAGCCATTTCAACAGGCGATGCCATTTGCCCTGGATGTCCGCTAATACCCTTGCCCAGTGACACGCCAGCATCAGTGCGATGGCCGGGTAAATGGGCAGTAAATACTTGGCGTGTTTTTCGGAGAACACCGAAAACACAATCAACGGCACGATGACGCAGCACAGCAGAAACATGAGTTCAGGCCGCGAGCGAATGTGTTGCCACAGTTGCCGTGGACGGACGAACAGGATGAGCCAAAACGGGAAAAAATCGCCAGCCAAATACATCAGGTAGGCGTACCAGGGTTCGGCTCCACCACCGTTGATCTTATTGACGATATCTTTCTGGAAAATTCTTGCCCATACCCCCCAACCCTCTTGCACAGAGACGGCCAGGTACCAGGAACTGCCAATGGCCAAGGCAATCAGCCATGCCGGGACATCGCACAGATAAGCCTTGGCGCGTGAGGAACGTGTCCATACCGCAAAGGCCAGAATGGGCAACGTCACCAAGAGCAGGCTGACCGGCCCTTTCGTCAGCAGGCAACACCCCAGCAATGCGTAACTCAACAGCACCCATCGCCGGCTTCCCTGCTGAAACAGGTACTGCCAAGCGGCCAACAGGGATAGAAAGCACAACCCGGTCAGCGACATTTCTATTTCCGCCCGCCGCGCGAACAGACTGAAACCGGCATTCGCCGCCAGGAAAATGGTCGCGTACAGGCCGACCTGACTGCCAGCCAGTTTTGAGCCCCACTGGTACACCGCGACGCAGCAGATCGTTGCGAACAATGCCGATGGCAGACGCATGCTCCACTCGCAAAGAACACCTGCGAGCTGAGTTGATATCAGGGTAAGCCAATAGAACAGGGGAGGCTTGTCCAGGTACAGCTTCCCGTTCATGTACGGCAGTAACCACTGGCCGGCTTCATGCATTTCCCGGGTACTGACGGCGCGACGTGCTTCATTGACACTGAGGAAGGGAATTGATCCCAATCCCCAGAAAAACAGCAGCAGCACCAGGGCTGCCATTACTGCGGTGGACCAGAACAACGGTGTGTTCTCGACTTTCAACTTCATTACCTATCCCATCATCCATTGGCACGATCCTCCTTGATCGATTCAAAAACCATCCCTGCCACCCTCCAATCAGTAAGAAGCCGTCGGGGGGCGCCGACGGCTTCTTGTTTTTAACGCAAATTGCTTTAACGCAAACTCATAGAACAGCGGTCTGCCAGACGAATCGGTAGACGCGGGCGGGCGGCTCGGGATGACATTGACCATTGTCCGCATCAGCACCGACGACAAGCCATTCTGCTCGAGACGTTTTGCCTAACTTTTTGGCCTTCTCCGGCAGGAAGCATCGAGCAAAATCATTGGACGGCACCAGCGCAAATGCCTGCGGGTGAGTGCGCAACCATAGAGCAGCCTGATCGACAGTGGAATTTGACAGGAAGCCGAAATGCACGATGGGCTGTTGCGCGAACAACCAATGGCCTTCGCGCCAGTTGGCGAGAACCAGGTCAGCCCCGCCTGTTATCTCGGCGGCTTGACGCATGATCTCTTCGTGGGGGTTAGGGCCTTCCTTGATCGGTTCAATAAAGCCGCGAGCGAACCAGGCACAGAACCAGACCACCGTCAGCCCCATGAATATCTTGCGACCCAATGGGCGCTGGCGAAACCAACGACGAAGCAACCAGGGCACGAGCGGCGCTGCGATCAGTGCCAGTCCCGGTAGGGCAGGGTAAATATAGAGTTTGCGCTTACCGCTGCTCAGGCTGAAGAACAGCAGCGTCAGTACGACCCAGCCCAACAAGACCAATACCCGGCCATCGTGCTTGAGCAACTGTCGACGCCAGGCAGGCACCAGCCATGGCAAGGCGAGGAACATCGGTAGCCAGTATTGAGGAATGACCTTGACGAAGAAATACCAGAATGGCTCCTGGTGTTCCCAGGCGCTGGCATAACGTTGAGCGGTCTGATGCAGCAGGATGTTTTTCAGGTACTCCACGCCATCCGCGCTGTTTTGCAGCGCCACTGACAACACCAGCGGGACCAGCCAGATGGCGATCGCCGCCAGTGTCACCAGCAGACCCAGCAGCCAGGCCCGCTTCTGGTTTGGCATGGCCACGACGCCTCGCCAATCCTTGCGCACGGCATACGCATAGGGAATCAGCATCAACGCCGGGACGAAGCCGACGCCCTTGCTGATGACGCCAAACCCCATTGCGGCGCAGGCCACATAAAACCAACCCCATGCAGGGCCGAGCAGCAGATGGCGCACCAGGCCATACATTCCAAGCGCAGTCCAAAGGCAGAGAAATCCGTCGATCTGTCCTGTTCTGAGAATGCTGTAGGTTTGATAGGTCGCCAGAAAGAGCAGGGCAGCGATTCTTCCGATGCGAGGGTTCCACAAACGGCGCCCCAGGTCATACAGACAGGCCGTCGCCACTGCGCCCGACAGCAGCGCTGGCAGGTACAAAGCAACCTTTGGCAGACCGGTCAGTAGCGTGAACAACGCCACCGTCCACATGAACAGCGGCGGCTTGTCGGGGTATATCTCCGCAGCGCGGTGTGGCACGAACCAGGAGCCGCTTTGCAGCATTTCCAGAGCCACGCCGAGAAAGCGCTCCTCATCGACATTGAACGGCTCTCTCATGCCCAGGCCCGCGCCAATCAACAGCAGCGACAGGAGAACCAGGCCAAGGCATTCAATCCTTGGTGTTAGGGCTATACGCACCGGCTTTTTCCTTAAACTCTTTTTTCTGGCGAGCGATCAGCTGCAAATTACGCAGGTACACAACAAAGCCGAATGATTGCCCGACGATGAACACCGGGTCTTCCCGGTAGATCGCATACGCCAGCAGTAATGCGCTACCCACGATACTCAAATACCAGAAACCCACGGGAATCAGGCTGCGCTTCTTGTATTCGCTGTAGAGCCACTGCAGGGCAAAGCGCCCGGTAAACACCACTTGGCCGGCAAAACCGACCACCAGCCATAGTGTTTCTCTGCTCAAGTTCACTCCTGCACCTCCTGCGGCGTTGCATCTAAGCGGGTGCGGCGGATCAACCACCACACACCAAAGAGATCGAGAATGCCCACCAGCGCACGATCAATGTTCCCGTATTTCGAAACACCAGCACTGCGATGACGATGATTGACGGGATGCACGACCATTCGGCCGTTGTGGCGCTGAATCAGTGCTGGAATGTAACGGTGCATGTGATCGAAGTAAGGCAGGCTGAGAAAGGCTTCTCGTTCCACCACTTTCAGGCCGCAGCCGGTATCGGGTGTCGAGTCTTTGAGCATGCGACTGCGCAAACCATTGGCGAAGCGTGAGGCCCAGCGCTTGCTGGCCGTATCGCGACGGTTGACGCGGTGACCGGCCACCAGCTTGACGCCCCCGGCGAGCCCTTCGCTGCCACGGACCACCGCAAGCATCCCGGGGATGTCGGCAGGGTCGTTCTGTCCATCGCCGTCGAGTGTCGCCAGCCAATGACCGCGCGCGGCAATCGCGGCGTGGTAGATGGAGGTACTTTGCCCCAGCGAGCGGGCATGGCTGAGGATCCGCAATTGACTGAAGCCACTTTTTTTCAGCGCTCGCAATTCGGCAATGCTGTTATCGGTACTGCCATCATCGACGACGATAACTTCATAAGCCTCATCGGCCAGTGCGCTGCGAATCTCTTCCAGAAGCGGTGTTAAATTGCTGGCTTCGTTTTTGGCCGGAATCAGCACGGATACATAGATGTTGTTGCTCATGACTTCCCCAGGAATAGTGTTTTTCTAACGGTGGTGGCGCGCTATACCTGGTAATAGTCCCGATACCACTTCACGAACTCTGCCACACCGGTTTCAACGGATTGCTGAGGGTCGAAACCGACCCATTCAGCCAGTGCCGACACATCGGCCCACGTCTGTACGACGTCACCGGATTGCATCGGTAGATAATTGCGTTGCGCTTTGACGCCAATGGCCGCTTCCAGGCAGTCGATGAAATCCAGCAATTTCACCGGCTTGCCCCGACCTATGTTGTAGACCTTGCTCGGAGCGGTAGACTGCTGACTGCCGGCCTCAGGGTTTGACTGCGAGGACGGCGGCTTCAGACGCAGGCGCACAATGCCTTCAACGATGTCATCGATGTAGGTGAAATCCCGTGACATTTGCCCGTCGTTATAAATATCGATCGGCTGGTTGTTCAAGATCGCTTGCGTAAACTTGAACAGCGCCATATCCGGACGTCCCCAGGGTCCATAAACGGTGAAGAACCGCAGGCCACTGGATTGAATGCCATAGAGGTGCGCATAGCTATGCGCCATCAGTTCATTGGCACGCTTGGTGGCCGCATAAAAAGAGATAGGGCTATCGGCCCGGTCATCGACGGAAAAGGGTAATTTACCGTTTAAACCGTAGACCGAACTGCTCGAGGCATAGATGAAGTGCTTCGGCTTGAACGTGCGACAGGCTTCAAGCACATTGAGAAAACCGATGAGATTGGATTCGGCATAGGCGTCCGGGTTGTCTATCGAATAGCGAACACCGGCCTGTGCCGCCAAATGGATGACTTCGGTAAAGGCGTTGGCCTCGAATAATTCGAGTAACGCGCCCTTATCGACAATGTCCATCGCCAGGAAGCGAAAGTTGGGAAACACGGCCAATTGCGCCAGGCGCGCGCGCTTGAGTTCAACGCTGTAGTAGTCGTTAAGGTTGTCGATCCCAACAACCTCTAGCCCTTCCTCGCAGCATCGCTTGGCAGTATGAAAACCAATAAAACCGGCTGCCCCTGTGATCAGAATAGTCATGTTTGCTTCGTCCGGCCGCGTCCGATCCCCGGCTCAAAAAGGGGGGAGTGCCCGCTGTTCAGCCATTCGATTCGCTGCGCATCCACATTGATGCAACAGACTGAAGTTTCTACTTCGGCCAGACCAGCAGCCTGTGTCAGGCCGATGTAACCGGTACCGAATACCGTAACCTTCATTCGTTACTCCGTGTCAAAATCAAGGCAACCAGAAAACCAAGCCATAGCGCCGCTCTCACGGGATAACGCGTGGGCGGCAGGAAAATGGCGGGTGTCTAAAAGATGCTCATAAACCCTCCCATATTTTAGGGGTGGCGGAGAAAAAATTGTAACAATTTCGTGAAAAATATGTAGATGGTTTACTGGTTTTTAGCTTGAAACCCGCGCCGCGCCTGGCTTTTTCGGCGTGTGACTAACCCTGTCGCGCGTGTTAGCCTCGGTCGGAAATACAACAGAATGATAGTTGTAAACGTAACTGAGTGAATTTTCTTTTTCGGCGCGACACCCCACACATTTCCTTGCCGCGCCACATGCCATGCCCGATTTATTTTTTGTTGTGCTGACGGCTTGAGTTCATCATGGTCTGTACTTGCCCTTGTCTCGACTACTGCAAACAACATGAAGCACATCGTCACCGTTTTATCAGCGTTCGCTATCGCGGTCGGCCTCTTGGGTTGCATCAGCCAGCCAATCGCAATGACGCCGCAAACTGTGCAACGTTTGCACGCGCAACCCCCCATCCGTTTCCTGCTGACCTTTGACGACGGTCCGAGCGCGTCCGGGTTTTACAATCCGACGGTGTCCGTTCTCGACGATCTTGCCCGTAATCCGGTGCAATCGGGCATCAAGGCGGTCTTTTTTGTGCAGACCCGTGCAACAGGGGCGGGCGGCAGCGAACGGGGTCGCACAATCATGCACCGTGAACATGACGAAGGTCATGTGCTGGGCTTCCACACCGCCACGCCGGGGCATACCAATCATCGTTCTCTGAGCCCGGAAGAGCTGGAACAGTCGCTTACCGCTGGCAGCGCAGACATTGCTGCGATCACCGGCGCGGCACCGACGTTGGTGCGCCCGCCATTCTGGAATTACGATAAACGCACCTTCGCCGCGTATCAGCGCCATGGCATGCATGTGTTGCTGACCGATGTGAGCGCCAATGACGGCAAGATATGGGGCTACAACTTCAGTCTGCGCAGACGTTCCAGCATGCTGCGGCAATTATCCGAGGTGCGCGAGCGGATCGCCGCGGGAGAGCTGCCGGCAGTCGATGGCGCCATTCCAGTGGTGGTGACGTTCCACGATCTCAATCGCTATACCGCCCGGCATATGCAGGAATATCTGCAGATCCTGCTCGACAGTGCGCGCGGCACGGGCGTGGCAACCGCAGCCAAACCGTTTTACGACGACCGGGCGGAGTTGCAGCGTGCCGTCATGGCCCGCACGGTCAGCGACAGCTCCCAACCTGTCCAGTTGCCCGGGTTCTGGAACTGGTGGTGGGGTGGGAATTCTGATTAAAGGTTAATAAGACAGCGTTTTGAATAGGCGCGCATGTCTTGCCCGTTCGATCCCGGGCGAGACAGCTTGCCACTCAGCAGGGTTCCTTTCCGTTTCCTGGCTGGGTTGAGCCAGGGGGAGACTATCTCTGAGAAAATGACAGGCTTATTACAAAATCCGTATATATTTTTTTCAAAATTCTGCTGACGTGAAAGCCTAACGAATATTCCCGCTATCCCTCTAGTTTCAGGAGGGTTCAATGATGCTCCTCAGCAGATCCCCGCGGCCTTATCGAATGAATCTGCCGTTGAGGCTTTACCTCTCATGCGGGAAATCATATATTCGATAAACCGTATATTGGCTGGAACTTCACTATGGCCAGCAAAGCATGGCCTGGAGTTTTGAGGATCCGGTCACCAGCGACAAACCCGACGCGTTTCGTCACACCCTTCACGAAATTCATGAGCGCATCAAGATGTTCGTCTTGGTGAAAACCAAACGCTGAGAATCGATATGGCTGACCATCTGACACCGACCACTGTTTTCAAATGCCTGGCTGACGACACCCGTATCCGCACCATGCTGCTCATCACCCGTGAGGGAGAGCTGTGTGTTTGCGAGCTGACCTGTGCGTTGAACGAGAGTCAGCCAAAAATCTCCAGGCACCTGGCGCAGTTGCGCACTTGCGGCCTGTTGTCGGACCGTCGGCAAGGCCAATGGGTGTATTACCGACTGCACCCGAATCTCCCTGATTGGGTTCATCAAGTGCTGACCACTACGCTCGAAAGCAACAAGCACTGGTTGAGCCCTGACGCCAAACGCCTTGATGAAATGGGCGACCGTCCTGAGCGTGCAGCCGTGTGCTGTGAAAGCAAAATCGCCTGATTCCGCCTTCGACTACGAGATTGCTCGATGAAAATTCTGTTCCTCTGCACTGCCAATAGCTGCCGCAGCATCCTTTGTGAAGCAGTCTTCAATCACTTGGCACCGGAAGGCATGAAAGCCTACAGCGCGGGCAGTCAGCCTAAAGGCGAAGTACATCCGCTGAGTCTCAAGACGTTGGAAAACTCTGGTATTTCGACGGACGGGTTGTTCAGTAAGTCCAGCGATGTCCATGTGAACTTGGCTCCTGATTTCGTCATCACTGTGTGCGACAAGGCAGCCGGTGAAGCCTGCCCGATATTTTTCGGACCGGTCACCAAGGCGCACTGGGGGTTGGCTGACCCTTCGGAATACCACGGGACTCAAGAAGAGATCGGGGCGGCTTTTGAAGCCACCTTGGAGCAGATCAGAACTCGTATTGAAGCCTTCCTGGCATTACCGCTTTCCCAACTGAGTGCCGAGCAGCTCAAGGCAGAGCTGGCCCAGATTGGCACGCTGTAACCACAGGAGCAACGATCATGAGTAAAAGCCGCCTTTCCTTCTTGGACCGTTATCTGACGCTATGGATTTTTCTCGCCATGGCCTTAGGCATCGGTTTGGGAAGCCTGTTTGAAGGCTGGCCGCAGTGGCTCAACAGTCTTTCTGTGGGTACAACCAACATTCCCATCGCTATCGGTTTGATCGTGATGATGTATCCGCCTCTGGCCAAGGTTCGTTATGAGGAACTGCCGGAAGTCTTCAAGGACAAGCGCATCCTCGTTTTGTCACTGGTTCAGAACTGGGTCATCGGACCGGTGTTGATGTTCGCGCTGGCGATCATCTTCCTGCGGGACCAGCCGGAATACATGACGGGTTTGATCCTGATCGGCTTGGCTCGTTGCATCGCGATGGTGCTGGTCTGGAATCAGATCGCGGGCGGTAACAATCAGTACGTCGCCGGATTGGTGGCGTTCAACAGCATCTTCCAGATCCTGTTTTTCAGTGTGTATGCCTGGGTCTTCCTTGGGCTGTTGCCGCCGCTGTTCGGGCTGGAAGGCAGTGTGATCGAGACCAGCTTTGTCACCATTGCCAAGTCGGTTCTGATCTATCTGGGTGTGCCGTTCCTGGCAGGCTTCCTGACCCGTAAGATTCTCATCGCCCGTAAAGGCGAAGCTTGGTTTCAGGAGCGCTTCATTCCGAAGATCAGCCCACTGACGCTGGTGGCGTTGCTGTTGACCATCGTGGCCATGTTCAGCCTCAAGGGTGACGTGGTGCTGCAATTGCCATTGGACGTATTGCGCATCGCGATCCCTCTGACGATCTACTTCGTGGTGATGTTCTTCATCAGCTTCTGGATGGGCAAATTGCTCAAGGCTGACTACCCGCGCACCACCGCATTGGCTTTCACCGCCGCGAGCAACAATTTTGAACTGGCGATTGCCGTGGCCATTGCCACCTTCGGCCTGGCTTCCCCGGTCGCCTTTGCCACGGTGATTGGTCCGCTGGTGGAAGTGCCGGTACTGATTTCTCTGGTCGGTGTGGCCCTCTGGTTGAAACGCCGCTGGTTCGATGAATCCAAGAGCGCCGTTGCGCAGGACAAAGACTATGTTTGATGACCCTATCCCCCAACTCAATACCGAACTGGTTGATCTCCCATCGGCTGACAAGCTCGGTATTGAGAGGACTTCCATCCACAAATCGCGCATTTTGCTGCTGTACGGATCGACCCGTGAGCGCTCCTTCAGTCGCCTGCTAGTAGAGGAGGCCGCTCGACTGCTGGAGCACTTCGGTGCCGAGGCGCGGATTTTCAATCCGTCAGGTTTACCGCTGCCAGATGACGCCCCTGAGGATCATCCCCGTGTGAAGGAACTGCGCGAGCTGATGCTGTGGTCCGAGGGGCAGGTCTGGTGCTCTCCAGAACGTCACGGCTCCATGAGCGCGGTGTTCAAAGCGCAGATTGATTGGGTGCCGCTCGCGATGGGCGCTGTACGCCCGACTCAGGGCAAAACCCTCGCCGTCATGCAGGTGTGCGGTGGCTCGCAGTCGTTCAACGTGGTCAATCAGCTGCGAGTGCTGGGACGTTGGATGCGCATGTTCACCATCCCCAACCAATCCTCCGTACCGAAGGCCTATATGGAGTTCGACGACAACGGTCGGATGAAGCCTTCTCCTTTCTATGACCGTGTCGTTGATGTGATGGAAGAGTTGGTGAAATTCACACTGCTGCTTCGCGACCGCCAGGACTATCTGGTCGATCGTTATTCCGAGCGCAAGGAGTCGGCGGAAGAACTCATGAAACGTGTCAATCAGCGCTCCATCTGAGGATTTTTCACCGTGCAACAACACCCATTTTCCGTACTGCCCCTGGCACAGTTCAGTGGCCAATTGATCTTCACCCCGTGTCCAGGCACGAAGGGCACCCCCACCTTTCGAGGCGTTGCAAACCCTTAAAGATGCGGGGGCATCGGCGTTGCTGACGTTGATGCCGACCGAGGCATCCTGCCCATATCGAATACATCGGCCAGTTCGACACCCAGTCGAACTCCCACTGACAACAGATACAGAGCACAACAACATGACTATTAAAGTTGGCATCAATGGTTTCGGTCGGATCGGTCGTCTCGCTCTGCGAGCAGCCTGGAGCTGGCCAGAGTTTGAGTTCGTGCAGATCAACGATCCAGCAGGTGACGCGGCGACTCATGCGCACCTGCTGAACTTCGACTCGGTGCATGGCCGTTGGAATTACCAGGCCAACTCCGAGGGCGACAGCGTCGTCATCGACGGCAAACGAATCAAGGTAACGGCCAACAAAGCGATTGCCGACACCGATTGGTCGGGCTGCGATCTGGTGATTGAAGCCAGCGGCAAGATGAAGGCCGTGGCTGTGCTTCAGGCTTACCTCGACCAAGGCGTGAAGCGCGTGGTGGTCAGCGCCCCAGTGAAGGAAAAAGGCGCGCTGAACATCGTCATGGGCGTCAATCATCAGCTGTTCAATGCTGCGGAACATCGCATCGTCACGGCGGCGTCGTGCACCACCAACTGCCTGGCGCCAGTGGTCAAAGTGATCCACGAAAAGCTGGGCATCCGTCACGGTTCGATTACCACCATCCATGACTTGACCAACACTCAGAGCATCCTCGATCAGCCGCACAAGGATCTGCGCCGTGCCCGTGCTTCGGGCATGAGCCTGATTCCGACCAGCACCGGCTCTGCCACCGCCATTGCAGAGATCTTCCCGGAGCTGCGCGGTCGTCTGAATGGTCATGCCGTGCGCGTACCGTTGGCCAATGCTTCGCTAACTGACTGTGTATTTGAAGTCGAGCGTGCCACCACTGTCGAAGAAGTGAATCAGTTTCTCAAGGATGCTTCCGAGAACGAGCTGAAAGACATCCTTGGTTTCGAGGAGCGTCCACTGGTGTCTATCGATTACCGTACCGACCCGCGCTCATCGATCATCGACGCGCTGTCGACCATGGTCATCAACGGCACTCAGGTCAAACTCTATGCCTGGTACGACAATGAATGGGGCTATGCCAACCGCACCGTCGAACTGGCCAGAATGGTCGGACTGGCAGGCTAATAGGGAGCAACCATGAACGCGTTGTCAGCCCTCGCTCCAGAAGTGCGGCAGTACCTGCTCGTTACGGGCAATTACTGGGCCTTCACCCTCACCGACGGCGCCTTGCGCATGTTGGTGGTGCTGCATTTCCATGCGTTGGGCTACAGCCCGCTGCAAATCGCGGCGCTGTTTCTGTTCTACGAATTTTTTGGCGTGATCACAAATCTTGTGGGCGGCTATCTCGGCGCCCGGCTGGGTCTGAACCGAACCATGAACATTGGGTTGGGCATGCAGGTCGCGGCGCTGTTGATGCTGACGGTGCCCTCGGCCTTGTTGACCATCCCCTGGGTTATGGGCGCTCAGGCGCTGTCAGGGATTGCCAAAGACCTGAACAAGATGAGTGCCAAAAGCTCCATCAAACTTCTGGTGCCCGATGGGCAGCAGGGCAAGCTTTACCAATGGATAGCCATCCTCACGGGCTCAAAAAACGCACTTAAGGGCGTCGGCTTCTTTCTCGGTGGCGCATTGCTCGCGCTGATGGGTTTCAAGGGTGCGTTGTTGGCCATGGCAGGCGTCCTGGCGCTGATCTGGATCAGCAGCCTGATTCTGCTGAAGAGGGACCTGGGCAAAGCCAAGGCCAAGCCCAGGTTTCGCGAAATCCTTTCCAAGAGCCGGGCAATCAACATCCTCTCTGCCGCAAGGATGTTTCTGTTTGGTGCTCGTGATGTCTGGTTCGTGGTGGCCTTGCCGGTCTACCTGAGCAGTGTCTTTGGCTGGGATTTCTGGAAGGTTGGTGGCTTCCTCGCGGCTTGGGTGATCGGTTACGGCATCGTGCAATCGTTCGCTCCGCGCATCACCGGTAAGAAACGTGGACATGTCCCCGATGGCCGTGCTGCCTTTCTCTGGGCATCGGCGCTGGCAGGCCTGCCAGCGGCAATCGCTCTCGGGCTGAACACTGGGTTGTCGCAACAGGTAGTCCTGTTGGGCGGACTGATGGTTTTTGGTGTGTTGTTCGCTGTGAACTCGTCGTTGCACAGCTACTTGATCGTGTCCTACGCCAAGGAAGACGGCGTGTCACTGGATGTGGGCTTTTACTACATGTCTAACGCCATGGGGCGCCTGATCGGCACAGTCCTCTCCGGCTGGGTATATCAGGTGTATGGATTGGAGGCATGTTTGTGGATATCGAGCGCTTTCGTGCTGCTCGCTGCTTTGATTTCTATAGCGCTGCCTCGGCACGCAAGTCACTGAAATAGTCTCGACGGACCACTAACCACGATTACGGCTGCTAACCTGAATGCGTGAGAGGGCGATCCAAGCTGTTCGAAAAGGGCCAACCCGGCAACACGAGTGCCGAGTTCCGTCAGGCCTCAACTGTCTCTGTGCGCTCCATTCACTGGCAGGCGACTGCCCAGGCGATAGCGTGAGGAGGGATGGATCAGGCGCACATAGGTGACGATCTTGCTCTGACTCCAGGTCCTGCGCATGAGGACCAGGCAGGGTTCGTTGGCATCGATTTGCATGTGTTTGCTTTCATCGCTGCTGGGGTGGCTGGCTTCGACGATATGTTCCATTTCATCGGGCCTGATGACCTGCAACAGGTATCTCGCCGGTTGCAGGCGCTCGCCAAAGTCTTGCTGTAGAAATTCCGGCACCAGCTCCGGATTGACGTAACGATCCTCGAGTTGCACCGGTACACCTTCTTCGCAATGCACACAGATCAGATGAAAAACCGAGGAGCCGGTGGTCAGCGCCAGGGCGGCGGCCACCGGCATTGAGGCCGCCTCGCGTCCCAAGTGCAGGACGCGGCATGTGTAACTGTGACCCCTGGCGATAATCTCGTCGGCGATGTTGGTGATTCGCAGCAGGTTCGATTGCGGTTTGCTTTCGGCCACGAAGGTGCCGACGCCCGAAATCCGCACCAAAAGACCTTCTTCGGTCAGTTCGCGCAATGCACGGTTGACGGTCATGCGCGACATGCCCAGTTCCTGCACCAAACGGTTCTCTGAAGGGATCAGGTCGCCGGGTTTCCAAACGCCCGCGCGAAGCTGGCCTTGCACAAAATCCTTCGCGCGCCGATAGAGCGCTTGCGGTGCATTTTTAATCATCAGTCGGTCCGCGTCTCTTGTACGGCAAGTACTCTTGCCAAGGCTTTGAGGAAAAGGTCGTTATCCTCACAGCTTCCGATGGATACCCGCAAGTGCTGCGTGTATCCGGCTTCGCGCCAGGGCTTGATAATCACCCCCTCACGCAGCAGTGCCTGATTGATGACTTCGGCAGGCCAGGCTGTGGTGAAGTATAGGAAGTTGGTCATGGACGGTGCGGTCGATAGGCCTTGCTCCTGCAGGGCGGCGGCCAGACGCCGGCGTTCGCTGGCGACATGGGAAAGGCAGGCCTGCAGATGTTCATCGTCGGCCAGCGCCGCAACCGCCGCAGCCTGGGCCACGCGGTTAACGTTGAAGGGCGTGCGCAGACGGTTGATCAAATCAGCCAGCAGCGGATCGCTGACGATGCCGTAGCCGACGCGCAAACCCGCCAGGGAATAAGCCTTGGAGAAGGTCCGCAGCAGGATGAACGGTTTGCCGCTGGCCTGAATCAAGCCCAGGCAGTCCGGGTAATCGGCCTCCCATCGGGCGTATTCGTAATAGGCCTCGTCGAACACCAGCAAACAGTGTGCAGGCAATGCGCCGAGCAACTGCTGTAACTCACCGGCGCTAAGGGTACAGCCAACCGGATTGGACGGGCAGGAAAACATCAGCAGACGCGTGCGTGGCGTGAGCGCGGCGATCATCGCCGCCACGTCGAAGGTGCCTTCGGCGGTCATTGGCACGCCCACCATCCGGGCACCGGCGGCCATTGGGTAGATAAAATGCAAGCCGAAGGACGGCACCACGGTGACGACTTCATCGTCGTGGTCCAAAAACACCCGACTGATGACGCTCAGCAAATCCTCCGAGCCATTGCCAAACACCAATTGATCTTCCGGAACGTCGAGTTTTTTCGAGAGTGCGGCGCGTAATGCCTGGCAGCCGGCATCGGGGTACAGCGCAATTTCACTGCAGGCCTGGGCCATGGCGGCGGTAACGGCGGGTGCCGGGCCCATTGGGTTTTCATTGCTGCCCAGTTTGGCGACACGGGTCAGGCCGAAGCGCTTGCGCACCGCATCCGCGCCGAGGCCGGCGTTGTAGCTGGCAAGGTCGCGCACTTCGGCGCGGGCCAACAGATTCAGGTCGATGGCATTCATACTGGGCTGACCTCTTTGGTGTCCTGCCAGAAGGCGTTGCGATCCAGGTAGTTCTGCAGAAATTGCTGCAGGCGTGGCTGTTCGGCGTTGTGAAAGATTTCGCGAGGGGTGCCGTGAGCGACTACCTGGCCCTGATCGAGGAACACCACCGAATCGGCGACCTGAGCGGCGAAGCCCATTTCATGGGTGACCACCACCATGGTCATGCCTTCTTTAGCGAGGGTCTTCATGACTTGCAGCACCTCGCCGACCAGTTCCGGGTCGAGGGCAGAGGTGGGTTCATCGAACAGCATGATGTGCGGCTCCATCGCCAGCGCTCGAGCAATCGCCACGCGCTGTTGCTGGCCACCGGACAGCTGCGCCGGATAGGCCGCGGCCTTGTGGGCCAGACCGACTTTATCGAGCATCGCCATGGCCCGTTGCCGAGCGTTATCGGCAGACAGCTTGCGCACGCGCAACAGGGCTTCACTGACATTGCCGAGGGCGGTCATGTGCGGCCACAGGTTGAATTGCTGGAAGACCATGCCGACATTGCGCCGCACC
This sequence comes from Pseudomonas sp. H11T01, assembly GCF_048515765.1. Lineage (NCBI taxonomy): Bacteria > Pseudomonadati > Pseudomonadota > Gammaproteobacteria > Pseudomonadales > Pseudomonadaceae > Pseudomonas > Pseudomonas sp. H11T01. Next base: position 203,486 of record NZ_JBLYED010000006.1, on the reverse strand, counting down.
AGATTGATTTGCGACTGCGCGGCGCGCTTGCGGCCCTTGCCATTTTCCGGCACCCAGCCAAGCAATTGGCCTTCGATATAAATTTCGCCCTCGTCGTATTCTTCAAGGAACGCCATGCTGCGCAGAAGGGTGCTTTTGCCTGAGCCTGAGGGGCCGATCAGGCACACCACTTCAGAATGTCGCACTTGCAAGTCGATACCCTTGAGTACGCGCAGAGTGCCGAAGCTCTTGCCGACGTTGTGCAGTTTCAGCATCGGCTCGCTTTTGTCGGAGAGTGCCTTGGAAGTCTTCATCGCTTCACCTGATTCTTTCAATACGGATGAGTGTGGCGGGGCTATTGGCGTCGAAGGGACCGGATTCGCGCGCAGGTCCACGGCGGCAGGAAGGAGGTTGTTCATCGAGGCTGCTTCTGCATGAATCGCCCGACGCGCACTTCCAGCAGCATGCCCAGCCGTGAACAGGCTTCCACCAGCAGCAGGTAGCCAATGCACAGCACCAGCAGGGTTTCGACAAAGGCGAAGGTTTCCGAGCCGATGCCGGTGAGGACCATGGTCAGTTCGGGGATGGTGATGATCGACAGCACGGCGGTTTCCTTGCACAGGATGGTGACCAGATTGACCAGCGCCGGCAGGATGATCACCAGCATTTGCGGAATCTGGATGCGCAGGATGCATTGCAGGCGGCTGATGCCCAGGCAGTCGGCGGCTTCCAGCTGCCCACGGGCAACGGATTCAAAACCGGTACGGAAAATTTCCGCGAAGTAGACGCTGCCATAAATGCCCAAACCCAGAATGCCGGCCGGAATGGGGTCCAGGCTCAGCCCGAAAGACGGGCCGCCGTAATACACCAGGAACAACTGGACCAGAAACGGCGTACTTCGAATCATCTCGATGAACGCCCGCAACGGCGCGCGCACCAGACTGTTGCCGAACAGCTGGGCGACGGCGATCAACAGGCCCAGCAACAGTCCCAGTGTGACACCGGCAGACCAGGTACCGAGGGTGACCATGAAGCCTTGTCCGATGTCGCCGAGGTGATTGGTGATGATTGTCGGGTCAAAGATCATGCGGTGCGCTCCTTCAGATGACGTTCCAGCAAGCCGCCAAAGAACGCCAGCGGGATGTTGATCAGGCAATAGAAGCCGGCCAGCATCAGGTAGTCCTGAACGAACATGTAGTCACTGGCCGCAATGTTCTGCGCCGTGCGGGTCAGGTCGGCCAGCCCCACCACCGACACCAGCGACGAGGCCTTGATCAGCAGGATCATTTCATTGACCAGTGCCGGCAGGGTCAGGCGCACGGCTTGAGGGACGCGAATGCGCACCAGCATTTGTCCTGAGCTCAGGCCCAGCAGGCCGGCGGCTTCCAGTTGACCGCCGGGGATGGCGAGAAAGCCACCGCGCATGATTTCAGCGATATAGGCGCCCGCCGCCAGAGACAGGCCGATCACCGCCGCCACCATGGGCGAAACGTTGGGCAGGCCGATGCGCGGCAGGAAGTAATAGATGAACAGCAATTGCACTAGCAGCGGAATGCCGCGGAACACGAATATATAGGCGCCCCCCAGACGTCTGAGCAACGGCAGGGGCGACAGACGCAGGCTGCCGACGATAACGCCGATGACAAAGCCAATAGCCAGTGCGGCGACGGAAATCTCCAGGGTCACCAGCAGGCTGTCCAGCAGCAGTGGCAGGTTTTGCAGCAGTAAAGGCCAATCGAACATCGTCGTGCCTCCAGCTTGGATAAATCGCCGGCTCGGCTGAGCCGGCAATCCGTTCAACGAACCCGCAAGCCCGGTTTACCAGGTAGGGTCGAAGTCAGCTTTTGGCACGTCCATTTCGGCACCCAGCCATTTCTTTTGCAGGGCGGCGAGACGACCGTCATCGTGCATTTTCAGCATGGCGGTATCGAGCGCGGCGATCAGGCTGTTGGCGTCGTCATCCTTGCGCCCCAGGTAGGCAAAGTAGGATTTCTTGCCAAACGGAGGCATCACCACTTTGTACTTGTCCGGGTGTTGGGCGGCGACGTAGGAAATGTTCGGCAGGGAGTTGGCGACGGCAACGATGCGCTTGGTTCCCAGCTCGGCGTAGGCCTGGTTGTTGTCGATGTATTCACGAACATCGACTTTTTTCGGCAGGGTGGAGGCGAAGGTTTTCAGTTCTTCGAGCTGCGCCGAGCCCTTGCCTGCGCCCACGGCTTTGCCGGCGATGTCGTCAGGTGTATTGATCGGGCTGTCCTTGGCGCTGACCAGTAACGCTACCGTCGCCTCGGCGACCGGCATCACGAAGTGGTAACGCTCCTTACGCGCCTTGGTGACGATGATGGGACCTGCAACCATGTCGAATTTCTTGGCTTCAAGCCCCGGCAATACGCTGGGCCATGGCAAGTCCATGAACCTGACCTTGACCCCCAACTCTTTGCCCAGCTGCTCGAACAGCTCAGCGTTCAGGCCTTTCTGTTTGCCACTTTCGGTGAAGTCGAAAGGTGCAAATTGCAGCTCGGTGCCCACCACCAGTTCACCGGCCTTTTTCACATCGGCGAGCTGATCGGCCTGGGCGGCCATGCAGGCGCCAGCCAGGGTCAAGGCGATGCACAGACCGTTGAATTTCTTACTGAACAGAGAATCGAGTTGCATGGTGTAACTCCTTCATCAGGTGCAGCGAGGCTTATGGTGTGTGTTGGTTCTAGTTATGTGTTGCGGGTGATGCGTGATAGCGACATCTATGACAGCTACAGCAGTTAACGTGCCATAGCGGTATATACAGGTCGTATTTGACTCAGCCGAGGATTTTCCCCGGGTTGAGAATGCCCTTGGGGTCGAAGCAATCCTTGAGTTGCTGCATTGCCTGGCGAGCCTCGAGGCTGACTGAGTGATGGAGAAACTCGCGCTTGAGCAGTCCGATGCCATGTTCGGCGGAGACCGAGCCGCCCAGTTCGCCGACAGCGCTATACACCAGTTCCTCGACCTCAAGGATGGGGGCAGGCTGGGGCAGGGAGGCGCAGTCGACGGTCAGGTGCAGATTGCTGTCACCGATGTGGCCGAAATACACGCTGTGATTGCCCGGCCAGCGTTGCTCCAGACGCTGGCGACAGCGTTCGGCGAAGTCGCCGATCAGGCCGATGGGCAGGCTGACGTCGAAGTTCAGCGGGGTCATGCGCAGGGGAAATTCGCCGGTCGCTTCGCGGATCTTCCAGAGCGCCCGGGCCTGGGTCTGGGAGCTGGCCAATACCGCGTCAACCACTTCACCGGCGGCAAAGGCCTCTTCCAGTGTCTGTTCAAGCAGTTCCTGAGGGCTGGCGCATTCGAGCAATACATACAGCGGATGATCCAGCGACATCGGGGCGGTTGGGTTTTCCAGCCAGGAAACCCCCAGGCGGAAGAAGTCTTGCCACATCAGTTCATAGGCTTGCGGCGTACCGACGCTGCGCTGCACCCGGCGCAGCAGGCTGACCGCACTGGCGTAATCGGGCAGGGCGCAGAGCAGGGTGGTGGTTTCCCCAGGCTGGGGGGCCAGTTTCAATACCGCACGGGTAATCACTCCAAGGGTGCCTTCGCTGCCGATGAAGCACTGTTTCAGGTCATAACCGCAGTTGTTCTTGATCATTTTGTTAAGCAGGTTGAGTACCCGGCCATCGGCCAGGACCACTTCCAGTCCGAGTACCAGGTCGCGGGTCATGCCGTAGCGGATCACCGCGTTGCCACCGGCATTGGTGGCGATGTTGCCGCCAATCTGGCATGAGCCACGGGCGCCGAGATCCAGCGGGAAGACAAAACCCGCCTCGAGCACCGCGTGCTGAATTTCCTCCAGCGTAGTGCCGGCCCAGACGCTAATAGTTGCCGCCGCCGGGTCGATTTCTTCGATGCCGCGCAGGCGCTCAAGGGACAGGGCGATGTCCGTCTCACGAGGCACTGCGCCGCCCGCCAGCCCGGTCATTCCACCTTGGGGTACCACCGATTGCTCTGCGTCATTGCAGATACGCAAGGCGCTCGCGACCTGCTCCGTGGTGCGCGGCAGCAACAGCGCCGCCGGGCAGGCCGGTGCGTGGCCGGTCCAGTCGCTGTAGTGCCGTTGACTGATATCGGCACCGGTCACTACCGCGGCATCACCCAGCGCCTGGCGCAACTGTTCGAGGGTCTGTTGCAGATCGTTCATCGGTTCAACTCACGGTGAAGGAAGTGGATGGCGTCGCGCACAACTGGCGACGGTCGAGTTGGTTCAGGTCCGGGGTACCGAGTAATGACAGGGCCAGGCGCAACTCTTGTGCGAGCAGGTCGAGGGCATGGCCGGCGCCTGCTTGTCCGCCGACAGCGACTCCATACAAAGTAGCGCGCCCGAGCAAAACTGCATCGGCACCGAGGGCGCAGGCTTTGAGAATGTCGGTGCCACGGCGTACGCCACTATCGAGCAGCAGCGTGAGCTTGCCTTTGGCCACGGCGGCAATTGCCGGCAGGCAGTCGATGCTGGCGGGAACACCGTCCAGTTGCCGACCGCCATGGTTGCTCACCACCAGCCCATCGAGGCCCAGTGCAACGGCTTTCTCGGCATCTGCCGGGTGCAATACGCCTTTGAGCAACAACCGTTGTGGCCAGCGGTCGCGCAGACGGGCGAGGGCATCCCAATCGAGCCCGGCGTCCATTTGCGAGCCGATGAAATGGGCGGCGCCTTCGATCGTGCGTTGCTCGGCTGGCAGATAGCGTTCGATGTTGCCCAGGGTTGCCAGGCCATGGGGCCACAGTGCCTGGGCCATCCAGCGTGGATGATTCAACACGTCGAGCTTGTTGCGCAGGCTCAGTTGCCGGGGGCGGACAAAGTTGCGTTTATCCCACTCACGGTTGCCCAGCAGCACGGCGTCGCTGGTCAACAGCAAGGTCGTGCAACCCACGGCATTGGCGCGTAGCAACAGGTCTTCCTGGACCTTGGGATCACGCAGGCAATACAGCTGGAACCAGAGATTCACCTCAGGCACTGCCGCCACCACTTGTTCCAGTGAACTGGTGGAAACGGTGCTGAGAGTGAAGGGTAGGCCGCGCTCCGTTGCGGCCCGGGCCAGGTGGATATCGGCATCGCGATAGAGCATGGCGTTGTAGCCGGTGGGACCGATGGCGATGGGCAGCGGCAACGCTCGGCCAAACAGCGAGCTCTGGGGCTGTGTCACGCCGCAGGGCACCAGGGTCTGTGGGAGCAGGGCGATATCAGCGAAGCCTTGGCGGTTGCGGCGCAAGGTCAACTCTTCTTCGGCGCCACCCTCCAGGTATTCCCAGGCGAAATGCGGCAAGCGTCGACGGGCCATCACTGCCAACTCGGCAATGCTCTGTGCTCGACGATAGTCCGGGCCTGAATAATAACGGCGCATGGCACTTCCCATCGGCTACGAAAGAGTAGGTGTTCGCCGCAGCAACGCGGCGGCGAACGGGCTCGGCTCAGGTTTACAAATCAGGCATACAGACGTTCGGCAGGCAACCAGCGAGTGAACGCCGCGTTCTCGACCCAGGCTCTTGCTGCGGCGATGTCCGGTGCGAAATAGCGGTCTTCATCGTAGTGCGCGACTTCACGGCGAATCATCGTCAGCACTTCAGCGAGTTTTTCCGAGGTCTGCAAAGGCGCATGCAGGTCCACGCCTTGAGCGGCGCCCAGCAGTTCGATGGCGACCACCGCGCTGCTGTTACCGGCCATGTCCAGCAAGCGACGTGCCGCAAAGGTCGCCATCGAGACATGGTCTTCCTGGTTGGCTGATGTCGGCAGGCTATCCACCGACGCTGGATGGGCGAGGGTCTTGTTCTCCGAAGCGAGGGCGGCAGCGGTGACCTGAGCGATCATGAAACCCGAATTCAGACCGCCTTCACGCACCAGAAAGGCCGGCAGGCCCGACAGTGCCGGATCAACCAGTTGGGCGATTCGTCGCTCGGACAAGGCACCGATTTCTGAAATGGCCAAGGCCAGTACATCGGCGGCCATGGCGACCGGTTCGGCGTGGAAGTTGCCGCCGGAGAGCACGTCGCCGTCGGCACAGAACACCAGCGGGTTGTCCGAGACGGCGTTGGCTTCACGCAGAAACACCCCGGCGGCGAAACGCATGTGATCCAGGCACGCGCCCATGACCTGAGGCTGGCAGCGCAGCGAGTAAGGGTCCTGCACCCGGTCGCAATCGCGATGGGATTCACGAATCTCGCTGGTGGCCAGCAGTTCGCGGTAGAGCAGCGCTACGTCGATTTGCCCCGGTTGTCCGCGAACCGCCTGGATGCGTGGGTCAAACGGCACGTCCGAGCCTTTCAATGCCTCAACGCTCAGGCTGCCGGCGACTACCGCCGCGCTGAACAGTTTTTCGCAGGCGAACAGACCACGCAAGGCCAGCGCCGTCGAAACCTGGGTGCCATTGATCAGCGCCAGGCCTTCCTTCGGGCCCAGCACCATCGGTTCCAGGCCGGCAATCGCCAGGCCTTCGACGGCATCCATTTCACGGCCTTCATGCCGCACCCGGCCGACGCCAATCAACACGGCGGACATATGCGCCAACGGCGCCAGATCGCCCGACGCGCCGACCGACCCTTGCGACGGTATGCACGGATAAACCCTGGCGGCATAGAGCTTGCTCAGGGCCTGAATGACTTCCCAGCGGATCCCGGAAAAACCACGGGCAAGGGAGCCGACCTTGAGCGCCATGATCAGGCCGACACTGGCGTCATCCAGAAGCGGGCCGGTGCCAGTGCAGTGCGACAGCAGCAGGTTGCGTTGCAGCTTGGCCAACGATTCAGTGGCGATGGAGGTCCGAGCCAGCAGGCCGAAACCGGTGTTGATGCCGTACACCGTGCGCTGGTTGGCGATGATCTCGTCTACTGTACGAGTACTGGCATTGACGACGTCGCGTGCGGCCGGGTCCAGTTCGAAAGGGCTTTGCAACTGGTAAATGGCGCGCAATTGATCGAGGGTGAGTTGACCGGGTTTGAGTTGCAGCGATGCGTACATTGAAAGTGTCCTGAGGTCAGGGTGATGGGGGATTGGGTGGCTATATGTTCCTGTATATACAGGTAAGGCAAAATGCAGGCCAGAATTCCGATTCCGCTCGCCAACCAGCGTTCCAGACCCTGTTGATCCAAAACGAAAAGAGAATCGCCGACGTCTCTTTGTTCAGGCTTGTAACCAAAGGTTGCACCAAATGGGGTCTCGCTGCCCCCTGCTGGGGCGAAGGGAAACCGATGGGTAACAGGTTGTATGCGGTCTTGTGCTGATATTAAAAAAGGCTGTTCGCTTTAGCCCAAGGCTTGCTGGCGACTGCCTGGCTGGGCGGCACAGTAAATGCTTTATCCTGTATATACCGGTTAGTCATTCGCTGGCGAAACCCGCTTTCCCACCACTGCATGCACGATGCACCCAGGAGTGAACATGACCTCTAGCGCCAATCTGCCCTTGATCGATATGTCCGGTGTCCGCGAAGGTGATCAGGCGAGTATTCGCCGAGCCGGTGACGCCATTCGAAAAGCCTGTAGCGAAACCGGCTTCTTCTACATCATCAATCACGGCGTGCCGCAAACGGTGATCGACAGAGCCATGTCGGCTGCCGGGCAGTTCTTTGCCTATCCGACCGAAGTCAAACGCCAGGTGGCAGTGAACAACCGGCATCGAGGCTGGCATGCGCTGGGTGGGGCGACCATGTATGAAGCCACCAAGCCCGATCACAAGGAGTTCTTCAGTATCGGTCTGGAGCTGACGGAGGATGATCCTTGCGTCCTCGCTGGCGAGGCCTTGCGTGGACCGAATCAGTGGCCGCTATTCATGCCGCCGCTGCGTGAGGCATTGGCTGAGTACTACGCGGAAATCGGCAAGGCCGGGGCGGATCTGTTGCGGGCGGTGGCGGTAGGGTTGGGGATCGAAGAAGATTTCTTCACGGATAAATACACCAAACCGCTGCAACGTACGCAGATGGTTTATTACCCACCGCAGCCAGCCCAGGCCGAGGCCGACCAGTTCGGAGTGGCTCCGCACACGGATTACGGCTGCATCACTTTGCTCTATCAAGACAACAGCGGCGGCTTGCAGGTGCGCGAGCTGGGCTCCAATCGCTGGATCGAGGCCACGCCGATCCCGGGCAGTCTGGTGGTGAACGTTGGAGACCTGTTGGCGCATTGGTCCAATGATCGTTTTCGTTCGACCCTGCACCGGGTAATCAATTCTTCAGGCCATGAGCGCTATTCCATCGCGACGTTCTACGACCCGACCTACAGCGCCAGAGTCGACCCCTGCGATCTGGGTATCGACCCGGCGCTGAGCCAGTACCCGCCGGTGGCCGCGGGCGACTACATCCTCAAGCGTATCGATGATTCGATGGCTTATCGCAAGAAAACCCAGTAGGCAGGGACCTGCGACCACCGTTGCGGCAAATGGCGCGAGTTCAGACCCTCGTGCTATGCCGATGGTTGGGCTGCGCCATAGGGATGTCAGCCCAGTCCCCACGAATGTACTGCTCCAGTTGGCGGATCAGGTCGGCCTGCTCGGCGATGGCTTCTTTAACCAGGTCGCCAATGGACAGCAGGCCCAGCAGTTCTCCGTCCTCTACAACCGGTAAGTGGCGCAGGTGACTGTCGGTCATGATGCCCATACAGGCCTCGATGCTTTGCCGGGAGTTCACCGTCACAACGGGCGTGCTCATGATGTCTCTGACGGGCGTGCCGACTGAGGAGCGTCCCTGGAGAACAATCTTGCGGGCGTAGTCGCGCTCGCTGATCACGCCTACTACCTGACCATTTTCGAGCACCGGTAGCGCGCCAACATTTTTTTCAGCCATCACTCTCAGCGCCTCCAGCACCATCTGATCCGGACCGATGGTGTGGACCTGGTTTTGCGTGGCCTTTAATTTCAGCAGTTGTGTAATGGATTTCATGGGGTTTGCACTCCAATTTCCACCACGTCCCCGTTCAAACGCACCGGCCAGACGCGCAGGCTTTGCTCCGGATATTCCAGGCAGCTGCCGTCTTCGAGACGGAAGTGCTGTTTGTACAGCGGCGAGGCAATCACCAGGTCACCCTTGAGGCTACCGACGATGCCACGACCGATAACATTGGCGCCTGATTTCGGGTCGCGGTTGTCGATGGCGTAGAGGGTTTTGTCCTGGGCATCGGGCAGCTGAAACAGCGCCACCTGGGCGCCATCGTGCCAGGCGACGACGCCGGAATTGGCCACCAGATCGTGACGGCTGCACAGCGTCTGCCATTGCGCAGGGCTTTCAATGCTGCTGCGGGATTCGAGACGGACAACGTTTGACTGGCTCATCAGAGCACCTCCTCGGTAACGGGAATCAGGTGGAGTTCGGTGGCGTGTACCGGGCGGCGCTGGCCACGTTCCTTGACGAAATGAATGTCCGGGTCACCGCGTTCGTCATTGACGAAGGTGCGGAAGCGCTTGAGTTTTTCCGGGTCATTGATGGCGTTGGCCCATTCGCATTCGTAACGGTTGACCACCATCTGCATCTGCGACTCCAGCTCGGCACCCAGTCCCAGGCTGTCCTCGATGATCACGTCCTTGAGGAAGTCCAGGCCGCCTTCCAGGCTCTCGCGCCAGACTGAGGTCCGCTGCAATTTGTCGGCAGTACGGATGTAGAACATCAGGAAGCGATCGATGTAGCGCAGCAGGGTGTCGTCATCCAGATCCGTGGCCAGCAACTCGGCGTGACGCGGACGCATGCCGCCATTGCCACAGACATAGAGGTTCCAGCCTTTCTCGGTGGCGATCACGCCGATGTCCTTGCTTTGCGCTTCGGCGCATTCGCGGGTGCAACCAGACACCGCGAGCTTGAATTTATGCGGCGCGCGCAGGCCCTTGTAGCGGTTCTCCAGGAGTAGCGCCATGCCGACGCTGTCCTGCACACCGTAGCGGCACCAGGTGCTGCCGACGCAGGATTTCACCGTGCGTAACGACTTGCCATAGCCGTGACCGGTCTCGAAACCGGCCTCGATCAGTTCGCCCCAAATGTCCGGCAGTTGATGCAGTTGAGCGCCGAACAGGTCGATGCGCTGGCCGCCGGTGATCTTGGTGTAAAGGTCATATTTCTTCGCCACGGCGCCGAGGGCGATCAGTTTGTCCGGAGTAATCTCACCGGCGGCGATGCGCGGGATGATCGAATAGGTGCCGTTCTTCTGCATGTTCGCCATGAAGGTGTCGTTGGTGTCCTGCAAGGGCACCAGCGACGGGTCCATGATCGGCTGGTTCCAGCACGAGGCGAGAATCGAGCCCACCGCGGGTTTGCAGATATCGCAGCCGGTGTGGCCACGGCCGTGTTTGGCGAGCATCTCGTCGAAGCTGATGATGCCTTCGACCCGCACCAGGGCGTACAGCTCCTGACGAGTGTGGGCGAAGTGCTCGCACAGGCTTTTGTCGACGGCGACGCCACGGGCGCTGAGTTCGTGTTCGAAGACTTGCTTGAGCAGCGCGCTGCAACCGCCGCAACCGGTACCGGCCTTGGTCTTGCCCTTGAGTTCGCCCAGATCGGTGCAGCCGGCGTCGATCGCACAGCACACCGCGCCTTTGGTGACGTTATGGCAGGAGCAGAGGGTGGCGGTGTCCGGCAGCGCATCGGCGCCGAGTGTCGGAGCGCCGTCCGACAGCGGCAGGATCAGGCTGGACGGATCCTTGGGCAGCGCGATGCCGTTCTGCGCGTACTGGAGGAGGGTGTCGTAATAACTGTTGTCGCCGATCAGCACCGCACCGAGCACATGCTTGCCATCGGCAGAGACCACCAGGCGGCGATAGCTGGCGCTGGCTTCGTCGATGAAACGGTAGCTCTTGGCACCCGGCGTGGTCGCGTGAGCGTCGCCGATCGAACCGACATCGACGCCCAGCAGTTTGAGCTTGGTCGACATGTCGGCGCCGGTGAAGGGTTCGTAGTGCTGGCCGGCCAGTTGCGCGGCAACGTTACGGGCCATGCTGTAGCCCGGTGCGACCAGGCCAAAGATGCTGCCGTTCCAGGAAGCGCACTCGCCGATGGCGAAGATGTCGGGGTCGCTGGTGCGGCAATGATTGTCGACCACCAGACCGCCACGGGTTGCCACCTCCAGCCCGGCGCTGCGGCCAATCGCGTCCTGCGGACGGATACCGGCGGAGAACACGATCAGATCGGTTTCAAGGAACTCGCCACCGTTGAAGTTCATGCGGTAGGCATACTCTTCACCGATGACAATCTCTTGTGTTGCTCGCGAAAGGTGTACGCCAACACCCAAGGCCTCGATCCGTGCCCGCAGCGCCTCACCGCCACTGGCGTCCAGTTGCACCGGCATCAGCTGCGGGGCGAACTCGACGACATGGGCTTCCAGCCCCAGAGACTTGAGCGCATTGGCGGCTTCAAGGCCGAGCAACCCACCGCCGACCACCACGCCGCGTCGGGCATTAGTGGCGGCTTCGCGGATTGCGTCGAGGTCGTCCAGAGTGCGGTAAACCAACCGTGAGCGGCCCTCGGCGCCGGGGATTGGCGGCACAAAGGGATAGGAGCCGGTGGCCAACACTAGACGGTCGTAAGCCTGGCGTCCGGCGCTGGTGACCACTTCCTTATGCTCGCGGTCGATTTCCAGTACCTGCACCCCGAGGTGCAACTGCACGCCATGGCGGGCGTACAGATCAGCCTCGCCAAGGGCAAGGGACTCGGCATCACGGCCGCCGAAATATTCGGAGAGGTGCACGCGGTCATAGGCACGCTGGCGCTCCTCACCGAACACATGCACGTGATAGTGGGCGAGGGCTCCGTGCTCGATCAGTTGCTCGACACAATGGTGGCCGACCATGCCGTTGCCGATGACGACCAGTGTTTCGCTTTTGATCGGGGTGACGATAGCGTTCATAGCCTTTCCTCAGTCGAAGCCGCGCCTTGGCATGGCCAGAAAAAAACCAAAAAAAAACGCCTGGAGCCGTCTAGCAGCTCCAGGCGCCTTTGCCTGGTATTCATGGATGTCTGGTGGGTGATTAACCGAGGCCGCGTTGCCTGGTTCACCTGTCCCGTGCCTCTGGAGGCTGATGGTCGGCGATGACCACGTGGGACGTCCGCCAAAGAGTTCGGCGGGAATATCAGTACATGTTTATCAGAGCTAAGCAGATTTCATGCCAGTCTCGGCGGAGCCTGTTTCGATCCCGGGAAACGGCCAGTGGGCGGGCGGGTAAAGCGCTACAACGTGGGTTTGTTCAGAGACATTTGACTGCGTTCGTCAGCTTCGCCTGGTCATTTGTTACAGCGGCGAATTGAACCAGAAGGGTGCGGATACGTTTGCCGGTGTCTTTTTTGGGGCAAGCCGATGGCGAGCTGTAGATACCGTTTTAACCCTCACCTGTCTCTCACGGCTGTACCCAGATCCACTGTGGGAGCTGGCTTGCCTGCGAAGGCGGCCTGGCAGCCGGCCTATCTCTCACGGGTGTACATATCCATTTCTGCGGTAACGGCCACTTAGGGTTTCGCTTTTACAGCGAGGCACTTTTGTCAACGAACGCCACAAAAGTTCCCAAAAAGGCTTGCCCCAAGCGTACGGCACCTCGCCTAGGCTCGGCGTTCCCTCGCTCCGGCATTCATCAGGGGGCATCGCCTCCGGTCGGCTTCGCTTCGACCTCCTCTCGATGTGTTCGACTTCGTCGAACGGCGCTTCGCGCCTACCCCCTGATGAACGCCTCCACTCGGCCTTCCGAAGGGGCGGGTGGATCAAGATCAAAAGCTGCAGGCGAGCTAACGCTCGGCCTGTTGAGTGGTGAAGGAGTATTCGATCTGAGCTGCCGAAGGTTCGGGCCGCGTTCGGACGATCTTTTGGGGTCCGACGCCGCACGTCTTACGCCTGTCTCGGAAATCCCGTCACATCAACACCTTGCATCGTTCTGAGGACGAAGCTTATAGTCCGCCGGTCGCCCATATGGCGACCGGGTTTGGCGACCTGGTAGTGGTATGCAAAAGCTGTCTGCTTGCTTGCAGGCGCTTGTGCACCCGCAAGGCTGCTTTATGGCAGCTGTGCGCGGGAGACCTTCGGGTCTGCCGGTCTCCACTCCGGTTCGCCAACCTGCGTACAGCTGCCACCCTTTCGTTTGGCGACGATTGAGCGGTAGCTCTCTTCAATTTAGTGGAGCTTTACCCATGAACCGATACATGCCCATCACCGGAGTCGACAACGACTTCCACGCCCTGCTGATCGACACCGAAGCGCCCCTCGATGTACTGCAGGAGATGGCTGACTACCGCATTCGCGCCGTAACCCAGTTGCTGGAAAACCTCGGCATGCGCGAGGAGATCAGCAGCGACGCCGTGGTGCTGCACGACTTCGCCCGAGTCCTCGCCATCCCGCTGCGCGACGGCTGCGATCTGATGGACGTGATCGGACGGCGATTGCGGGCGCAGATGGCGCCATAAACAAAACGGGCGACCTCAGGGCCGCCCGTTTTTTTGGTTGATTGCTTGGTGTCAGATCATGCGCCCAAGGGGTATCTGCTTTAGCTCCAGCGAATAACTCTGTTGCCTGCTAGAAGGCCTTCACGGGCAAGCCCAGCTCCCAGAAAGGAACGCGATCTAATAATGTGAGCGGCTTTTGTGGCGAGGGAGCTTGCTCCCGCTGGCCTGCGCAGCAGGCCCAAAACCGGTGATCGTTCCCACGCTCTGCGTGGGAATGCAGCCCGTGACGCTCCGCGTCACTGCCTATCAGTTAAGGCGACGACGCGGTCCTACGGGGAATATGTGAAGCCAGAAATTCCTTAACTGGCATTAACCTCAGGGCCGCCCGTCTTTTCGAGATCTTTATCTCGCCACCCGGAATATTTTCAGCATCTTGATACCCGAATCACTAGCCTAGGCAGCATCACAGGAGGAATCGTGATGGACATCGTCTTTCTTGGGCTCGGTGCGTTGTTCTTCGTCATCCTGGTTGGCCTGGCCCTTGGTTGTGCGGCGCTGAACAGGAGACCCTCATGAGCGGCTTCTATCTCTGTGGCGGCCTGGTGGCGTTCGGGCTGCTGGTGTACCTCGTTGCAGCGCTGCTGTTTGCGGAGGACTTCTCGTGACTATCCAGGCCTGGACTCTGCTTGGCGCCTTCTTCGTGGTGCTGGGTGTACTGGCGTGGCCACTCGCCGCTTGGCTCACCAGGGTGATGGAGGGCCGGTTCACGGTTGGCTCGCACATCGAGGCGCCGTTATATCGTCTCGCCGGCGTCAAGGCAGACACCGAGATGGGTTGGCTTCAGTACGTGCTCGCGCTGCTGCTGTTCAATATTCTCGGGCTGCTGGCCGTCTATGCGCTGCAGCGGCTGCAGGGTGTCCTTCCGTTCAATCCGCAGGGTTTTGGCGCCATCAGCCCCGACTCTTCGTTCAATACGGCGGCCAGCTTTGTCACCAACACTGACTGGCAGGGCTATAGCGGCGAAGCGACGATGAGCTATCTGACCCAGATGCTCGCGCTGACAGTGCAGAATTTTATGTCGGCGGCCACTGGCATTGTGGTCGTGACGGCACTGATTCGTGGCTTTGCGCGCCACAGCGTGGCCAGCATCGGCAATTTCTGGGCAGATATTACCCGCGTGACCGTGTGGTTGTTGTTGCCGCTGTCGCTGGTATTCGGGCTGTTCTTTGTCAGCCAGGGCGTTATCCAGAATTTTGATTCGTACAAAGAAGTGACGACACTTGAGGTGACGCAATACCCATCACCCACGCTCGATGCTTCCGGCAAGCCGATGATGGACGCGCAGGGCAACGCCGTCATGCAGAGCAACACCAGCCACACGCAAACACTTGCGATGGGGCCGGTGGCGTCGCAAGAGGCAATCAAGATGCTCGGCACCAACGGCGGCGGCTTCTTCAACGCCAACTCGGCGCATCCTTATGAAAACCCGACCGCGCTGGCGAACTTCTTTCAGTTGATCGCCATCTTCCTGATCCCGACTGCGCTGTGTTTCATGTTCGGTCGTATCGTCGGTGATCAGCGACAGGGCTGGGCGGTATTGGCGGCGATGACGACGATTTTCATCATCGCGGTAGTGGCTGTCACCCATTACGAACAGCTCGGCAATCCACAGCTCTCTGCATTGGGCGTCGATGCGGCCGCGGGCAACATGGAAGGTAAGGAGGTGCGCTTTGGCATCGCCGGGTCGAGCCTGTTCGCCGCCGTTACCACGGCGGCTTCGTGCGGTGCCGTCAACGCCATGCACGACTCGTTCACGCCGCTGGGCGGCGCCGTTCCACTGATACTGATGCAGTTCGGCGAAGTGGTGTTCGGCGGTGTCGGCTCAGGCCTGTATGGGATGCTGGTGTTTGCCATCCTCGCGGTCTTCATTTCCGGGCTGATGATTGGCCGCACGCCAGAGTATCTCGGCAAAAAGATTGAGGCCTACGAGATGAAAATGGTGGCCATCGCCATTCTGGTGACCCCGCTGCTGGTGCTGCTCGGGACAGCCATCACAGTGATGGCCGACGCAGGGCGGATTGGCGTTGCCAACCCCGGCGCCCATGGCTTCTCCGAAATTCTTTATGCCTTTACCTCGGCTGCCAACAATAACGGCAGTGCCTTCGCTGGTCTGTCGGCCAACACGCCTTTCTACAACACGCTGCTTGCTGTCGCGATCTGGTTTGGTCGCTTCGGCGTCATCGTACCGGTACTCGCAATCGCCGGCAGCCTTGCGGCCAAGAAACGACTGGCCGTGACGGCTGGGACGATGCCTACCCATGGCGTGCTATTCGTTGTTCTGTTGATCGGCACCGTGCTGCTGGTCGGCTTACTGAACTACGTACCCGCGCTTGCGTTGGGGCCGGTCGTCGAACACCTGGTGCTGTTCAAGTGAGCCCAAGACCATGACACGCAAATCATTCACCTTGTTCGACCCGACCTTGATCAGGCCGGCCATCGTCGAGTCCCTACGTAAACTCAGCCCGAGGGTGCAGTGGCGCAACCCGGTCATGTTCGTTGTCTACGTCGGTGCGATCCTCACCACCGCCTTGTGGATCCAGGCACTGAGTGGCAAGGGCGAAGCCAGCAGCGGCTTTATCATCGCGGTAACCTTGTGGCTATGGTTCACGGTACTGTTCGCCAACTTTGCCGAGGCCCTGGCTGAAGGTCGCAGCAAGGCTCAGGCGGCCTCCCTGCGTGACCTCAAAAAGGAAACCTGGGCCAAGAAACTGCGCGAACCCCACTATGGCGCTGAATGGCAATTGGCTCAGTCCGGCGATCTTTGCAAGGGCGACGTGGTGGTGGTCGAAGCGGGCGATCTCGGGGGCTCTCTGATTCCTGCGGACGGCGACGTGATCGAGGGTGCCGCGTCAGTGGATGAGTCAGCAATCACGGGCGAATCAGCGCCGGTAATACGGGAGGCGGGCGGCGACTTTTCGGCGGTGACCGGAGGGACGCGAGTACTCTCTGACTGGATCGTCATACGCGTCACGACGAACCCCGGTGAAACCTTCGTCGACCGCATGATCGCAATGGTCGAGAACGCCAAGCGGCAGAAGACCCCGAACGAAATCGCGTTATCGATCTTGCTGGTTGCGCTGACCATCGTGTTTCTTGGCGTCACGGTCACCCTGCTGCCGTACTCGCTGTACGGCGTCGAGGTGGCGAAGTCCGGATCGCCCATCTCCATCACTGTACTGGTCGCGCTACTGGTTTGCCTGATTCCCACGACCATTGCCGGCCTGCTGTCGGCGGTGGGTGTAGCAGGCATGAGCCGCATGATGGAGGCCAACGTGATTGCCACCTCGGGGCGGGCGGTGGAGGCCGCCGGTGACGTCGACGTGTTACTGCTCGACAAGACGGGCACCATCACGCTTGGTAATCGTCAGGCATCGGTATTTCTGCCCGCACCGGGCGTTAAGGAGTCGGAGCTGGCCGACGTTGCGCAACTCGCCTCGCTGGCCGATGAAACCCCCGAAGGCCGCAGCATCGTAGTGCTGGCAAAACAGCGGTTCAAACTGCGCGAGCGCGACATCCATGCCCTTGGTGCGCACTTTGTTCACTTCTCGGCGCAGACGCGCATGAGCGGCGTCGACATGGACTCCCGGCAGATACGCAAGGGCGCAGCACAAGCGATCCACAAACATATTGAAGCCCTCGGTGGCAACTTTCCGGAGAAGGTGCAAGCGATTGTCGACGAAGTGGCTCGCCGCGGCAGTACACCGCTCGTCGTGGCGGATGGGACCCGGGTGCTGGGTGTTATCGAGCTCAAAGACATCGTCAAAGGCGGCATCAAGGAGCGCTTTGCCGAGCTGCGCCGTATGGGCATCAAGACCATTATGGTCACAGGTGACAATCGCCTCACCGCAGCGGCGATCGCCGCCGAGGCGGGGGTTGATGACTTCCTGGCCGAAGCGACGCCTGAGGACAAGTTGCGGCTGATCCGCAGCCACCAAAGCGAAGGCCGGCTGGTCGCGATGACCGGCGACGGCACCAACGATGCACCGGCACTGGCTCAGGCCGATGTCGCGGTGGCGATGAATTCGGGTACCCAGGCCGCCAAAGAGGCCGGCAACATGGTCGACCTCGATAGCAACCCGACCAAGTTGATCGAGGTGGTGGAAACGGGTAAGCAGATGCTGATGACCCGCGGCTCACTCACCACATTCTCGATCGCCAACGACATCGCGAAGTACTTCGCGATCATCCCGGCTGCTTTCGTGACCACCTATCCGCAGCTCTCCGCACTCAACATCATGGGGCTCACCAGCCCGAACTCGGCGGTCTTGTCTGCGGTGATCTTCAATGCGCTGATCATCGTCTTCCTGATCCCGCTGGCGTTGAAAGGTGTCAGGTATCGCCCGGTCGGCGCGGCATTGTTGCTGCGCCGGAATCTGTTGATCTACGGCCTCGGTGGCGTGATCGTGCCATTTATCGGCATAAAGCTGATCGACATGACCTTGTCAGTTGTTGGCCTGGCTTGAAGGAGCGATCAAATGTCATCTCAAATGTCATCTTTGCTCCGTCCTGCGTTAACGCTGTTCCTGATGCTCTCGCTGATGACCGGGGTGGCCTATCCGCTGGCCATGACCGGCATCGCCAGGTTGATCTTCCCCCAGCAGGCAGCCGGCAGTCTGATCGAGAAGGACGGCAAGCCGGTGGGCTCTCTGTTGATCGGCCAGGCGTTCAGTGATCCCGGGTACTTTTGGAGCCGTCCTTCCGCCACGAGCCCAATGCCTTACAACGCAAGCGCCTCGAGTGGATCGAATCTGGGGCCACTGAATCCGGCCTTGGCCGATGCCGTCAAACAGCGTATCGAAGCGCTGCGCACTGCTGATCCAGGCAACAACGCAACGATGCCCGCCGACCTGGTCTACAGTTCTGCCAGTGGGCTTGACCCACACATCAGTGTGGCTGCGGCCGACTACCAGGCGGGCCGGGTCGCACGGGCGCGCAACGTGCCGCTCGAACGGGTGCACGCGCTGATTGCCGAACACTCCGAAGGCCCATTGCTCGGGTTCCTGGGCGAGCCACGGGTCAATGTCCTGGCACTGAACCTGGCACTCGACGCCGCACGCTGAGAGCCGACTCATACACGGTGGTCCTGATGGACGGACAACGCCCTGACCCGGATCAATTGCTGGCGCAGATTCGCGAGGAGGAGTCGCAGGCGAAGCGCGGCCGGCTGAAGATTTTTTTCGGTGCCAGCGCCGGTGTCGGCAAGACTTACGCGATGCTCGCCGCCGCCCGTACGGCGCAGGGGCAGAGTGTCGATGTGCTGATTGGCGTGGTTGAAACCCACGGTCGCGCCGAGACGCAAGCTCTGGTCTCGGGACTCGAACAGCTTGCACTGAAACAAGTCCTCTATAAGGATCGCACGCTGACTGAGTTCGATCTCGACGCAGCTCTTGAGCGCAAGCCAGCGCTGATCCTGATCGATGAGCTGGCGCATTCCAATCTCGCAGGCTCCAGGCACCCAAAACGCTGGCAGGATGTGGATGAACTCCTCAATGCAGGCATTGATGTCTGGTCGACGATGAACGTTCAGCATCTGGAAAGTCTGAACGACATTGTCGGCGGTATCACCGGCATCCGGGTCCGGGAGACAGTGCCCGACCACGTATTCGACACCGCAGACGAGGTCGTTATCGTCGACCTGCCGCCCGACGACCTGCTGCAGCGTTTGAAGGAGGGCAAGGTGTACCTGGCGCATCAGGCCGAACGCGCGGTGCACAATTTCTTCCGCAAGGGCAATCTCATTGCACTGCGAGAGTTGGCACTGCGCCGAACGGCCGACCGGGTCGACAATGAGATGCTGCAATACCGCCAGAGCGGCGCGGTACAGCCGGTCTGGGGGACACGGGATTCTCTGCTCGCCTGCGTCGGCCCGGATGAGTCCGCAGAGAAAACCGTGCGTTCGACCGCACGTCTGGCGGCCCAACTCAACGTGCCCTGGCATGCCGTCTATGTCGAGACACCCGCATTGCAGCGTCTGCCCGATG
This sequence comes from Pseudomonas sp. H11T01, assembly GCF_048515765.1. NCBI lineage: Bacteria > Pseudomonadati > Pseudomonadota > Gammaproteobacteria > Pseudomonadales > Pseudomonadaceae > Pseudomonas > Pseudomonas sp. H11T01. Next base: position 184,102 of record NZ_JBLYED010000006.1, on the reverse strand, counting down.
CAACGCGACATCGCGTCCTGCGCACCTTGAAACTCGCCCAAGAGATGGGGGCACAGATTTCGACCCTGGCTGGCCAGGACGTTGCCGAGACCCTCGTCAAGTATGCACGACAGCACAACCTCTCAAAGGTAGTGCTTGGCCGTGACGATACGCCGCGCCGCTGGCCCTGGACTCGCCTGCTGGCGCATCGGATCGGTGAGCGTGGAACCGACCTGGACGTGGTTCAGATAGCACTCCCGGCATTACAACGTACACGACCCGAGAAGGCAGCCGTCGGGAGTGAGCGTCGCGTGGTGTGGTCCGCCTACGGCATGAGTGCCGCGATCTGTGCGGCGACCACGTTGCTCGCCACGCCGCTGTTGCGGGTATTCGAACTGACCAATATCGTGATGTTGTTCCTGCTCGCGGTCGTCGCCATAGCGGTTCGCTACGGTCGCGGTCCGGCGGTTCTCGCCGCATTTCTTTCGGTGGGTGCGTTTGACTTCTTCTTCGTATCACCGCGTTTTTCGTTCGCCATCAGCGACGTCCAGTACCTGGTGACCTTCGGTGTAATGCTCGTTGTGGCGTTGGTGATCGGGCAAATGACTGCCGGCCTGACCTACCAGGCACGGGTAGCCCAAAGGCGCGAAGATCGCATGCGAGCGCTGTATGAGATGTCCCGACAGCTATCGGCAGCGCTAATGACCGAGCAAGTGGCAGAGATCGGCACACGTTTTCTCGCAGACGAATTCAACGCACGCGCAGCATTGCTCGTCGCGGATGACAACGACAAGCTGCAAGCGCCGATGACCACAGGCGATGCTCCTGAGGTCGACTCTGCCATTGCCCAATGGTCCTTTGATAAAGCCGAGGCAGCTGGATACGGAACGGATACCCTTCCGGCGAGCCCTACACTTTATCTGCCGCTGTCGGCACCCATGCGCGTGCGCGGTGTATTGGCGGTACAGCCACGCGATGCCACTCGATTGGGTGTTCCGGAGCAGCGACGCCTGCTCGACACCTGCGCATCGCTGTTGGCCATCTCGCTCGAAAGAATTCATTACGTCAATGTCGCTCAGGACACCACGGTTCAGATGGAGTCGGAGCGCCTGCGTAACTCGCTGCTTGCTGCGATTTCACATGACCTGCGAACACCCCTCACGGCGATGGTCGGATTGGCAGAAACACTGACGTTGGCGAAGCCCCCGTTGATCGGCGAATCCGTTGAGATTGCTCATGCGATACGTGAATCAGCGCTGCGCATGAACACCCTGGTGAACAATCTGCTCGACATGGCAAAACTCGAATCTGGCGCCGTTGCGCTGAATCTCCAGTGGCAGCCCCTGGAGGAAGTCGTGGGCAGCTCACTGAGGGCCATTCGTCCAGCGTTAGGATCACGCCCGGTGCAGGTCGCGCTTCCTGAAGACCTGCCGCTGGTGAACATCGATGCGGTGCTGATCGAACGAATTCTCGTCAATTTGCTAGAGAACGCTGGCAAGTACACCCCGCCCGATACGCTCATCAGAATGGGTGCTGCTGCCACCGACGATACGGTGGAATTATGGGTCGACGACTATGGCCCTGGATTGCCGCGAGGGCACGAGGAAGCGATATTCAGCAAGTTTGAGCGCGGCAAAAAGGAAAGCACGATCCCTGGCGTCGGGCTGGGGCTTGCCATCAGCCGGGCCATTGCTCAGGCTCATGGAGGAACGGTTCTCGGCGTCACGCGTCCGGATGGCGGCGCACGCTTCATATTGCGTCTGCCACGCGCAGAACCGCCGATTATCGAACTGTCGCCGGAGCCGACTGACGAGGGCCAACATCATGAGTGAAACGGCGCTGCGTGTCCTGATCGTCGAGGACGAATTCGAAATCCGGCGTTTCGTACGCATGGCACTCGAAGCCGAGGGGTTACTGGTGTATGAGGCCGATTCGCTTCAGCGTGGTCTCATTGAAGCCGGGACACGACGTCCCGATCTCATCGTGCTTGACCTCGGACTGCCTGATGGCGATGGGGTCGACCTCATCCGCGATCTGCGCACCTGGTCGCAGGTTCCGATTATCGTCTTGTCGGCGCGCAGTGCCGAGTCCGCCAAGATCGTTGCGCTGGACACCGGTGCCGATGACTATCTGGTGAAACCGTTCGGCACCGGTGAACTGCTCGCGCGAGTCCGGGCCCAGTTGCGCCGGAGCGTGAAGAGCGTTGAAAGCACGTCGATCGTGACCTTTGGCGACGTTCGGATCGACATGGATCGGCGCATCGTGGAGCGCGCTGGCGTCCCTGTGCACCTGACCCCACTGGAATACCGCCTGCTGACTCACTTGTGCGCCCACCCGGACCGAGTGCTGACGCATCTCCAATTGCTCAAGGCGGTATGGGGGCCATCCCATCAAGCCGATACGCAGTACCTACGCGTGTTCATGGGAGGCTTGCGCAAGAAGATCGAGGCTGACCCGTCGCAGCCATGCCATCTCCTCACCGAAACCGGTGTTGGCTATCGTTTTGTTCCTTGAAGAGAATGGGGGGTGAGGCCGTTCTGTTCTGCTGACTACCCAACGCCATATCCGCAAAATCAAACCCTGGCGAAACGGCTTCGCTGATCAGGCCATAGGTATCTACACATTTTTTGACGCAGGGCGTAGCAGCTGTCGAGTAACACGAGGCAGCGTCCGACTGCGAAGCAGCCGTAAAACCCTGCACCTCGGTGTTTCAGATGAACCGCGAGCACAGGTTTTACGAGGACTCCGGTCGAGCGCGACCCCGGCTCGAACGCTGCCTCGTTCTACTCGACAGCTGCTACTTGCGTGCCGTCCTTGCGCGGCACAGCACTGAAAAACAGCACTTTTACTACGATGACCAACACGGCCAGCGCGGCAAACAGCAAGCCACTGTAAAGGGTGCCCTGCAAGCCCATACGAGCAAGGAACCAGCCGCCGGTGGTGGAACCGATCGTCACGCCCAGGTTGATGAACGAGATATAGATACCGGTTGCGAACTCCGGGGCCTGCGGCGCTTCCGAGGTCAGCCATATCTGCGTGACGATCAGTCCGCTGGTATGGGTCGCGCCCCAGATCATTACGATCACCAGCATCGTCAGCACTGACGGGCCGGCGAACAGGTACAACAACCCATAGGCTGCGGCCAGCAGGATGGGATGCAAGATTGTCGTCCTGACCCTGTTCTGACCGATCACTTTGCCGGCATACAGGTTGCCGGCGACGCCGCCGATACCGAAGACCACCAGCAGGATACTGATCCATTGCGCGCTCATGCCGGCGTCCTTGGCCAGGTATTCGGCCGAGTAGCTGTACACGGAAAACATCGCAGCGAAAATCAGGGTCGAGGCGGTGATGTTCAGCCAAAGCGGGAATTTACGCAGAATTGCCAACTGCTCCTTATAGGAAATGCCGGGTTTGCCGGGTGAGTCCGGCAGTCGAGCAATGATCCCGATGCCCGCTATGCAGTTGACCGCGGCGCAGAACAGAAACGAGGCTTCGTAGGAGAATTGCGCAGCGATCAGCGTCGTCAATGGCACCCCCAGCACCATGCCCATGCTGGTGCCGACAAAGGCTTTGGCAGCGGCGCGGGTCGACTCCTGTGGCGGGTAGAGTGAGGTGGCTGCGACGAACGCCAGGGAAAAATACACGGGGTGAAACAGTGCCGGGATGATGCGCAGCACCATCAGCGATTCAAAGTTGGGCGCATAGGCCGACAGCACACTGGTCCCGGCGAAAATGAACAGGGCAATAGCGAGGATCTTCTTGCGGTTGAAGCGCGACAGCAGCAACACCATGATCGGGCCGAATACCGCAATGATCAGCGCGAACAGACCCACCAACAGACCCGCCTGCGACGCATTGATCGAGAAGCGCTCGATGATCACCGGAAGAATCCCGACCACGCCGAACTCGATGGTGTAAACGCCGAACAGGCCTAGTGCCAGGAAATAAATCGGATGGAGCATTTTCATGAGTCAGACTCCAACGGGTCACTGCCCATAGACGGCGTTGCAAAGGTCCAGGGTGAATTGTCCGAACATGCCTTCGAAGGCGGTGTTGGTGAAGGCGACCACGGTCAACTGCTCTGCCGGATCGACGAACCAGGAATGCCCATAAGCACCGCCCAGTCGCCAGCTGCCGACCGATTCGGCGGTCTTTGCGGCTGCCGGATCCTTGAGTACGGTGAAGCCCAGACCGAAACCGCGACCGGGCCAGTTGGCCAATTCCAGATCTTCGGTCTGGTTGCTGCCCATTTCATCGACCAATGCTTTAGGCAGTAACGGCGCGCCACCCTTGCGCAGGGTTTCGAGCAGCAGCAGGAACTCGCCAGCGCTACCGACCAATCCGGAACCACCGGAATTGAAGGCCTGTGGGTCCAGTGCCCGGGCCGGTTCCAGCTTGATGCCGGCGGTGCCTTCGAAGACCGGAATCACTTCCAGATCCTTCATGCGCCGCGGCCATGGCTGCTCATTCAGGTACGCAGGGCTCAAGCGGCTGACGTCGCCAACGCTAAAACCGGTATCGCGCCATCCCAGTGGCCGTGCGATCAGTTGGTCGATGGCCGTGGCCAGGGAAGTGCCGCATACCGCGGCGATCAGTCCGCCCAGCACGTCGGTGGCGATCGAGTAGCCCCAGGCGCTGCCCGGCTGATACAGCAGCGGGGCGTGGCTCAGGCAGCGCAGGTTTTCTTCCAGCGAAAGGCTGCTGCGCTCCATACCGTCGGATACACCGGCATCGCGATAAGGTCCGCCTTGATCGCTTTCCAGAAAACCATAGGTAAAGCCGGCGGTATGGGTCAGCAACTGGCGGACGGTGATGGTCGCGGGCTGGCCGTCGCTCAGGGTCGGCTTGAAGAAGGGCAACCAGCGACTGATGTCATCGTCAAGGCCGATCCGGCCTTGGGCGACCAGTGCCAGTGCCGCCACCGAAACGATCGGCTTGGACACCGAAGACAATCGGAACAGGGCGTCCTCGCGCATCGGTAATTGCGCTTCGCGATCGGCCAGGCCGGCCGCGCGGTGATAGATAAGCTGGCCACGATGGGCGACCAGCACCACGGCGCCGACCAGTCGTTGGTCGTGCAGGGTCTGCTTGAGCACGGTATCGATCCGTGAACCCAACTGGACGGGCTCGAACGAGCGAAGGGATTGCAATGGGCGAAGCGGTTCATTGACGGACATGTCTGACCCTTGGTGGTTGGAGGGTGAATCTGCGTGCGTCGATGGTAGAGCGGGGCACTGCGGGGGAAACAGAGGCTACAATTCCGCGGTCTACGGACCTTTTTGTCCGCAATCAAAGGAGTGAGCGTTGGATAAGCTCAATGGCATCACGGTGTTCGTGCAGGTCGCCGAAAGCCGCAGTTTTGTCGCGGCCGGCCGCTTGCTCGGGGTTTCCGCCTCGGCAGTCGGCAAAAGCATTGCCCGCATGGAAGAGAAACTGAGCACACGGCTGTTCCACCGCAATACCCGGAGCATCAATCTGACTGCCGAGGGCGCGCTGTTTCTGGAGCGCTGCCGCAAGGTGCTCCGCGAGCTGGAAGCGGCGGAGCAGGAACTCTCCAGCTCCAGCGAGGCACCGCGAGGCAAACTGCGCATCAGCCTCCCGCTGCTGGGCAACGTACTGTTCATGCAGCTGTCACGGTTCATGCAGCGCTACCCGGATATTCAGCTGGAACTGGACTTCACCGATCGGCTGGTGGATGTGGTCGAGGAAGGTTTTGACGCCGTGGTGCGCACAGGCCAGTTGAGCGATTCCCGGCTGATGGCGAGGACGCTGGACAGCTTCGAGTTTCATCTGGTCGGCGCGCCAGGGTATTTTGCGAGTCAGGGTTACCCGAGCACTGTCGAGCAGCTGCTGGAGCACCAGTGCCTGCATTACAAACTGCCTTCGACGGGCAAACTGGAAAAGTGGCCGCTGGTGGGGTTTCAGGATGGCGTGGAATTGAAGGTGCCGACGACGATGGTCTGCAACAACCTCGACATGCTCATCCATACGGCCAGGCAAGGGCTGGGCATCGCCTGCGTGCCCGAGTTTGCGGTACGCGAGGCGCTGGCTGACGGTGAGCTGGAGTCGATATTGCCCGGTCAGGTACTGCGCACCTTACAGATGCAGGTCGTATGGCCATCGAGCCGCTACCTCACACCGAAACTGCGCGCGTTCATCGATTTCATCTGCATTAGCGGGGTACGGGTGTAAGGCTGCGTCAAAACGTCTGTGGGCTTTCCCCTCAAAGCCCGCCCCTGAATATCCTTCAGGAGCGGGCGATGTGTTCTGAGCGGTGATCAACCTCTGCGCAGTGTCTTTACGACAGTTCACCCACCCTTGAAACCTGCTTGCCGAGTCTCATCAGCCAGTAGTAGCTGAGGGCCGGGACTACCAGGCCGACGACCCAGGCCAGGTCGATGCCCTCCAGCTGCGTGGCCAGCGGACCGACGTAAAGGGTGGTGTTCATGAAGGGTATCTCCACCAAAATCGCGACGATGAAACTGGCGCAGGCGATCCAGTTGACCCGGCCATAGATACCGTTCATGTCGAAGATATCGTCAATCCGGTATTCGCCTTTCCTCAGCCAGTAGAAGTCGACCAGGTTGATCGCGGTCCAGGGGATCAGGAAATAGCTCATGAAGAAAATGAAGTTGAGGAAGAAGTTGATGAAGTCACCCTGACTGATGGTGCACAACGCCGTGGCCACCAGACTGATGATCAGCATGAACACGCCTCTGACCCGGGGGGTGACGCGCAGGCGGGCGAAGGGTTCGATCACGGTGATGGTCGACATGAACGCCCCATACAGGTTGAAGACGTTGATCGACACCTGGCCATAGACGATAAACGCGAACAGCAGCAGGGCGACCGGGCCGAACAACCCGGCAACATGGCCGCCGACATTGTTGGCGAAGTCGGGAATGGCGACGCTGAGGATCGCGCCCAGGATCATCATCCACGCACCGCCGCTGACCGTTCCGGCGTAGCTGTACCAGAACACCTGGGACATCGGCGTTTTGCTCGGCAAGTAGCGTGAGTAGTCCGCGACATACGGGGCATAAGACAGCTGCCAGGTCACGGCAATGCTCACCGCCATCAGGAATTTCGCCAGCGAGAAGTCCGTCGCCGCCCATTGCACCGCCGGGATCGGCAGGCTCAGTGCGAGCAGCGTGGCGGCGATGAACACCAGCAGCGAGAGGATCGACAGCAGTTTTTGCAGGCGATGAATCAGCCGGTAGCCATACAACGCCACCACGAAGCACAACGCGCCGATCACAAAGATATTGGCATTGCTGCCCAGCGGACTGACAGTCTCCAGGGCCTGGGCGGCCAGCAAGGTGTTGCTGACGAAGAAGCCGAGGTAGATCAGCATGACGAACAGCAACGGCAGGATCGCCCCGATCACCCCGAACTGCGCGCGGCTCTGGATCATTTGCGGGATGCCCAGTTTGGGTCCCTGGGCCGAGTGCGACGCCATGAAGATCGCGCCTAGCAGTGAACCCAGAATGATCGCCAGCGCGCTCCAGAACAGATTCAGCCCGATCACCACCGGCAGCACGCCTGAGGCGATGGTGGTGATGTTCATGTTGGCGCCGAACCAGATGAAAAACAGCGAGCCGGGTTTGCCATAGCGTTCGGATTCAGGAATGAAATCGATGCTTCTTTTTTCGATGCTCATGGCAGTCACTCCTGGCACTGAAGGCTGGATTGGAAGCGGGCAATGGTGTTCGTCAACTCGTCAGGCTGGTGGGCGAACAGGTCCGGCTGCCCGGGGGCGCAGCAGACGAAATGCTCACCACGCAGCGAACGCAGGAATTGCTCGCAGGTGAACAACTCAATGGCGTACACCCAGTTGGCCATGATCAGCAGCGCAGAATAGTGCGCTGCCCAGGTGCTGGTGGTGCAGGCGTCGGTGATCAGCTGGATGCGATAGCCCAGGGAAAAGGCGTCGAATACAGTGGTCAACACACAGACATCGGTCAGCACGCCGCTGATGATCAAGGTGTCGACACCCAGGTGTTTGAGTCGTGCGTCGAGGTCGGTCTGATGGAAACCGCTGTAGCGATGTTTATCGATGACCTGCTCGTCCGGCCGGGGCGCCAGCGCGGCAATGATTTCTACTTGAGCGGTGCCGGCCCGGTAGCTGCTTGGGCCGCCATCGTCGGACCTGGGCTCACCGGGAGGCAGATCGGAACCGTCAGCCTGATTGATGTGTCGGGTATAGAACACCGGGATAGCGCCGCGGCGGGCAGCCGTGAGCAATGCAAGGTTGTGGGTGATGACCCCCTCGAGATTTTCCAGGGTGAAGCCATCTTCCTGTTGCATGTCGATGATTAAAAGTGCGTTTTTATTATTCATGAGCAAACCTGATGAAGAGCGGGGCGCAAACGGCCGCCTCGCGGACTCGATCAAATCGAGTCGAAGCAGAGTACACAGCGACAGGATTCGCCAGGCGAAGTCCGGTCGGGGTGTGGTTCTAACTCAGGGTGTGCTCAGGTGATTGTCTGCCAGAAGCCGTTTTGCTTGGCCGACACGCAGGCGCGCAAGCGCTTGAGATGGATGTGCGAAGAAGTCGAATCGCCACGCAAGTACGCCAGTTCAGCGCCTGGAGCAGGGGAGCTTGCATGTGGGTTGAATCGACTGTTTATCATGAACATAGACCATGACAGGCAAGGCTGATCGGGGGCTGCCGGACCCAGGTTGATCCGGCGGTATGGGTAACTCCAGGCTTACTTGAACGCAGGCACGACGTGCTTGATGAACAGTTCCAGGGATTTCTTTTTCTCGGCGTGGGGCAGGCTGTTGTCACACCAGAAGCTGAATTCGTCGACGCCCAGTTCCTGGTAGTACTTGATGCGCGGGATGATTTCCTCCGCGGTGCCGATCATCGCGGTCTTGTGGAGGCTCTCCAGTTCGAACTCCGGGCGACCGGCGAATTTCTCTTCCGGGCTGGGTGCCAGGAAGCCGTTGACCGGCACTTGCTTGTTGCCGAACCAGGCATCGAAGGTGCGGTAGAACTTCGAGATCGCCTTGGCGCCGACTTTCCAGCCTTCCGGGTCATCGGCACTGTGGACATGGGTGTGGCGCAGCACCATCAGTTGCGGGCGCGGTACGTCCGGGTTGTTATCCAGCGCAGCCTGGAACTTGTTCTTCAGGTCGAGCACTTCTTCGTCGCCTTTCATCAGCGGCGTGACCATCACGTTGCAGCCGTTGGCCACGGCGAAGTTGTGCGAGTCCGGGTCGCGGGCGGCGATCCACATCGGCGGGTTCGGCTGCTGGATCGGCTTCGGCACGCTGGTGGAGGTCGGGAATTTCCAGATCTCACCGTCGTGGGCGTAGTCGCCTTTCCACAAAGCACGCACCACCGGAACCATTTCCCGCAGCGCTTGGCCGCCGGACGAAGCGGGCATGCCGCCAGCCATGCGGTCGAATTCGACCTGATAGGCGCCTCGGGCCAGCCCGACTTCCATGCGGCCGTTACTGATCACGTCGAGCAGGGCGCATTCGCCGGCGACCCGCAATGGATGCCAGAACGGCGCGATGATGGTGCCGGCGCCCAGGTGAATGGTGGTGGTCTTGGCGGCCAGATAGGCCAGCAGCGGCATCGGGCTTGGGGAGATGGTGTATTCCATGGCGTGGTGTTCGCCGATCCACACGGTGCTGAAACCACCGGCCTCGGCCATCAGGGTCAGCTCGGTCAGGTCTTCGAACAATTGGCGGTGGCTGACGTGCTCATCCCAGCGCTCCATATGGACGAATAACGAAAACTTCATGACGCATACCTCGAATTTTTTGTTGTTGGCCTGTCAGCTACAGGCGCGGGGTTTGGGATCAGGCAAAGGCCGGAAGCGCGCCCATCTTGCCGCGGCAATACACCAACGGACGGGTCTGTTGCTGCGGCACGATCAGGTTCTTTACGGCGCCGACCATGATGGCGTGATCGCCGCCTTCGTATTCGCGCCACAGCTCGCATTCGATAATCGCCGTGGCATTGCTCAGCAGCGGATTACCCAGCTCGCTGAGGGTCCATTCGATACCTTGTGCTTTGTCCTTGCCTTTGCGGGCGAAGGCATAGGCTTCGTTCTGTTGCTCACCGGACAGCAAGTGAATGGCAAAGCGCTTGTTCTTGATCAACACCGGGTAAGAGTCGGAGCTGTAGTTGGGGCAGAACAGCACCAGTGCCGGGTCCATCGACAGCGAACTGAACGCGCTGGCCGTCAGGCCGACGATTTGGCCCTCGTCGTCCAGCGTGGTGATGACCGTCACACCGGAAGGGAAGGAGCCCATGACTAATTTGTAGACGTTCGCGTCGATCATTGGATGTTCCTCGGTCAGACGGTAGCGCTGTGCGCCTTTTTTTGTAGGGGTTATGTGTCTGATGGTATACCGTAATATGTCATTTGCAAGTGGTTTTTTGTTGCTCTCGGATCCTAAAACCACCCCTCACCCTAGCCCTCTCCCCAGAGGGGCGAGGGGACTGATCTTCAGTGTTTGTCGAGCCGCTGCGACCTGTGAAACCGAGTCGATTATGAATTCAACCTTGTACTTTCAGGTCGCAGCACTTCCTCAGATATCCACATTCTGCTCCCTCGCCCCTCTGGGGCGGTCCGACGTTTCGGGAGGGTTGGGGTGAGGGGTGGTTTTTGAGCCTTACGAACAACCCGAAGCATTCCACCATCCACAAAAAAACCAACACCCTCGTCAAAGGGCGTTGGCCTGATTTGGCAGAAAAGAAGATCAGTGCGCCCCAGCCGCCTTGTTCAAATCACTCTCCGCCCACTGGGTATAGACGCAGGCATCCGCCGTGGCCCAGCGCACACGCACCGGATCGCCGGTTTTGAGCGGCATACCCGCAGCGGACAGCGCCTTGACGGTCATCGCGGTACCACCGGAAGTGACCACGCTGCAGGTCTGGCTTTCACCGAGGAACAACACTTCCGTGACCCTGGCCGACACTTCGTTCCAGCCCGGCGCGAGGGCTTCGCTGGCGGACTGTTCGACGCTCAGGGCCAGGGCTTTTTCCGGACGTACCATCAGCAGCACCTCCTGATCGGTCTGCAGCCCCGAAGTCAGGCGGATCGACAGCGGTTGGCCTTCGAAGGTCGCCACGGCATTGCCCTGGGCCTTGAGCTTGAGGAAGTTCGAGTTGCCGAGGAACGAGGCGACAAAGGCATTCGGCGGGTTCTGATACAGGTCATAGCCGCTGCCCAAGCCGACGATCTTGCCATGACTGAAGATCGCGATGCGTTGCGACAACCGCATGGCTTCTTCCTGATCGTGGGTCACGTAGACGATGGTGATGCCCAGCCGGCGATGCAGCTGACGCAGTTCATCCTGCAGGTCTTCGCGCAGCTTTTTATCCAGCGCGCCGAGGGGTTCGTCCATCAGCAGGATGCGCGGCTCGTAGACCAGTGCCCGGGCAATCGCTACCCGTTGCTGCTGGCCGCCGGACAGTTGAGAAGGGCGGCGATGGGCAAACTGATCCAGTTGCACCAGTTTGAGCATCGCATCAACCCGACGTTCCCGTTCGGCGGTGGCCAGTTTGCGGATGGCCAGCGGGAACGCGATGTTGTCGCGTACCGACAGGTGCGGGAACAGCGAGTAACGCTGGAACACCATGCCAATGTCGCGTTTGTGCGGCGGCACGTTGACCAGCGATTTGCCATTGACCAGGATCTCGCCGCTGCTCGGGGTTTCGAAGCCGGCCAGCATCGACAGGGTGGTACTTTTACCGGAGCCGCTGGAGCCAAGGAAGGTCAGGAATTCACCGTCCTGGATGTCCAGCGAGATGTCGTCCACGGCGGCGAAGTCGCCGTAGTACTTGTTCAGGTTGCACAGGCTGACCAGGGTCTTGTTGTCCTGCTGTGCGGGGTCTTTGATCACGGCACTCATTACTTACTCCCAGGCGCTCAGGCGCTGACTTCGTTGCGCCGGCGCACAGCGGCGGCGATCACCATGACCAGTACCGACAGCGCGATCAGCAGCGTCGAGGCGACGGCGATCACGGGAGTCAGGTCCTGACGCAAGGTGGTCCACATTTTTACGGGCAAGGTTTGCAGGGTCGGGCTGGCCATCATCACGCTGAGGACCACCTCATCCCACGACACCAGGAAGGCGAACAGCGCACCGGCAACCATGCCCGGGCGGATCGCCGGAAAGGTCACCTTGAACACCGCTTGCAGGCGTGAAGCGCCACAAATCACTGCGGCATCTTCGATCGACTGATCGAACAGCTTCAGCGAGTTGATGATCGAAATAATGGTGAACGGCAACGCGACAATCACATGGCTGACCACAAAGGCGAACATCGTCCCGGTGTAGCCGAGTTTGAGAAACAGCGCGTACACCGCCACGGCGATGATCACCAGCGGCACGATCATCGGCAGCGTGAACAGCCCATAGAGCATCTCCCGGCCGCGGAAGCGTCCACGCACCAGCGCGAAGGCGGTCGGCAAGCCCAACGCCACGGCAAAGATCGTGGTCAGCACCGCGACCTTGAGGCTGGCATAGGCGGCGTCCATCCAGTCGGCGTTGGAAAAGAATTGCGTGTACCACTTCAGCGTCCAGCCCGGCGGCGGGAACACCAGCCACTGGGAGGAGCCGAACGACAGCAGCACGATGAACACGATGGGCAGCAACAGGAACAGCGCGATGACCCCGGTGGTGAGGTAAAGGCTAAAACGCATGCGCCGGCTCATGGCATTGGCGGTCAATAACATGATGGCTTACCTCGAGTTGCTGGAGCCGACCGGGGATTCCGGTTGCAGCTTCAGGTAGAAGTAGAACAGCACCAGGGTGATCAGGATCAGCAAGGCTGCGCCCGCGCTGGCCAGGCCCCAGTTGAGGAACGATTGCACCTGCTGGATGATGAATTCCGGCAGCATCATGTTCTGCGCACCGCCGAGCAGTGCCGGGGTGACGTAGTAGCCCAGAGACATAACGAACACCATCAAACCACCGGAGAACAGCCCCGGCCGACACAGCGGCAGGAACACCCGGAAGAAATTGCTCCAAGGGCTGGCGCCGCAGATGGAACCGGCCTGCAACACCATCGGATCGATCGCTTGCATGGTCGCCTGCAGCGGCAGGACGATGAACGGAATCATGATGTAGCTCATGCCGATCACCACGCCGGTCAGGTTATGCACCATCTCCAGCGGTTGATCGATGATGCCCATGGCCATCAAGGCCTTGTTGATCACCCCTGAAGCCTGCAGCAGTACCAGCCAGGAATAGGTGCGCGCCAACAGGCTGGTCCACATCGACAACAGGACGATATTCAGCACCCAGCGGCCCCAGCCACGCGGGACCAGGGTAATCGCCCAGGCCAGCGGAAAGCCCAATAGCAGGCTGAACAGGGTCACCAGGCCGGCCACCGAAAAAGTGTTGACCAGCACTCGGGCATACGCCGAGTTGGCGAACAGCTCGGCATAGTTGCCCAGCCCCGGCGTTGGTTCGAGAACCCCGCGCAGCAGCAGGCTGATCAGCGGTGCGAAGAAGAACAGACCCAGGAACAGCAGTGCCGGCAGCAGGTTGCTGGCACCGCGCCAACGTTGGGCCAGTGGAGCGGAACGCTTCATTACCGCCGCCTTGGCTGGAGCCGGAACGGCGGCGCCAGTGGCGCCCCCGACCGGATTGGATTGACGGGACGCAGTGGCCGTCATTTTCATTTGAGCAGCCATTCGTTCCACCGTGTCGCGATGCTCTGACCATTCTTGGCCCAGTACGCGAAGTCAAGAGTGATCTGATCCTTAGCGTAGGCAGTCGGCAGGTTAGGTGCCAGTACTGAGTCCAGGCGTTGCACGCTATCGGTGTTGATCGGCGCATAGGCGGTCAGGTTGGAGAAGTCGGCCTGGCCTTTGGCGGAGCTGGAGTTGGCCAGGAATTTCATGGCCGCATCCTTGTTTTTCGAGCCTTTAGGGATGACCAGGAAGTCGGCCATGACCAGGTTCTGCTTCCAGCTCACACCGACCGGTGCGCCATCTTCTTGCAGGGCATGGATCCGACCGTTCCAGAACTGACCGAGACTGGCTTCACCGGAGGCCAGCAGTTGTTGGGATTGCGCGCCGCCGCCCCACCAGACGATGTCCTGTTTGATGGTGTCGAGTTTCTTGAATGCGCGATCCAGATCCAGCGGATAGAGTTTGTCGGCCGGAACGCCGTCGGCCAGCAGGGCCAGTTCGAGCACGCCAGGGCTAGGCCATTTGTACAGTGCGCGTTTACCCGGGAAGGCTTTGGTGTCGAACAACGCGGTCCAGTTTTCCGGTGCCTTGGCGCCGAGCTTGCTCTGGTTGTAACCGAGGACGAAGGAGAAGAAGAACGAGCCAACGCCGTGATCGGAGACAAAACGCGGGTCGAGCTTGTCGCGCTGGATCACCTTGAAGTCCAGCGGCTCGAGCAAACCTTCAGCCGCTGCGCGCAAGGCGAAATCGGCTTCGACATCGACCACGTCCCATTGCACGTTGCCGCTTTCGACCATGGCCTTGAGTTTGCCGTAGTCGGTCGGGCCGTCCTGGACCACTTTGATCCCGCTGGACTTGCTGAAAGGGTCGGCCCAGGCCTGCTTTTGCGCATCCTGGGTGGAGCCGCCCCAACTGACGAAACTCATGCTGTCAGCCGCACTGACTGCCGTGCAGGTGATTGCCAGGAAACCTGCTGCAAGTAACGCCGTTGCACGTTTATTCAACACCATTTTCACGCCCTCATTTGTTGTGTTTTTGAGCGGGTTGTTGACGCCCGCCTGTCGGGAGCAGTAGGTCCATCGGAGCCTTGAACATCGACCGTGTCAGGGGCTGTTGTTGTGTGCTGTCCCTGGCGGGTGCACCTGACAAACTGTCCGGCCTATGGAATATCATATTATGGTATTCCAAACTTTTGGCAAGGGCTTCGCCTTACCGATTGTCAGCAGATGGCGATATTTTTTGCGTATCAGATCGCCAGGATCGTTCTCAGTTAAGCCGCCACGCGACTCTGCGGGGGGATCCTCGCGGGAGTCGCTATAGTTAAGCGGCACGTAAGCGAGTGGGGTGAATCGATGGCACTGATCAGTCGTGAAGTGTGGTGGTTAAACCCGCCCCAGCCGGGCCAGACCGAGGCGGACCTGCACTGGGGTTTTCTGGAGATCTACACCGACAAACCGCCGGTGTTTGTCGACGAGCGTCCGACCGCCGAGCAGATGGCAAAGCGCAAGAGCTGCCGGAATTTTCCTGAGGCGGATGCGTAGAAAAGCGCGTCATGCCCATATTCCGTAGTGGGCTCAGCCGGTGAACGGAATGCTTTCCACCACTTCCAGGTTGTACCCGGTCAAACCTGCGTACTTGAGCGGCGGCCCGAGATGCCGCAGTTTGCCGACGCCGATGTCTTGCAGAATCTGTGCCCCGGTACCGACTTCGGAATAGATCCTCGATTGCGAGCGGGTGTACTGCCGAGGCGGTTGGGTCAACTGCGGGATCCGCTCAAGCAGCGCCTGGGAGGATTCGTGATTGGCCAGCACCACCACGACGCCGCGACCTTCTTCGGCGACTCTTTGCAGTGCCGCCCATAACGTCCAGTTCGACGGCCCGGTGTACTCAGCGCCGACCAGATCGCGTAGCGGATCGATCACGTGCACGCGGACCAGCGTCGGGTCGTCGCGACGAATATCGCCCATGACCATGGCCATGTGGACGCCGCCTTCGATCTTGTCCTCATAGCTGATCAGGCGGAAGGTGCCGTGAACCGTCGGCAGTTCGCGCTCGCCGATGCGGGTCACGGTGTGTTCGGTGCTGAGTCGGTAATGGATCAGGTCGGCGATGGTGCCGATCTTGATGCCGTGTTTGGCCGCAAAAATCTCAAGGTCCGGTCGCCGGGCCATGGTGCCGTCATCGTTCATCACTTCAACGATCACCGAGGCCGGGGTAAAACCGGCCAGTCGCGCCAGATCGCAACCGGCCTCGGTATGCCCGGCGCGGGTCAGCACGCCACCTTCCTTGGCCCGTAGCGGAAAGATGTGTCCCGGTTGCACCAGGTCTTGCGCGGTGGCCGTGGCCGCTACGGTGGCCTCGACGGTGCGGGCGCGGTCGGCGGCGGAGATGCCGGTGGTGACCCCGGTGGCGGCTTCGATGGACACGGTGAACGCGGTGCTGAACACGCTGCCATTGCTCGGCACCATCTGCTCCAGGCCCAGCCGCTGGCAATGTTCGTCCGTCAGCGTCAGGCAGATCAGGCCCCGCGCTTCACGGGCCATGAAGCTGATCGCCTGGGCGGTGCAGCGGTCGGCGGCGAGCAGCAGGTCGCCTTCGTTTTCTCTGTCTTCATCGTCGACCAACAAAACCATCTTGCCTTGACGGTAATCTTCGATAAGTTCTTCGATGCTGTTGAAGGCCATGCTCGGGCTCTCTGTGTCGCGAATGGTTGAAGGTTCGTGTTTATGGTATACCATAATACAAATTAAATCGAAATAACGAGGTCGCTATGAAGGCTTACTGGATTGCACACGTCGATGTCACCGACCCGGATCAATACGTTCAATACACCCAGCGCGCCCCCGCAGCCTTTGCGCTGTTTGGCGGCAAGCTGCTGGCCCGTGGCGGGCGTTCCGAGGCGATGGAGGGCAGGGCGACGCCGCAACGCAGCGTAGTCATTGAATTCGAGTCTTTCGAGCAGGCACAGGCGTGCTACCGCTCGGCGGAATATCAGCAGGCGTGCCAGTACCGCCAAGGCGCGGCCAAGGCTGAAGTGATCATTGTCGAAGGGGTTGAAGCCTGAGGTTCGGCGGTTCGGTCAGCGGATGAAGTGGATTTTGCCGCTGTCATCGTTGCCCATGTAGATGCCGTAGACGCCCGCCTGGCGTTCCTCGATATAGCGTTCGAGGATCTGCCGGATGGCCGGGTAGTAGATGCTGTCCCAGGGAATGTCTTCGGGCGCGAAAAAACGACAGTCGAGGGTTTCCGGGCCGTATTGACCGGTGTCCTCCACTGCGATGGCGCGGAAGATGATGTAGACCTCACTGATCTGCGGCACGCTGAAGATCGAGTAGGGCGAGACGATTTCCGCCCGCACCCCGGTCTCCTCCCAGACTTCGCGCAGGGCTCCCTGTTCGGTGGTTTCGCCACTTTCCATGAAGCCGGCGGGCAGGGTCCAGGTGCCGGGGCGCGGCGGGATCGCGCGCTGGCACAGCAGGTACTTGCCATCCTGCTCGATGATGCAGCCGGCAATGATCTTCGGATTGACGTAGTGGATGTAACCGCAGCCGCGGCACATCAAGCGCTCATGGGTATCGCCTTGCGGTTGCTGGAGACCGAGGTCTCCGCTACCGCATTGCGGGCAGAAGCGCGGGATGGGCATGATCAGCGACCTATGCGCGGTTCTTTCAGAACGATCGGCGAGACGATGTCACGCACCTTGTCGGTCTCGTTCTGTTTGAGCTTGAGGTAGTCCAGCGCGACTTTCGCGGCAGCCCGGACGTGATCGACCGAGGCCTGATGCGCCGCCAGTGGATCGCCGCTCTTGATCGCCTCGACGATGCGCTCCATTTCCTGATTGCTGACGCTGCGACGGTTTTCCTGAGACACCGACGTGGCGCGCAGGTAGCTGATGCGGGCCTGCAACTGGCGCAGCTGGGTGGCCGCGACGTGGTTGCCCGAACCTTCCAGCAGCACGTCGTAGAAGCCTTGTACCGAATCGAGCACTTGCTGCAATTCGCCGTCCTTGAGGGCCTTGCGGTTTTCCTCGAGGGCTTTTTCCAGTGCGCGAATATCCTTGGCCTTGGCCCGCAGGGTGAACAGCTGGACGATCAGGCCTTCGAGCACGCAACGCAGCTCGTAGATATCGCAGGCATCTTCCAGGGTGATGATGGCGACGCTCGGGCCCTTGGCATCGGCGAACTCCACCAGGCCTTCGGACTCCAGGTGGCGCAGGGCTTCACGCACGGAGGTGCGGCTGACGCCCAGGCGTTCGCACAGGTCCCGCTCGACCAGACGGTCTCCCGGCAGCAGCTGGAAGTTCATAATGGCGCTTCGCAGTTTATCCAGCACGATTTCGCGCAGGGTAACGGGGTTGCGATTGACCTTGAAGCTGTCGTCAAGTGGCAGGCGTTTCATCGGGTCCGCTCTGAGTGTGGCTGTCCATGTAAAAAGAGCACTTCGATCGCATCGATCATCAGTGCTCCGGTCGGATTAAACAGCCAGTGATTAACTGGATGCCTCGGCGTCGGCTTCGGCGAATGCTTCACGGGCGAGTCGGAAACTGTCTACGGCTGCGGGAACACCGCAGTAGATGCCTACCTGAAGCAGGATCTCTCGTATTTGTTCACGACTCAGACCGTTACGCAAGGCGCCGCGTACATGCAGCTTGAGCTCATGTGGCCGGTTGAGTGCCGAAATCATGGCCAAGTTTATCATGCTGCGTTCTTTAAGCGATAAGCCCTCACGGCCCCAGACATGACCCCAGCAGTACTCGGTGACCATTTCCTGCAGGGGGCGAGTGAAGTCGTCGGCGTTCTCAATCGATTTGTTCACATAGTCCTGGCCCAGCACCTGAGTGCGGATGGCCAGGCCTTTCTGGTATTTCTCGTTGTTCATACTGGATCGCTCCTGCCGGATCAAAGCCCACCCATCAGGGTGTATTTGAGTTCAAGGTAATCGTCGATGCCGTATTTCGAGCCTTCGCGGCCCAGGCCTGACGACTTGATGCCGCCGAAGGGTGCGACCTCGGTAGAAATCAGTCCTTCGTTGATGCCGACCATGCCGTACTCCAGACCTTCGCTCATGCGCCATGCACGGCCCAGATCACGGGTGTAGCAATAGGCGGCCAGGCCGAACTCGGTGTCGTTGGCCATGCGCAGGGCATCGCTTTCACTGGTAAAACGGAACACCGCAGCCAACGGGCCGAAGGTTTCCTCGGTGGCGACTTTCATCTGTGGGGTCAGGTCTGCGAGCACCGTGGGTTGGAAGAAACCATGGCCCAAGGCATGCCGTTCGCCACCGCACAGTAGTCGGGCGCCTTTGGCCAGAGCGTCCTGCACATGGTCCTCGACCTTGGCCACTGCGCGCTCGTTGATCAGCGGGCCCTGGCTGACACCGTCCTCGAAACCATCGCCGACTTTCAGTTCACGTACACGCTCGGCGAGGCGGGCGATGAAGGCATCGTGGATACCGTCCTGCACCAGGAAGCGGTTGACGCAGACGCAGGTTTGGCCGGCGTTGCGGAACTTGGCGATCAACGCGCCTTCGACGGCACGCTCAAGGTCGGCATCGTCGAACACAATGAACGGCGCATTGCCGCCCAGTTCCAGCGAGACTTTCTTCAACGTCGAGGCGCATTGGGCCATCAGCAATTTGCCAATGGCCGTGGAACCGGTGAAGGACAGCTTGCGCACCTCTGGACTGCTGGTCAGCTCGGCGCCAATCGCCACGGCATCGCCGGTAATGACATTGAAAATCCCTGGCGGAATGCCGGCCTGTTCCGCCAGCGCGGCCATGGCCAGCGCCGAGAACGGGGTTTCCGGTGCTGGTTTGACGATGCACGGGCAACCGGCGGCCAACGCCGGGCCGGCCTTGCGGGTGATCATCGCTGCCGGGAAGTTCCACGGTGTGATGGCGGCGACAACGCCGATCGGCTCTTTGCTGACGACGATTCGCGCGTCACCCTTGTGGCTTGGAATGGTGTCGCCGTAGATGCGTTTGGCTTCTTCGGCGAACCACTCGATGAAACTCGCGGCGTAGAGGATTTCACCCTTGGCTTCGGCCAGAGGCTTGCCTTGTTCCAGGGTGAGAATCTCGGCGAGGGCGTCGGCGTTTTCCAGCATCAAGGCGTGCCAGCGTTTGAGCAGGGTGCTGCGCTCCTTGGCGGTTTTTGCACGCCAGGCCGGCCATGCGGCATTGGCAGCGGCAATGGCTGCGCGAGCCTGCGCGGCGCCGAGGTTCGGCACATGGCCGATCACTTCACCGTTAGCCGGGTTGAAAATGGCTTGGCGGCTGCCGTCCTGGGCGTCGCACCATTGGCCATTGATGTAGGCCTGCTGGCGGAACAGTTGCGAGGCTGCTGGGGTCATGCCGGCTCCCGAAAATAAAAAGGGGCCGCACCTTGGTGGTGGCGTGCGGCCCTGAAGAAAAGTGTTCAGCCGAGGGTGGGCAGCGGGCCCAGCTTGCCTCGGTGATAGATCATCGGCGTGACCGGCTGCTCGGGCAGGATCAGGTTCTTCACCGCACCCACGATGATGGCGTGGTCGCCGCCATCGTATTCACGCCACAGCTCGCACTCGATGATCGCCGTGGCCTCGTTGAGCAGCGGGTTGCCCAGCTCGCTCAGGTGCCATTCGATGCCTTTGGTCTTGTCCTTGCCTTTGCTGGCGAAGGCGTAGGCCAATGCCTGCTGATCCGCCGAGAGCAAATGGATCGCAAAGCGTTTGCTGTCGCGCAGGATCGGGTAGGTGTCGGACGCGTAGTTGGGGCAGAACAGCACCAACGCCGGGTCGATCGACAACGCACTGAAGGCGCTGGCGGTGATACCGACGATGCCACCCTCAGGGTCGAGGGTGGTGACCACCGTGACCCCGGAGGGGAAGGAGGCCATCACTTCTTTATAGATGCCTGGTTCGATCATTTCGGGCCATCCTCAACGCATGACAAAGGGGTCGGGCATCGGTGCCGACGAGAGGTTGATCCACACCGTTTTCAGCTCGGTATAGGCCAGCACCGAATCGATGCCGCTCTCGCGACCGTAGCCGCTGTTCTTGAAGCCGCCGATCGGCGCCATGGCCGAGACTGCGCGGTAGGTGTTGACCCAGATAATCCCGGAGCGCACGTCCCGCGCCAGCCGGTGGGCGCGGCCCAGGTCGCGGGTCCAGATGCCGGCCGCGAGGCCGAACTGCGAGTCGTTGGCGATGGCCAGCGCCTCGGCCTCGTCCTTGAAGCGGATCACTGACGCGACCGGGCCGAAGACTTCTTCCTGCATGATCTTCATCGAGTTGCGGTCGCATTCGAACAGGGTCGGCTCGTAGAACCAGCCGTCGCTGTCCATTTTCGGGCGCTTGCCACCCAGGCGCAGATGGGCGCCCTCGGCGATGGCGTCGGCCACCAGACCTTCGACCACGGCCAGTTGCTGGGCGGTGGCCATCGGGCCCATCTCGCTGGTGTCGTCCTGGGGATTGCCGATGCGGATGCGCTTGGCGCGTTCCACCAGACGCTCGACGAATTCGTCGTAGATCTCGTCCTGCACCAACAGTCGTGAACCCGACACGCAGCTCTGCCCGGAAGCGGCATAGATGCCGGCGATGGCACCGTTGATTGCGCTGTCGAGGTCGGCGTCGGCGAAGATAATGTTCGGTGATTTGCCGCCCAACTCCAGCGACAACTTGGCAAAGTTCTCGGCACTGCTGCGCACTACATGGCGAGCGGTCGCCGCGCCGCCGGTGAAGGCGATCTTGCGCACCAGTGGATGGCGGGTCAGGGCCGCGCCGGTGCTGGGTCCGTAGCCGGTGACGACGTTGACCACACCCGCTGGAATGCCGGCTTCAAGGGCCAGACGCGCCAGTTCGAGAATGGTTGCCGAGGCGTGTTCGGACGGTTTGATCACGATGGTATTGCCCGCCGCCAGGGCCGGCGCCAGTTTGATCGCGGTCAGGTACAGCGGGCTGTTCCAGGGAATGATCGCAGCGACCACGCCCATCGGTTCATGCACCGTGTAGGCAAACAGGTCGGGCTTGTCCAGCGGCAAGGTGCCGCCTTCGAGCTTGTCGGCAAGGCCTGCGGTGTAATGGAAGAATTCGGGCAAATAGTTGACCTGACCGCGGGTCTCGCGGATCAGTTTGCCGTTGTCGCGGCTTTCCAATTGCGCCAGTTGCTCTTTGTTCTCGGCGATCAGATCACCGAGACGGCGCAGCAATTTGCCACGGGCAGTGGCGGTAAAACCGCGCCAGGCCGGGCTTTCGAAAGCTTTTTGCGCGGCCTGTACGGCGCGCTCGACATCGGCTTCGTCAGCGTCCGGCAGTTCGGCCCAGGCTTGGGCCAGCGCCGGGTTGAGGCTTTCGAAGGTCTTGCCGGAGAGGGCATCGACCCATTGCCCATCGATGCACATCTGGAAGCGTGCGAGTGTCATGCAACGATCCCCTTTATTTGATTTTGTCGGGCTTGCGCCGTGTTGAGGAAGTCCAGCAGCACCTGATTGACCAGGCGCGGCGACTCTACCGGCATCATATGCCGTTGCTCGTGGAGCACGGCCACTTGCGCACCGGGAATCCGTTCGGCCAATTGCTGGGCCATTTGCGGCGTGGAACCGGGGTCCAGTTCGCCGGTGGCGATCAGGGTCGGCACCTGGATGCTGCCCAGGTCCTCGGCGCGGTACATGTCCTGGGTGGCGAACAACTCGTAGGTGGTCAAATAACCTTGCGGGTCATTGCCGGCCAGGGTCTGGCGGATCGCTGCGATCTGCGCCGGATTGGCTGCCTGATATTCGCGGCTGAACCAGCGTGACAGTGCGGCTTCGGCATTCGCATCCGGGCCATGTTCGGCGGCCTGGGCGGTCCTCTCGATGACCCCGGCGCGCTGTTCGGCGCTACGGTTGAACACGCTGTTGAGCACCACCAGCCCAAGCAAATGCTGCGGGTAATGCAAGGCGAAGGCTCGCGCCACCAGCCCGCCCATGGAGAAGCCGATCACCGTGGCTTGTGGCAGTTGTAAGTGTTCGAGCAATTCCAGTAACTGGTCGGCATAGCCGAGCAGCCCGGTACCCGATGCCGGGCGCGGGCTGGCGCCATGCCCGAGCATGTCATAGGCAATGACCCGATAGTGGGGAGCGAGACCAACGATCTGGCCGCCCCACATTTCTTTATTCAGGCCCACGCCGTGGATCAATACCACGGGTTGGCCTTGGCCGGTCGCCAGATAACTGGTGCCGGCCGGGGTGAGTTCAGCGCTGAGCCGAATCATGGATCGCTCCTGCAAATCTTATGAGTTACTGGGCTTTCTCGGCGGCCAGTTCTTCCAGATCGATGTAGCGGTTGCCGATGCGTGGGTGCAGGCGACCGCCGTTGGCGCAACCGAGGACGACGACAATCTCATCCGAGCGCGGCGCGTCTTCGATCTGCATTTCCAGGGTGATGTAGTGCGAACGCAGGCCTTCGTCGTCCTTGTGCATCATCGGAATCTGGATCGAGGTGCCCGGCCCACCGCGTTTGTTGGTGAAGCTCAGATAGCTCTTGGCTTTCACCGCTTCGCGGTAGTGGTTGCCAAAGCGCAGGGTGTGGATCACCGCGGAAGCGTGCTCGATCTCGCCATCGGCGCCGACCACGGCGGCTTTACCGTAAGCCTCGATCTTGTCTGCACCACCAATCGTGGCCACCAGGCGCTCGACCATCAAAGCCCCCAGATCGGAGCAGTTGGCACGAATTTCCGGTTTCAGGTCTTCGACAAAACCACGACCCAGCCATGGGTTCTTGATGACAACGGCCAGGCCGACCATGGTCACGGGTTTGTCAGTGGCCTTGCCGCCTTCGATGAAGGTTTCTTCCACGTAGCTGACGATCTTGCGAATTTCGAAACTCATGAGCGACTCCGTATGAGAGAGGGAATGTGTTTGTCGTATGATGGTATACCATAATATTGTGTATGCAAGCGTCAGCTGCAAGTTCGTCGAAAGGGCAGGCGACGGAAGGTAGGGTGGGCAGGGGAAAGTAGAGGAATGCGGCGGGTGCGATTCCGTGGATGCGGAGAGTGGGGTGAGGGCAGGCCCAGGGTTGGTCAGTTAAGAGAAATGCACAGTAATTCGACGTAAATCGGAGCCTTTCGGCGCCTGCTAGATCGCCAAGATCGCAGCCTGCGGCAGCTCCTACAAGGGCTCCGTGCTTATCCTGAATGAGCACAAATCCCGTAGGAGCTGCCGCAGGCTGCGATCTTTTTGGGGGCGCCCAGGCTTCGGGCTAAGACCTGATGTTTAAACCTTGAAACCCATCTCAACAGAGATCATCCGCGCACTGTCAAGCAACATATTCTTGAAGCGTTCACGATTCTCCGGGGAATCCATGATCGCATCCGGGCCGGACAGGTTGATCGCCGCAATCACCTCGCCACGGTGGCCGCGAATACCGGTGGCGATGGCCGTGGAGTAGTCGGAGCGGTGCAGCACCCAGCCCAGTTGCCGGTCTTGCGCGGCAATCTCCTGCAACTCGGGCAAGGTCTTGGGCGCGGGCGCCGGGTAGTCGTCCAGCCGTACGTGCTGATAGAGGCTCACCAGGGTGGCGTCGCTCAAATCGCTGAGCAACACCCGACCCATTGCCGTGCAATGGCAGGCAATGCGTGTACCGACAGGCACGTTGACCGACAAGCGTTGGGAGGCGAAAGCCCGGTAGATGTAAACGCTATCGGTCTGCTCGCGCACGGTCAGGTGACAGGACAGCGAGCTGCGGTCACGCAAGGTGTTCAGGTGTGGGATCGCGACGTCCACCAGATCGCGGCTGGCCAGGTAGGTGAAGCCATTGGCGATCACCTGCGGGCCAAGTTCATAGGTGTTTTTCCCGACTTTCTTCAGATAGCCCATGCCATTGAGCGTCTGCACGATGCGGTAAATCGACGACACGCTGAGCGCCAGGCGCTCGGCGATATCGTTCATGCTCAGCACCCGTTCGGTGCTGCTGAACAACTGCAGAATCCACAGCCCCCGCTGCAGGGCCGGGACACGGTAGTCGCTATCAGTGGTGGGCTCTTCGATGCTGTTCATGGAATCTCCTTGTAGGCTTTCGGAAGGGCGTCATACCTGACACACCGCGTGATGGCCTTCGCAGGCAATCGAGCGTCGACCGGCTGCTCCCACATTGGATCTGCGTCAGACCCGGATAGGGTGATCGGCACATAACCTGTGGGAGCTGGCTTGCCTGCGAAGACGGTGTATCAGACACAGAAAACCTTCAGGCAAACTTCATTCACGCCAACACCGCATCAATCCCCACCGGCTTCCCACCAAACTCCTGCATCGCATCCAGCAACGCACCCCACAAATACTGCACCGAAGCCCGGTCACAGAGGATGTGGAACAGCGGCAGGTCCGGTTGCGAGGCATTGATGATGATCGCGCTCATGCGCGCCACCGACGTCTGCGCCACTGCCCCCGTTGCGAACGCCTTTTGTCGCAGGTCGACGCCGCAGACCTTGGCCATCACCGCGCTGACGTGTTCGCCGGTCAACACCAGCCAGGCGTGGCTGTCCTGACGCGGCAGCAGGTAACAGGCGCTGGCGGACAGCTGCCACTGATCTTCGAGTTTCTGAAGCCGGGCGCCCGCGTCCTGCAAGCTGCCGAGCAGGAAATACTCGGTCTGGGAAAGACGCGCGACACTGCCGCCATCGGCCTGCACGACGCAGCGGTTTGGCGTGCTCGGCAATTCGAAGCGCTGCGCGAGCAAATGCGCAGCGGCATCGGCACCCCGAAAGCCGACCCGCGCCAGATTGCTCAGGTCGAGCAGGGCGCAGCTCGCCAACTGCGCGGTTTCGTCTTGATCGCCGTAACGGCTGACGATCAGGCTGTCGCCCAGACGTGCCAGTTGGGCGTTTTCCTGCAACACGTAGAGCGGACTGCGCTCGCGAAAATCTTGTGCGGTGACCATGCTCACTGCTCCTGGCGTGTGCTATCGACATCGAAGAACGGCAGTTTGACCACCGTGGCCTGTACCACTTCAGCGCCTTCCACCCGAATCGGAATCTGCTGCCCCGGCGTGCTCTGATCGACGGCGGCATAGGCCAGCCCAATGATCATGCCCAGGGTTGGCGAGTATTCGCAGGAGGTGACGTTGCCGCTGATGTCCGGGCCCTTGAGCACCAGATGACCTTCCAGCGGTTGGCTGCTGCCTTTGGGCAAGGTGAAACCCACCAGTTTGCGCTTGAGCGGCTGGGCTTCGAGGATGTCCACGGAGCGCCGGCCGACGAAGAACGGCTTCTTGCGCGAGATCGCCCAGCCCATGTCGATTTCCGCCGGGTGAGTCATGCCATCGGTGTCCTGGCTGATGATCACGTGGCCCTTTTCCAGCCGCAGCAGACGTTGGGCTTCGACGCCGAACGGACGAATGCCATGTTCACGTCCGGCGTCCATCAGCGTGTCCCAGAGGTATTCGGCATAACGCGCCGGCACATGGATTTCATACCCCAGCTCGCCGACGAAACCGACCCGCATCACCCGCGCGGCGATCCCGGCCACCGTGCCCTGACGCACACCCAAGTAGGGGAAGGCGTCAGGCGAGAGGTCGATATCAGCGCAGACCTTCTCCAGCACTTTGCGCGAATCAGGCCCGGCCAGGTTGACCGCCGCGATGGCGGCGGTGACGTTGGCGATATCGACGTTCAGCCGCCATTGCACATTCCACTTGAGCATCGACTGATAGATACGGTCGACGCCGCTGGTGGTGGCCGTGACATAAAAGTGCTGGTCGGCCAGCCGTGCGCAGACGCCGTCGTCGATCACCACGCCGTGCTCGTTAGTCATCAACGCATAACGGGTGCGGCCGATCGGTTGCTTGGCGAACGCAAAGGTGTACATCCGCTCCAGCAGTTCAGCGGCGTCCGGGCCGCGAATGTCCAGGCCACCGAGGGTCGAGACGTCGATCAGACCAACGCTTTTACGCACATGGCAGGCTTCTTCCTGCATGCAGCGTTCACGGCTGGCCGGTTGTCCGTTTTTATCCTTGAAGCCGTAGTAAGCCGGACGCTGCCAGTTACCGGCCGGCATCATTTTCGCCCCGGCCTGCAGATGACGTTGATGGATCGCGGTACGCCGGATCGGGTCGAAACTACGCCCCGCGATATGCGCCAGTTTTTCCGCTTCGAACGGCGGGCGAGCCGTGGTCACACCGGTTTCGCTGACCGTGCGTTGGGTGCTCGCAGCCACCAGGCGCGCCGTCGGCAGTGCCGAGTGCCGACCTTGGGAAGGCCCCATGCCCACGGTGGAAAAACGTTTGACCAACTGCACGTCGCGATAGCCGTGACGGGTTGCGTTGATGATGTCGCGGATTTGCAGGTCTTCATCGAAATCGACAAATTCCTTGCCGCTCGGGTGCGGGAAGATCGGCCAGTCGAAGTTGACCCGTTGTTCCGGGCTCAGCGGCTGTTCCTGATGCTCTACGGCCAGGCCCAAGGCCAGCGCTGCTTGTGCGCCGACTTTGGCGCCGTCCTTGAGTACGTTTTCCAGCAGATGACGACCGTTCACGGAACCGGCGATGGCGAGGTTTTTCGGCAGGCCGGTGATGGCGAATTCCGCCACCGGGTCGGCGTACGCCAACTTGCCACCGGCCTGACAGGCCAGTTGATAGACCGGCATGTAACCAGCGGTCATGCATAGCAGGTCGCAATCGAGTTGCAGACGTTCCTTGCCCACTTCACCACGGGCCGTGATGCGCCGGATATCGACGCCGCTGATGTGGCGCATGCCCTTGCTGTGCAAGGCTTCATAAACAGTGTGCTGCAGGTGCACGGTGACGCCCAGGCGCTTGAGCTCGGCGCTGAGGCGACCATCGTCGGCACCGTTACGCATGTCCACCACGGCGGCGACTTCAACCCCTTGCTCCAGCAGGTCCAGTGCGGTGCGATAACCGTCGTCGTTGCCGGTCAGGACCACCGCGCGTTTGCCGGGTTTGACCGCGTACAGCTTCATCAAGCGTTGCGCGGCGCTGCACAGCATCACGCCGGGCAGGTCGTTGTTGCGAAAAATCACCGGCTGATCGAACGCGCCCGAGGCGATGATGCATTGGCTGGCGCGCACTTTGTACATGCGCTTGTCCTTGATCACCGGCAGGTAGTTGTCGGTGAACCAGCCGTTGCAGGTGGCTTCAGTGAGAATCTGAATGTTCGTGTGCTGGCTGACCGCATCCACCAAGGTCTGGCGCACGTCATCGGCCTGCGCGCCTTGCACGTCGAAGCGTGCATAGGTGAGTGCGCCGCCCAATAGACGCTGTTGCTCGATCAGCAATACCTTGGCCCCGGCATTCGCGGCAGTCAGCGCTGCCTGCAAACCGGCGGGCCCGGCGCCGACCACCGCCAGATCGACGAACAGGTAAGCCTTGTCGTAATACTCCGGTTTGAAGTTCAGGTTGAGGATGCCCAGCCCGGCCTTCTTGCGAATCAGCGGTTCCCAGATTTTCCACATGCCCTTGGGCTTGTAGAACGAGCGGTAGTAAAAACCCACCGGCATGAACCGCGAAAACTTACCCAGCAATGCATCCCGGTCATTGTCCAGCGAGCCCGAATAGTTTTGCCCGCTGACCTCGACGCCGGCCTGCAGCCAGTGGGTATCGGCCAGCACATTGGGCTCGTCCGGCAGTTGCACCAGGGTGTTGGCGTCTTGCCCGGCCATGGTCAATGGGCCGCGTGGGCGGTGGTATTTGAACGAGCGCGAGAGCAAATAACGGCCATTGCCGAGCAGGGCGCTGGCGATGCTGTCACCGGCAAAGCCGGAATAGGGTTTGCCGTCGAAGTTGAAGACCAGCGGCCGCAGCCGATCGATCAGCAGGCCCATGGGCAGCGGCAAGCGGCTTTCAAAGGTGGAATCAGGCTGGCTCATTGCTGTGCTCCGCAGGGCTGAACTCGACGCGCTGGTTGTAGATTTCGCGGGCATCGAAGGTGCGCAGGATTTCGTCGGTGACGGTGTGGCGCTCGGCCAGGAACCAGTAGCTCGACGCGTTGTGCATCCACCACTCGCGAACCACGCCGGCGGCGTTCTCGCTGTTGAATACGTAATGGGCCCATTGGGCGTCGCTGCAGGTCACCGGGTCGGGCATGTCCTTGAACTCGCCGCCGTAGGTGAACTCGGTGATGTTGCGCGGCCCGTTCAGCGGGCAATTCATGACTTTCATTTGGATTGCCCCTTAGTGACTGGCCGCAGTCGCGCCCATCTCGTTGACTTGCTGGAAGGTCGAGAAGCGTTCCAGGCCAAAAGGTTTGATCAGGTCCGGAACCTTGCCGCCGGAGGCGACCAGTTCGGCCATGGTCTTGCCGCAGATCGGCGTGGCCTTGAAGCCCCAGGTGCCCCAACCGGCGTCCAGGTAATAGTTGTCGACCGGCGACAGGCCCATGATCGGGCTGTAATCGGGGGTCATGTCGGTGATCCCGGCCCACTGGCGCATCAGCTTGGCGTTGGCCAGGAACGGGAACATCTCGATGGCCGCAGAGATCAGGCTTTCCTTCAGGTCCAGGGTCGAGCGGGTGTTGTAGAGCGGGTAGGGGTCGGAGCCGCCGCCGAACACCACTTCGCCACGGCTGGTCTGCTGCACATAACAGTGCAACGCCGAGGAACTCACCAGCGGATCGAGGAACGGTTTGAACGGCTGGGTCACCATGGCTTGCAGCGGATAGCAGACGATGGGCATTTCGATCTTGGCCTTCTTGGCCATCAACGAACTGTGCCCGGCCACGGCTTGTACCGCACAGCCGCATTGAATGGTGCCGCGATTGGTTTTCACCGCGGTGATCCGGCCGTTCTGAATGATCAGGTCCTGGACTTCGGTCAGCTGATGGATTTCCACCCCGCGTTGCGCCGCACCCTTGGCGTAGCCCCAGGCCACGGCGTCATGACGAGCGGTGCCGCCGTCGATATGCCAGAGGCCAGCCAGGACCGGCAGGTGGCCGGGGTCTAGGTTGAGGCTCGGCACCAGCTCGCGAATCTGCTGGCGGTCGATCATTTCCGTACGGCCACCGAAATGCTTGTTCACTTCAGCGCGTTGACGAAAAGCCCGGACCGTTGCGTCGGTGTGGGCCAGGGTCAGCTGGCCTCGCTCGGAGTACATGATGTTGAAGTCGAATTCGTTGGACAGGTCCTTGAACAACTTCACCGACTCACTGTAGAAACGCACGCCTTCGCTGGTCAGGTAGTTGGAGCGAATCACCGCGGTGTTACGCGCGGTATTGCCACCGCCCAGATAGGACTTTTCCAGCACCGCGACATTGGTGATGCCGTGGTACTTGGCCAGGTAATAGGCAATCGCCACACCATGGCCACCACCACCGATGATCACCACATCGTAGGAAGACTTGAGTTCCTTGGGCGGTGGCAGGTCCATCTCCGCCGTGTACTCGGAGGAGAGGCCGTACTTCAAAAGATTAAAGGGCATCACGCCTCCTGGATCGGTGGTTGAGCGGCAGGCGAGTCAGCAGCCCGTTGCAGTTGCAGGCGGGTGGCGATCACAGTGTTTTTCAGCAGGTAGGCAATGGTCATCGGGCCGACCCCACCGGGCACCGGGGTAATGGCGCTGGCGACGGTGCGGGCGCTGGCGTAATCGACATCGCCCACCAGACGGCTGCCGTGCTCGGTCTCGATGCGGTTGATGCCGACATCGATCACCACCGCGCCGGGTTTCAGCCAACTGGCATCGATCATCTGCGGACGGCCGACGGCGGCGACCACAATGTCTGCCAGGCGGCACAGGGCTGCGGCATCGACACTACGCGAATGCACCACGCTGACCGAGCAGTGGGCCTGCAACAACAGGGTCGCCATGGGTTTGCCCACGATGTTAGAGCGCCCGATCACCACCGCATGCTTGCCGCTCAGGTCGCCGCAGGTGTCGTACAACAACCGCATGCAACCGCTAGGCGTACACGGCGTAAGAACTTCCTGGCCCTGAACCAGACCACCGACGTTCTCCCGATGAAAACCGTCGACATCCTTGATCGGGTCAATCGCCTGAATCACCGCGCTTTCGTCAATATGCGCTGGCACCGGTAGCTGCACGAGAATCCCGTTGACCGTTGGGTCGGCGTTCAGCTCGGCAATCACCGCCAGTAATTGCGTCTGGCTGGTGGTGGCCGGCAAACGCTGTTCCAGCGAACGAATCCCGGCTTCTTTGGCCCGCAGAATCTTGTTGCGCACATAGACCTGGCTGGCCGGGTCTTCACCGACCAACACCACGGCCAGCGTCGGCGTGACCTGCTGTTGCGCCAGTTCACGGACTTCGGCCGCGACCTCGCTGAGCACCTGGGAGGCGATGGCTTTGCCGTCGATGTCGCGGGCGATTTGGATAGAACTGTTCATCGGAAGATCACCGTTTTTTCGCGATTGATGAACACCCGGTGTTGCAGGTGGTATTTGACTGCTTTAGACAGCGCGACGGTTTCCGTATCGCGGCCGATAGTCACCAGATCGTCTGCCTTGTAGGCGTGATCGACCCGTTGCACTTCCTGCTCGATGATCGGGCCTTCGTCCAGGTCCGAGGTGACGTAGTGCGCGGTGGCGCCGATCAGTTTCACCCCGCGCTGGTGGGCCTGATGGTAGGGCTTGGCACCCTTGAAGCCGGGCAGGAACGAGTGATGGATATTGATCGCCCGGCCCGACAATTGCTTGCACAGGTCATCGGAGAGGATTTGCATGTACCGCGCCAGCACCACCAGCTCGGTCTGAGTCTCTTCGACAATCTTCAGTAATGCGGCCTCCTGCTGGGCCTTGGTGTCCTTGGTCACCGGCAGGTAGATGAACCGGATGCCTTCACGTTCGGCCATGTGCCGCAACTCCAGATGGTTGGAGACGATGGCGGTGATCTGCATGTCCATCTCGCCTTTGTGATGGCGGTACAGCAGGTCGGTCAGGCAGTGGTCGAATTTGCTGACCATGATCAACACGCGCATCGGCTGGGCGACGGCGTGCAATTGCCAGTCCATGTTCAGCGCGGCGGCCACTTCATCGAAGTCCCGGCGCAAGACCTCGATGTCACCCGTGACGCCGCTGTTGAAGCGAAAGACTGCACGCATGAAAAACTGACCGGTTTCCTCGTCATCGAACTGCGCCAGTTCGCTGATGTAGCAGCGGTTATTGGCGAGAAAGGAGGTCACGGCGGCGACGATACCCGACGTCGCCGGGCAGCTGATCTTGAAAATGAAGTGGTCCGGTTCGGTACTCATTACGGGTCCTCGCAAGGGTGACATACAGGCTAAGGGGGCTGTGAAGTCGTTGAATATTCATCGGTGGGGATTTAATTCATTGCTGAATAAAAATTCACTGCACGAATAAAATATTCCTGTGGCGCTTTTTATAGGTGAAATAAAAAACGCCGTCCAGCGTTGTTTTGGTTTTTTTTGCGAGGGGGGAGGGAGTGGGACAAGGGGGAGGGTTGTTCTGGATGTTGTATCGTGATGCCTTGCCCTGATGTCGGATCGGTTAAGAAAAGTCAGAGCTGAGATCTTTGGTGACACCGAATATTTTAGCTCTGACTTTTTCCCGCGAACGGGGCCACACGGTGTCACTGACGCTGCGAACGCTATCAATCGTCCCCATAGTTCATGATCGACAGCAGATTAATCGGCACTTTCACCAATTGCTCGGGGCCATGAGGGACTTCGCCATCGAAGGTCAGGCTGTCGCCGGCTTTCATGTGATAGAGCTGGTTGCCATGGCGATAAACGATCTCGCCCTTGAGCAGATAGAGAAACTCGGTACCCGGATGGGAGAAGGTCGGAAACTCCTCGCTGGCGTCATCCATGGTGACCATGTAGGCCTCGAAGGTCTTCTTCGGCCCACGAGTGTGGTTGAGCAGGTGATAGGTGTGGCCTTTCTCGGTGCCGCGACGCACCACTTGCATCCCTTCGCCCTTGCGCACCAGCAGGGCGCCGCTGCCTTGCTGGTCGTACTGACTGAACAATTTCGACATCGGCATACCGAGGGCGTCGCACAGGCGGCTCAGGGTATCGAGGCTGGTGGACACCTGGGCATTTTCGATCTTGCTGAGCATACCCTGGCTGATACCGGCCAGTTGCGCAACGTCGGCGATCTTCAATTCCTGCAACTGACGCTGCCGCTTGATCTGCATCCCCAGATACTGCTCGAGCCTCAAGCGTGGTTCGGCCTCGGTGGAAATCACTTTGTTCATGCTTCATTTCCGGTCATGAATATAAATTTCGCACTATGAATGTGCGATACACCCTTGCTGCCAGCCGCCACTTTTTCAGTCTGAGCGGTTCCAGCATGTCTGAAGTTTGATCCTCGCGACACTCATTTCCCTGGCGAACCCTTGAAACTCCAGTGTTTGCGAGCGCAAGGCGCTGTCGAGTGGCTATCTGAAAGCAAATCTGGCAAGGCAATTGCATTCTCATTAGGAAAGTAAGTTTCATTGTGAGAATAATCGGGTTGGCTTCAGGTCTCGCTCAGCTGAATTCTAGCACTGGGCAATCGTTAACGACTTCAGCCGACCCTCGAAGCAAATCCCGCTGTCTTGCCTTGCTCGAGGAGTCATATGTGATGTTGCCCACAGATACACAACGAATCATCGATGAGCACAAAATCAAATACGTGCTGGCCCAGTTCGTGGATATTCACGGCTCGGCCAAAACCAAGTCGGTACCGGTTTCCGGGCTGCAGACGGTGATCGACAGTGGCGCCGGCTTTGCCGGGTTCGCCATCTGCGGCATGGGCATGCAACCCCACGGCCCGGACTTCATGGCCAAGGGCGATCTGAGCACCTTGACCGCGGTGCCTTGGCAACCGGGTTACGGGCGCATCGTCTGCGTCGGCCACGTCAACAACGAGCCGCACCCTTACGATTCGCGCTACGTATTGATGCGTCAGGTGGAACGCCTGACGGCTCGTGGCTGGACCCTCAATACCGGCCTGGAACCGGAGTTCAGCCTGTTCCGCCGTGATGCCGAAGGCAAGCTATGCAGCGTTGATGCCAGCGATAACCTGGACAAACCCTGCTACGACTACAAAGGCCTGTCACGTTCGCGGCAGTTCCTGGAAAACCTCACCGAAGCCCTGCAAAAAGTCGATTTCGACATCTATCAGATCGATCACGAAGACGCCAACGGCCAGTTCGAGATCAATTACACCTACAGCGACGCGCTGACCTCGGCCGATCGTTTCACCTTCTTCCGCATGGCCGCCGGTGAAGTCGCCAACGACCTGGGCATGATCTGCTCGTTCATGCCCAAGCCTGACCCCAAGCGTGCGGGCAACGGCATGCACTTTCACCTGTCGATCGCCGACGCGGTGAACAAGAACCTGTTCCATGACGCCAGCGACTCGAGCGGCATGGGCCTGTCGAAAATGGCCTATCACTTCGCCGCCGGCCTGCTGGCCCATGGTCCGGCCTTGTGTGCCTTCGCCGCACCGACCGTCAACTCCTACAAACGCCTGGTTGTCGGCCGTTCGCTCTCGGGTTCGACCTGGGCCCCGGCGTTCGTTGCCTACGGTTCCAATAACCGCTCAGCGATGGTTCGTGTCCCTTACGGTCGCCTCGAATTCCGCCTGCCGGATGCCGGTTGCAACCCGTACCTGGTCAGCGCCGCGATCATCGCCGCCGGTCTGGACGGCATCGACCGCAAGCTGGAAGCAGGTCCGCCGTGCAATGAAAACCTCTACTCCCTGAGCCTCGAAGAAATCGCCGGCCGTGGCATCGCCACCTTGCCGCAGAGCCTCAAGGAAGCCTGTGACGCGCTGGAGGCCGACCCCTTGTTCCGGGAAAAACTCGGACGCGAAATCGTCGACGAATTCATCGACCTCAAACGCATGGAATGGGTCGAGTACAGCCGCCACGTCTCCGATTGGGAGATCCAGCGTTACACCGAATTTTTCTAAACGACTGTTTTTAAAAACCCGGCTTTTATTCCCGGCTCCTCTGACCGAGGAACCGGCTGCCCAGTAGGAGAAATGTATGTGCGGAATCGTAGGTCTGTACTTGAAGAATCCAGCGCTGGAATCCCAGCTCGGCAAACTCTTCGAACCCATGCTGCTGTCGATGACCGACCGTGGCCCGGACAGCGCCGGCTTTGCCATTTATGGCGATGAAGTAGCCAATGGCTCGGTCAAGCTGACCTTGCAAAGCACGGTGCCCGGTTTTGACTTCAGTGCCCTGATGGGCGCGCTGGAAGGCCGTCTCGGCCAGTCCGTGAACTGGTTTCAGAACGCCAGCGCCGTGGTGTTGAAAACCACCGCCAAAGAAGCCGACGTGCGCAGTGCACTGGCTGAACTGGCACCGGGCGTACGCATCATGAGCGCCGGGCAAAGCATTGAGATCCTCAAGGGCATGGGCTTGCCCAAGGAAATCTCCGAGCGCTTCAACCTTGCCGGGATGAAGGGCAGCCACATCATCGGCCACACCCGTATGGCCACCGAAAGCGCGGTGACCATGGAAGGCAGCCACCCGTTTTCCACCGGTGCCGACCTGTGCCTGGTGCACAACGGCTCGCTGTCCAACCATTTCCGCCTGCGCCAGGAACTCAAGCGTCAGGGCATCGTGTTCCAGACCGAGAATGACACTGAAGTCGCCGCCGGCTACCTGGCCTGGCGCCTGCAACAGGGCGACTCGCTCAAAGTGGCGCTGGATCACGCGCTGGAAGACCTCGACGGCTTCTTCACCTTCGCCATTGGCACCCGCAATGGTTTCGCGGTGATCCGCGATCCGATTGCCTGCAAGCCGGCGATCCTTGCCGAAACTGACGACTACGTTGCCATGGCTTCGGAATACCAGGCGCTTTCGAGCTTGCCCGGCATCGAGCACGCCAAGGTCTGGGAACCGGCGCCATCCACCATGTACATCTGGGAACGCAAAAGCGCCTGAGGAGCCCCGTTATGAAAACTATCGATCTATCTGTCAGTGAAGTACGCGAACTCAATCAGGGGCTGCACGACCAGGCCAAGCAACTGAGTGATGCGGAGTGGGTGGTGACCCATTCCAACGGCGCGCACAACCTTGCGGTCGGCGTTGACCAGGAACTGTTCATCGATATCCAGGGCCACGCCGGTTACTACTGCGCGGGCATGAACAAAAAAGCCCACATCACCGTGCACGGCAACGTCGGCACCGGCGTGGCGGAAAACATGATGTCCGGTTCGGTGCGGGTCAAGGGCAGTGCCTCGCAGGCGGCCGGTGCTACCGCCCATGGTGGTCTGTTGGTGATCGAGGGCGACGCCGGTGCCCGTTGCGGGATCTCCATGAAAGGCATCGACATCGTGGTCGGCGGCAGCATCGGTCACATGAGCTGCTTTATGGGCCAGGCCGGGCGCCTGGTGGTCTGCGGCGATGCCGGGGATGCCTTGGGCGATTCGCTGTACGAAACCCGGATCTACGTGCAGGGCAGCGTGCAGTCGCTGGGTTCCGATTGCATCGAAAAAGAAATGCGCGACGAACATCTTGTCGAGCTGAAAGAGCTGCTGGATCAAGCCGGTTTCACCGCTGACCCGAAAGCCTTCAAACGCTACGGCTCGGCCCGTCAGTTGTACAACTTCAAAGTCGACAACGCGTCCGCGTACTAAGGAGAACACCATGAGCGATAAACCTGTTCCAGTCCTGCGCGAGTCCGCGACCTTCGACCGCCTGAGCATTCAGGAAATCCAGCGCGCCGCCGAAACCGGCATCTACGACATTCGCGGTGGCGGCACCAAGCGCAAGCTGCCGCACTTCGATGACTTGCTGCTGCTCGGCGCCAGCGTTTCCCGCTATCCGCTGGAAGGCTATCGCGAGAAATGCGGCACCGATGTGATCCTCGGCAACCGCTTCGCCAAAAAGCCCCTGCACTTGAAGATTCCGGTCACCATCGCCGGCATGAGCTTCGGTGCCTTGTCGGCGAATGCCAAGGAAGCTCTGGGCCGTGGCGCGACCATCGCCGGGACCAGTACTACCACCGGCGACGGCGGCATGACCCCGGAAGAGCGCGGCCAGTCCCAGCATCTGGTCTATCAGTACCTGCCGTCGCGTTACGGCATGAACCCCGATGACCTGCGTAAGGCCGATGCCATCGAAATCGTCTTGGGGCAGGGCGCCAAGCCAGGCGGTGGCGGCATGCTGCTGGGCATGAAAGTTACCGAGCGCGTGGCCGGTATGCGCACGCTGCCGATCGGTGTCGATCAGCGCAGTGCCTGTCGGCACCCGGACTGGACCGGGCCGGACGACCTGGCGATCAAGATCGCCGAGATCCGTGAAATCACCGATTGGGAAAAACCGATCTACGTGAAAATCGGCGCGAGCCGCCCGTATTACGACGTCAAACTGGCAATCAAGGCCGGTGCCGACGTGATTGTGCTCGACGGCATGCAAGGCGGTACGGCGGCGACTCAGGAAGTCTTCATCGAGCACGTCGGCATTCCAATTCTCGGTGCCATCCCGCCTGCAGTGCAGGCGTTGCAGGAGGAGGGCATGCATCGCAAGGTGCAGTTGATCGTGTCCGGCGGTATCCGAAACGGTGCCGACGTGGCCAAGGCCATGGCCCTCGGCGCGGATGCCGTGGCCATTGGTACGGCGGCGTTGATCGCCCTGGGTGACAACCACCCGCGCCTGGACGAGGAACTGCGCAAGCTCGGTTCTGCCGCCGGTTTCTACGATGACTGGCAAGCGGGCCGCGACCCGGCGGGCATCACCACCCAGGACCCGGAGCTGTCCAAGCGGCTTGATCCGGTGGAAGGCGGTCGACGTCTGGCCAACTACCTGCGGGTGCTGGTCCTCGAAGCCCAGACCATGGCCCGGGCTTGCGGCAAGTCGCACCTGCATAACCTCGACCCTGAGGATCTGGTGGCCTTGACCGTAGAAGCCGCCGCCATGGCCCGCGTGCCGTTGGCCGGGACCTCGTGGATTCCTGGGCAGCAGTACTAAAACGCAGGACCTGTGGTGAGAGGGCTCCAATGCCTGTCAGTTAAAAGAGTTGAGCGATGAAGATCCTGTGGGAGCGGGCTTGCCCGCGAAGCGAACACCGCGGTTTTGCAGGCTTTACGCGTCATCGTTCTT
The DNA here is from genome assembly GCF_048515765.1 of Pseudomonas sp. H11T01. NCBI lineage: Bacteria > Pseudomonadati > Pseudomonadota > Gammaproteobacteria > Pseudomonadales > Pseudomonadaceae > Pseudomonas > Pseudomonas sp. H11T01. The sequence goes on along the minus strand of NZ_JBLYED010000006.1, from coordinate 146,484 downwards.
CGCGGGCAAGCCCGCTCCCACAAGTCTCCAGTTTTACCCACCAGCGGGCACAGACCCGTACACACCGCGAGGCCCCACGGCCTCGCACTTTCTTTCCTCTGCCAGCCCCCTTTGGACGACTTTCCTGCTCTGGAGCTTGCTGACAATGATTCCATTCTCTGATTCACGGCTGGCGTTTCCCCGGCTGGCGCTGATGTTCGCGGCACTGTGCCTGTCACCTCTGGCCTCGGCGGCGGAGGCCACCCTGGACACCGGCACCACCGCCTGGATGATGACCGCGGCCATGTTCGTGTTGTTGATGTGCATTCCCGGTCTGGCGCTGTTTTATGGCGGCATGGTCCGGGCGAAAAACTTCCTCTCGGTGTTCACTCAGCTGTTCGCCATCGCCGGGGTGATTGGCGTGCTGTGGGTGGTCTACGGCTACAGCATCGTCGTCGACGCGACCGGCATGGTGGCCGGTGAGGTCAATCTGAACAGCTTTGTCGGCGGTTTCAGCAAAGTGTTCATGCTCGACATGACCCACGACAGCCTGGTGGGCAGCATTCCCGAAGGCGTCTACAGCGTGTTCCAGATGTCCTTCGCGATCATCACGCCGGCGCTGATTGCCGGTGGTTTCGCCGAACGCATGAAGTTCAGCGCCGCGCTGGCGTTCATGGCGCTGTGGTTCACCTTCGTCTACGCGCCGGTCGCACACATGATCTGGGGCGGACCCGGCGGGTTGATGGTCAATTGGGGCGTACTGGATTTCGCCGGCGGCACCGCCGTGCACATCAATGCCGGCGTGGCGGCACTGGCGGCGTGTCTGGTATTGGGCAAACGCAAAGGCTACCCGAACGTCGCAATGCCGCCGCATAACCTCGGTTTCACCCTGATGGGCGCCGGTCTGCTGTGGGTCGGCTGGTTCGGTTTCAACATCGGCTCGGGAGCAGCGGTGAACACCGGCGCCGGGATCATCATGCTGACCACCCAAGTGGCGGCGTGCGCCGGTGTCGTCGGCTGGATGCTCACCGAAACCCTGATCCATGGTCGGCCCAGCGCACTCGGTGCAGCCTCCGGTGCATTGGCCGGTCTCGTCGGCATCACCCCAGCCTGTGCCTTCGTCGGTCCGGCCGGTGCCTTGGCGATTGGCTTGATCACCGGCGCCGCGTGTTTCTTCGGCGTCAGCCAGTTGAAACAGAAGCTGGGTTACGACGACTCACTGGACGTGTTCAGCTTGCACGGTATCGGCGGCATCGTCGGCGCGATCCTGACTGGCGTCTTTGCTTCTCCAGCATTGGGCGGGTATGTGGAGAATCTGGATATCGTTAGCCAAGTGCTGACTCAGCTGAAGGGCGTCAGCTTCACCTTCGTCTACTGCTTTGTGGTGAGCCTGATCATCCTCAAAGTGCTGCAATGGACCATCGGCCTGCGTACCAGTGGCGAGAATGAGTCTGTGGGACTGGATTTGGCCGAGCATGATGAGCGGGCTTATAGCGTTTGATTTATAGAGGCTGATGTAACGCCTCACGAAGTGAGGCGTGTTACAGATATTCTTTTGTCGAGTGCATTGGCAAGACACAACGCCTCATGGCTCAACGACTTGCAGAAGGCCTCGACGAAGAGAGAGGAGGGTCGATAATCAGGCCTGATCAACATAACGCGATAGGGAATGGACACATTGATCGGCCGAATGGCCAAACCTCTGCCTGACTCCTCCACGGCGGTCAACGGGTTGATAATCGCCACCCCCAACTGTTGCCTGACCATGGCACAGACCGATGCCGCGTTGGTTGTTTCGATGACGGTATGCCGATCGACTCCGGCCTGACGAAAGTGCGCATCGAGCGTCTGACGATAGATATCCAGACCCGAAAAGTTGATGAAATCGACACCGCGAAAGTCTTCCAATACGAGGAGTGACCTGGACAGCAAAGGGTGACCCTCTGGCAGTATGCAGACCATGTCGGAACAAAAGAGCAATTCCCCTTGGGTACCTCGAGGTATTTGCTCACCCTCGGTCAATCCGAGGTCGAAACGCTGGGCGCTGAGTGACTCTTCCAGTAAGGGTGATTCCTGTGCAGCAATGCTCAAGCCAATGCCGACATGCTGTTGCTGAAAGTGCTTACAGACCTTGGGCAACAGCGTCTGGGAAAACATCGGAAGGCAGGTGACGCTCAGTTGGCCGTGTTCGAAGCGACGGATCGACTGTGCAACGCTGTTGATTCGCTCCAACCCAATGTAGGAACGTTCAACCTCTTCGAGCAGCATAATGGCCTGAGCCGTCGGTACCAGCCTCCCTCCCTCTCGATCGAACAGCCGAAGGCCAGAGATACTTTCAAGCCGCGCCAGTTCCCGGCTGACCGTGGGCTGGGAAGTAAATAGTAAGCGGGCCGCTCCGGTGACACTCCCTGCCTGCATGATGGCGCGGAAGACTTCGATATGCCGTATGGAAATTGCCACACCAGGCCTCCGTCAATTGATCGAGACCTATATCAAAACTGAATCGACTCACAAAGAATAGATATTTTATTGAATGCAGAGTGATCGACATGATGGCTTCTCTCTTTACTTCAGATTGAATACCTCCATGCCCAACCATTCCGTTTTCCAGCAATTAGCCGAGACTGCGAAACAGCACGGCACCCCGCTCTGGTGTTATGACGCCCAGACCATCAGGGCACGCATCGACCAACTGCAAGGCTTCGATGTCATTCGATACGCGCAAAAAGCTTGCTCCAACCTGCATATTCTCCGGCTGATCCGCGAACAAGGCGTGCGGATCGATGCCGTGTCACTGGGTGAAATCGAGCGGGCGCTGCTCGCTGGATACAGCCCTGCCGGCGACCCGGCTGGCATTGTTCTGACCTGTGATCTGTTCGATGAAGCGACATTGCGACGCGTCGTCGAACTGAACCTTGAGGTCAATACCGGCTCCATTGATATGCTCCGCCAACTGGGCCAACAGTCTCCCGGCCATCGCGTCTGGCTGCGGATCAATCCAGGGTTCGGCCACGGTCACAGCCGCAAGACCAATACCGGTGGTGAAAACAGCAAGCATGGAATTTGGCATGACCAGGTTCAAGAAGCGCTCAGCGTGATTCGGCAATTCGGGCTGAAACTGGTGGGGGTGCACATGCATATCGGTTCCGGTGTGGATTACACGCACCTTGAGCAAGTGAGCTGTGCAATGGTCTCGGCCGTGAGGGCACTCGACCACGATATCGAAGCATTCTCCATAGGCGGGGGGCTTTCCACGCCTTATCGTGTGGGGGATGAGCCGGTGGATATCCAGCGTTATGCGAACGCATGGCGCCAGGCCAAACAGGACATCGAGGCTTTTCTCGCTCACCCGGTACGGATGGAGATCGAGCCCGGTCGATTCCTGGTAGCCGAGTCAGGCTATTTGGTTACCGAAGTCCGCGCGGTGAAAAAAGTCGGCAGCCGAAACTTCATCCTGGTGAACGCCGGCTTCAATGACCTGATGCGACCAGCCCTCTATGGCGCCTATCACCGCATGACCTTGCTGGACTCCCTGGGTGTCCCGGTCGGTCGTGCGGAGCACCTCTGTGTAGTGGGAGGTCCCCTGTGCGAGTCCGGCGATATTTTTACGCAGGATGAACAGGGTGTCACACCCCGTTTGCTACCTGAAGCGCAGGTTGGCGACTTGCTGATCATGCACGACACCGGCGCGTACGGCGCCTCTATGTCATCCAACTACAACAGCCGCACACTGTTGCCGGAAGTGTTGATCGAGCAAGGGCACGCTAAATTGATTCGACGTCCGCAGCCATTGTCGGACTTGCTGGCCTTGGAATTGGGGCTTTAAAGGCCAATAGGTGATCGAAACAATCGGTTGATGAAAATCTCTTGAAGGAGCTGAGCACGTGAAAACCGCTATCGATCACCTTGTTATCGTGGCGCCGGACCTCGATACCGGCTGCGCGTTCGTCACTGATTTGCTAGGTGTCGACCTTCAACCGGGCGGCGTCCATCCACGCATGGGCACCCACAACAGGCTGCTTCGCCTTGGCCCCCAGCTCTACCTGGAAGTGATTGCCGTGGACCCATCAGCCAAACGCCCGGACCGGCCCCGCTGGTTCGGCCTTGATCAACTGGCTCCCCACGCGCCGGCGCGCCTGGCGACATGGGTTGCACGGACCGATGATATTCATACTGTTAGTGATTCCTGCCACGACATTCTCGGGGATGTCGAACCTATGACAAGAGGAACATTGTCCTGGCAGATAACGATACCGGCGGACGGAAGCCTTCCCTTGGCAGGATCAGCCCCCACCGTCATTCAATGGGGACATGCGCCTCATCCCGCGAGTGCACTCCAGGACAAAGGCTGTTCTCTGTTGGCATTGGACGTCTTCCATACAGATCCGGAAAAAGTCAAAGCGATTCTGACGGCCATAAACTTTTCTGGTCCGGTTTATCTTCATGCGCTCAAAGATGCTTCGACACCCTATCTGCTTGCGCACATTCAAACGCCAAATGGCTTAAAAACATTGCCGATTTCGAGAGCGTGAGTCGCATTTATGCGCAGCCTGCGGCAGCTCACAATAGCTTATTGAAATAGATGGCTTTTTGTAGGGGCAGCCGGTCGACGCTCGATTGGTCCGGGCGGCGTTCCGACGATGGCGATCTCAAGGACGCCATCGCCGGCAAACTTTGTGGGAGCGGGCTTGCCCGCGAAGACAGTGGAACATTCAGCGCAGGTTGCGAGCCTAGCCCACTATCCCCCGAACAATGAAATACAGCAGCGAAGGCCCAAGCAGACAACCCAGTGCGGTATAGAACGCTGCAGTGAGACAGCCATAGGGAACCAGTTTCGGATCGGTCGCCGCCAAACCGCCAGCTACTCCACTGGTTGTACCCATCAACCCACCGAAAATCACCGCGCTGCGTGGATTGTTGAGGCCGATCATCGGCGCCACGAACGGCGTCATCACCATCACCAGAATCGCCTTGATCAAGCCCGCGGCAATGGACAAGGCCATGACCTCTGAACTGGCCCGCTTGAGGGAGGGGCGAGGTTATACATAGCGTTTAAAACGTTGGTTATGGACTCGCTGAACAATGATGTTGAACTTCGCATGAGATGTGCTGTAACTAGTGAATGATGGAGAGTAATTGGCTGGATTGTAGGAATAGGGTTACAGGCTCTTAGGAGAAATATTTCCCTGTCTTAGGATCGGTATTTGAAATTTCCGTAAGTAACTTCTGAACATTTTATGAGTTGTTGACGAATTGTCTCGGACTGGACTAGGTTTGTAGCGCAGGCTAAGTCGCAATCAAGAAATTTCCGAATAAATAAGTGGCAGTCCGTTCGGTCTTTTTTAATGACGTGCATTCACAAGAGTTTCCGAAAGGGTGCGATAGGACGAACATGGAAGATGATCAGTTTAGGACGAAGTGGCAAAGCATATGGGCCGAAAACAATGTCTTCGTCGCCGATAACTTCAGTGAAAAGCCCAACTACTATGTGCTTGATATGTTCCCGTATCCTTCGGGCAATGGATTGCATGTAGGTCACGCCGTCGGTTACATAGGCACCGATATCGTAGCGCGCAAAAAAAGAATGGAAGGGTTCAATGTATTGCATCCAATGGGGTGGGATGCGTTCGGCTTGCCTGCCGAGCAATATGCAATAAAAACTGGTGTGCACCCGGCTGAAATAACAAAGAATAATTGCGAAAATTTTAAACGCCAGCTTAAGCTCATGGGGTTGAGTTATGATTGGAATAGAGAAATCGATACCTCAGATACAAAATATTATAAATGGACGCAGTTTTTATTCCTTAAACTGTATGAGCGAGGTCTTGTTTATGAAAAAGAAGAAAGCGTTTGGTGGTGTGAAGAGCTAAAAACCGTTCTTGCCAATGAAGAGGTGATAGACGGCCGGTCTGAGCGCGGCGATTACCCGTGCATAAAAAAGCCATTGAAACAATGGGTCATGCGAATTACGAATTATGCTGACCGACTGTTGGATGGACTGGATAAACTGGATTGGCCAGAATCCGTCAAAAAAATGCAACGCGAGTGGATTGGTCGTACAGAAGGAATCGATATCGACTTCAGAGTACTAGGTGAGGCTGAAAAAATTATTACTGTGTTCTCAGTTGAGCCAGAAACCATTTACGGAGCAAATGCAATCATGCTCTCTAGTGAGCATCCCTATGTAAAAAGTCTGTGCCGCTCTCTTAATAACGAAATTCGGATCAAAATATCAAAAATGCAGGATGCTGAATTTTGTCCAGAGGGTCTATTTTTAGAACACTATGTGCTCCATCCTATGACCGGAAAGAAAATTCCAATATATATCGCTAATTACTTATCAGTTGACGGTAAAGAAGGCGCCGCAATATCTGTGCCTGATGCTGATAAAAAAGTTCTAGAATTTTCTCAACTAATGAAAATTGGGTGCATTTCAATTCTCGAATCAAGCCAGTCCGGTACGAAGCTTATAAACTCAGATTTTCTAAACGGCTTGTCCAGAGCAGAGGCCAGAGAGCGAGTAACACTCTATCTTGTAAAGAACAATATCGGTGTCAAAAGAGTTCGTTACAAAATGAGGGACTGGCTGTTCTCTAGGCAACGATATTGGGGTGAACCATTCCCCTTGTACCGAAATAGCGATGGCCAAGTCATCGCGGCGGATTATTCGGAACTTCCTATTGAACTACCGGTGGTGGAAAACTATTCGCCTGGCTCAGATGGCGCCAGTCCACTACAGCGGGCTAAGGGCTGGGTTGCCTGTGAAGATACAACGGGCAATCCCCTCTATCGAGTGACCGACACCATGCCGGGTTGGGCTGGATCCTGTTGGTACTATCTCCGATTTATGGATCCACACAACCCAATCCAACCATTTTCAACGCAAAGTACAGAGTACTGGAATCAAGTAGACCTTTATGTAGGGGGCGCAGCGCACGCAACAATGCACCTTTTATATGCAAGATTTTGGCATAAAGTCCTATTTGATGTCGGATTGGTGAGCTTCGACGAGCCCTTTAAAAAACTCTTTAATCAGGGGCTTGTGACAGCTGATGCATTCAAGGATGCAACGGGCAGAGTGGTTGCTGTTGATGAGGCTGAATTGCGGGAGGGGAAGTACTGGTTAAAGAATACAAATGAAGAGCTGCAGGTATATAACACCAAAATGTCGAAATCGCTTTTGAATGTCGTGATTCCAGACAATCTTATTCAAGAATATGGAGTTGACACGTTTAGAATCTACATGATGTTCATGGGGCCTCTGGGTCAGAATAAAAAATGGGACATAAAAGGGATTAAAGGCTGTGCCCGGTTTTTGAACAGAGTGATGAATATTTTCAGTGATCGTAAACAAACCATTGCCCATCAAACTAGACAAAGTGATTTGTCATATGGGTCTCTGGAAAAAGCTTGGGAGAGGACTTTATCTAAAGTTGATGCTTCTTTCATTACCTTGAATTTCAATACAGCAATAGCGGCTTTTATGGAGTTCATAAATGAAGCCGAGAAAAGCAAAGAGTTTTTTATTGAGCGAATCGGCGCTGACTTCGTAAAGGCTCTCTGTCCGTTTGCGCCTCATATATGTTCGGAGATTTGGGAGAGTCTAGGGTGGACGAATATTGATTATTCTGAGTGGCCTAAGGTTAATGTTAGTACTGTCATGGCCACAAAAATATATATCAACGGTAAGTACATAGATGATTTGGTTGGCGGTACGGGAGAAGAGCAAGTTGATATCGGTCATGCGCGCTTTAAAGTGAATGATGCGCTAAAAGATCGTTCGATAATTAAGGTGATTTACTCTCCGCAAAAAGTCATTAATTTTTTGTGTAATAATGATGGCTGAATTGGCAGTTGCTCTTTCAGTCTCAACAGTATATTGATTATGCTCGTTTACACAGTAAGTCAAGGGCGCATGTCTTTGATTATTGCGTAAGTCGAATTGGTATTCCTTCAGTTTACTTTGAGAGAATATTCAAAGCGTGTATTGACGAGTAAAAGCTACCTGGGAAGGTCTAAAGTTGCTGCCGATATTTCAGCTATTCTCAACTTCAATCAGCAATGAATGTGGAGGAAGTGTTCCATAAACTCATGTTCAAACAAGACATGCCAGGTGGCGTGGCCGAGGGACGGCCTCCAAAGGCCGTCCCCTAAGCCGATTGCGGTCAAGAGAGGGTTACCGCTTCAAACCACCAGGCGATGACAGAAGTACACCACCAACACCCCAGCCACCAACGTCACATACGGCAGCACCCCAGCCCGTTTGGCGCCGTCATCGGTCTGGATATGCAGGTCGCTGAGCATGGCTGCCGGGAAGCGGCCCTTGTCCTGCACGTAGTGCCGATAGACAAACACTGGAAGGATTAGCAGCGCCAGCAAGACACCGGTGAACAGGGTGCCGGCGCCCCAGATATCGGCGCCCAGGCCCATGCAGGCCAGGTTGACGAAGCTCAACACGCCGCCCAACGCCAGCAGCACGGTGGGTGCCTTGTACGGGCGCGCCCAGTTTGGGCGGTCGAGGCGGTGGATCCAGCCGGCGTTGAGGTTGAGGAAGTTGAAGATGATGTAGCTGACGTTGGACGCCGCGAGGACGAACACGTAGTCGGACATCAGCAACAGCAGCAGGTTGAACGACAGGTCGGTCCACATGGCTGCGGTAGGCGCGCCGTGGTCGTTGGTGCGGCCCAGGTATTTGGGTAGCCAGCCGTCCACCGAGGCTTGGTACAAGGTGCGCGAGGAGCCGGACATCGAGGTCATGATCGCCAGCAAGGTGGCGAGGATCAGCATGATCAACACCACGTTGGCCACGACTTTACCGCCACCGATGCTGTCGGCCATGGCCTGGCCGACGCCCATGCCACTGTAGATCGCCGGTGACAGCAAACCGCTGTAAACCGCAGGCGTCACCACTGTGCCATTGGCATCCAGCACTGCCGCGCTGACCAGTTGACCGAGGCCGAGGCTGCCCTGAAACGCCATCGGCACCAGGGTGAACACCAGAATGCACAGCAGACCGGCGTAAAAGATCGCCTTGAAGGTGTCGCGTTTCGGGTCTTTGAACTCGCGGGTGTAGCACACGGCGGTCTCGAAACCGTAGGTCGACCACGCGGCCATGAACAGCCCGCCGGCCATCAATGACCAACCGGAAATGTCCCAGGCACCATCGATGACTTGGCCACTGGCGTCGTGGGCCAAGGGGTACAGCGGCAAGAAATTGGCTTGCAGCGCATCGCCGGTCAACAACGGCACCACGCCCACCAGCAGTAGCGGAATCAGCGAGGTGACGCCGAGAATCAGGGTCAGCCGCGCCGAGCGCAGGATGCCGCCGTGTTGCACAGCGAATACCCCGAGCAGAATCGCCACACCGACCACGAAGGTCGCGTTCAGGCGCAGGGACAGCCCGCTTTTGATCCAGCCCAGATCGACCAAGGTCAATTGCCAGGTATTGATCAACGCATCCGCCGGAAACAGCGCGGTGAGGATGTAACCGGCGGCCAGCCCGGAACCGATGGACAGCACCGGCGACCACGCCAGCCAGTTGCACCACACCGACACCGGTGCGATCAGTTTGCTGTAACGCACCCAGGCCACGGCACCGTAAACCGACGCGCCGCCAGATTTATGCGGGAACAACCCGGCGATTTCGGCGTAGGTGAAGGCCTGGATAAAGCCGAACAGGATCGAAATGATCCAGACGATCCACGCCGGTTTGCCCACCGTCGCTGCAATCGCGCCAATGGAGAACAGCACCAGTGCCGGCACGCCGCTGGCAACCCAGAACGCGCCTCTCCAGTCAATCTTGCGCTGCAGGCTGCCAACCGTCTGGTCAGCCTGCGGTACGGTCTCGAACGTAGTCGCTTCCATCTCTGTTATCCCATGTAAGAAGAATTGTCGGGGGCAGTCGGAAGGTCAGCCGATGCCCCGGCGCCGGTTTGGCAGCGGGGCTTTCGGTCAGCGAGTGTTTTCGGTCTTGTTGAAAGACTCTTTGTCTCGCTGGTGGGCAACGCAGTAGCGGTGTTCGGTGCTTAATCTTCGGTGCAACCATGAATCAGCTACGCACCCGGCTTTTTTCCGGGTCGTAGAAAATCGGCGCCATGACCTGGGCATCGATGCGTTTTTGCAAGCCATCGACCTTGCCCACTTGCAGCGTGGTCCCCATTTCGGCGCAGGCGACATCCACCCGGCACAAGGCGATATTGCTGCCCAACAGCGGCGAGCGGCAGGCACTGGTGACCACGCCAACCTGAGCGCGACCGTTGTAAACGCCGTCTCCGTGATGGGCGCCTTCATTGCCGCTCAGTTGCAGGCCCACCAGTTTGTGCAGGGGATTGGCGCTGCGTCGCAGCAAGGCCTCGCGGCCGATGAAGTCGTCGGTCTTGCTCTTGAGCGGCACGCTGAAACCGATCCCGGCCTCGAACGGGTCGGTCTGGTCGCTGAATTCGTAACCGGCAAAAATCAGCCCGGCTTCGATGCGCAGCATGTCCAGCGCTTCAAGGCCCAGCGGGACGATGCCCAGCGGTTCGCCCAGTTGCCAGATCCGGTCCCAGACCCGCTCGGCGTCCTGGGAATGACACCAGACTTCGTAGCCCAGCTCGCCGGTGTAGCCGGTGCGGGAAATCATCAGCGGACAGCCGTCGTAGCCATCCAGACGGCCCACCAGAAAGCGGAACCAGCCCAAGGCTTCCACGCCGGGTTGGGTGGCCGGGGTCCAGACCATTTGCTTGAGCAGTTCGCGGCTCAGCGGTCCTTGTACCGAGAGGTTGTGAATCTGCTCGCTGGCGGATTTCACCCAGACTTTCATACCGAGCTTCTGCGCTTGTTCGCGCAGCCAGACCCCGGCGTAGTCCTCGCCGCAGATCCAGCGGAAATTATCCTGGCCCAGCCGTAGCAGGGTGCCGTCGTCGAGCATGCCGCCGTGTTCATGGCACATCGCCGAATAGACCACCTGACCAATCGCCAGGCGCCGCACGTCGCGGGTCAGGCAATACTGGAGCAGGGCTTCGGCATCCGGGCCGATGATTTCGAATTTGCGCAGGGCGGTCAGGTCCATCACCGCCACCCGTTCGCGGCAGCCGTAATATTCATCGATAGCGCCGAAACCGTCGTAGCGCAGCGGCAACCACCAGTTGCGGTAGTCGGTGAAGCTGCCGGTCAGGGCGCTGGTGCGCGAGTGAAAGCCCGATTCGCGGGTCAGCGTCGGGTCGGCATCGGCGGTTTTTCGAGTGGCCATGGCGATGGAAAAGCGCTCCTTTTCTGAGTACACACGAATATGGATGTCGGTCGGGTTCCAGCCGTTGGCCGGGTCGATGTCGTCCGGGCACGATGAGCTGGCACAGACCAGATCGGTCATGGCCCGCAGCAACACGTAATCCCCGGGCCGTGACCAGGGTTCATCCAGGGTCATTTGCTGATGGGCATCGATCCCGGTGTTGTAGAAAAAGTTGATCGCCGGCCAACCGCTGCGGGCCTGCACCCCGAACGGTTCCAGCGCCCGACTGAGGTTGTCACTGCAGTTGTCGTGCCCAAAATAGCCGTGGCTTTCGTAGTAGCGCGCAGCACAAGCCAGCGCAAAGGAGTCATGCCGACCGACGGTGTCACGCACCACGTCGAGCATCGGCTGCATCTGCCGGTCGAAGAACTTCGAGAACAGCCCCGGTGCCGGATAGGCGTTGCCATTGAGGGTGCGGGTGACGGTCTGGTCCAGGTCCAGCTCTTGCCGCTGATCGAGGGCCCGGCGATTCAGCGCGACGAAATCCGAGCACTGGCGCCCGGCGACGTCCAGCACCTGGATGTACTGACCTTTGCCCACGGTGTAACTGTGGGCGGTCCCGGCGCGGATCGTGAATTCATCCAGCAGTTCGCCCAATGGTTCGGGCAGCGGTGGCACCAGCAATGGCGAAGGATTGGCCCGCTGGACCACAACGCGCAACTCGCTGGCGGTGTATTGCAGGTCTACCGCACTCGGCCCGCTGGGCGCGGCAACGATGACCAGCAACACTTCGCTGGCCACGAAGCTGCGGCGGTAACCGGCGGGTGATTGCTCGTCCCACAGCGTGGCAGCACCGGGAAGCGGAAGAGGGTCGATGCCGCGCTTGCTCAAGCCTTGGGCGATGCGGCGTGCCTGCAGGCCAGCCTCGGACATCTGCGTGGCGATAAAGCTGCAATCCGCCGTAGCAACAAGCCCCAGCGCCGCCAGCGCAGAGCGTCCAAGGGTGTCGAAGGCCAGCAGTTCGCAGGTTTGCAGCCCTTCGACGTCGATCACTTGCAGGGTATCGCCGGCTTCCAGGGCGATCAGCGTCAGCCCGCCAGCGGCCACCCGATACCGCTCCAGCGCCGGTGCCCGGGCGAACAATCCCGGTTCCCACGGGTTCGAAATACGCGGTGCATTCATGTCGATGCTCCTAGGGTTTTCAGTGCCATCGTTAACCGACCGACTTGACGGCATTGGGCGTTTCACCCAGATAGGCCGCCATGGAGTCGTCCAGCGCTTCGAGCCACGGCGTGTGATGGGGCGGCGATTGAGTGCCGGTCATCAGCGAGCGGTAGGACTTGTCGCGGTAACCCATGATGTTGTGCGCCTTGTCGTGCTTCCAGTGCAGGAAGGTGTCGTTGACCGCGGCGATATCGAAGTTCGGGTAGTCGGTGGCATCCACCAATTGCTGGATGTAGGCGCCCTGGTATTCGAACATCTGCTGGTTGGTTTCAAGCTGCTGTTCGCGGGCTTGCCACTCCAGGCTGTCGGCGACCCTGTGCGCCTGATCAGGCAGGGCGATGCGTTGCAGGATCACGTCACGGGCGTACCAGGCCTGGGCGTCGAACATGTTGAACGAGTACCACTGGTCCTGCATGCCGAGGTAAATCAGCTGTGGGTTGGGCTCCCAGAAAATGCCCTTGTACAGGTTCATCGGCCAGAGGCGGTTGTCGGTCTTGAGGCACAGTTCGTCCGGCAGGAATGGGAAGTGATGCTTGTAACCGGTGCACAGAATCACCGCATCAATGTGCTTGTGGGTGCCGTCGATAAAGTACGCACGGTTTTTTTCCAAACGCTGCAACAGCGGCTTTTCTTCCCAATTGACTGGCCAGTCATAGCCCATGGGCGCGGTGCGGTAGCAACTGGTGATGCTGCGGGCGCCGTACTTGTAGCACTGCGAACCGATGTCTTCGGCGGAATAGCTGCTGCCGACGATCAACAGGTCCTTGCCCTTGAACTCCAGCGCTTCGCGGAAATCATGGGCGTGCAGGATGCGTCCGCCGAAATGCTCGAAACCGGGGAAATACGGCATTTTCGGCGTCGAAAAGTGCCCGCAGGCGTTGATCACGTAGTCGAATTCTTCCGAGGTCTGGGTATCGTTGCCGTGGTCGTGGGCGACCACGGTGAAGCGGCGAGTCTCTTCGTTATAAGTGACCTGGCGCACCACGTTGTTGAAACGGATGTAATCGCGAACCCCGGCTTTTTCGACGCGACCCTTGATGTAGTCCCACAGCACTTCCCGTGGCGGATACGAGCCGATAGGGCGGCCGAAATGCTCTTCGAAGGTGTAGTCGGCGAACTCCAGGCATTCTTTCGGGCCGTTGGACCACAAATAGCGGTACATGCTGCCATGGACCGGTTCGCCGTTTTCATCCAGGCCGGTGCGCCAGGTGTAATTCCACATGCCGCCCCAGTCTTGCTGTTTTTCGTAGCAGACCAGTTCCGGGATGGGTGTTCCCTTGTCCCTGGCCGATTGAAATGCCCGCAGTTGAGCCATGCCGCAAGGGCCGGCGCCGATGATTGCAACGCGTGTGGTCATGGTCGTGTCTCGTGGCTGTGGATCGGAAGAAGGGCTCGCTCAGCGAAAGATCACCGTCTTGTCCTGGTTGATGAACACCCGGTGTTCCAGGTGGTATTTCAGGGCTTTGGAGAGTGCGACGGTTTCGGTGTCACGGCCGATGGCGACCAGCGCATCGGGCAGGTAGGTGTGGTCGACGCGCTGGATTTCCTGCTCGATGATCGGGCCTTCGTCGAGGTCCGAGGTGACGTAGTGGGCGGTGGCGCCGATCAGTTTCACGCCGCGCTCGTAGGCCTGGTGATAGGGCTTGGCGCCCTTGAAACCGGGGAGGAACGAGTGATGGATGTTGATCGCCCGGCCGGACAGCTGCTTGCACAGGTCATCGGAGAGGATCTGCATGTAGCGGGCGAGCACCACCAGATCGGTCTCGGTTTCTTCGACGATGCGCAGCAGTTCGGCTTCCTGGCGGGACTTGCTCTCTTTGCTGACCGGCAGGTAGATGAAGCGGATCCCTTCACGTTCGGCCATCGGCCGCAGGTCCAGGTGGTTGGAGACGATGGCGGTGATCCGCATGTCCATTTCGCCCTTGCGATGGCGATACAGCAGGTCGGTCAGGCAGTGGTCGAACTTGCTGACCATCAGCAACACGCGGGTCGGCTGAGCTGAGCTGAACAGCTGCCATTGCATATCGAAACCGCCGGCCAACTCGTTCAAGCCCAGGCGCAGCGGGGCGATGTCGCCGACCACACCTTTGTTGAAACGAAACACCGCGCGCATGAAAAACCGTCCGGTGAATTCATCGTCGAATTGCGACAGCTCGCTGATGTAGCACGCTTGCCCGGCCAGCCATGAAGTGACGGCGGCAACAATGCCGGAGGCGGCGGGGCAGCTGATCTTGAGAATGTAATGTTCGTGTGGCGTGTCCATCGAGGTCTCCCTTGAGATGCGTGATTGGCGTTCAATCAACCTTTGGCAGTGCGTTTGGTTTTTTCCGGGTCATCGAACGGCAAGGCGTGGGTGACCGCCGACGCTTCGAGGCTGCCGCGCACCTGCAGGGCGAAGCCGGGGGCGGCGCAGTCGGCGTCCATACGAGCGATGGCCATCGAGCGTTTGCTCAGGCGCGAATACATGCCGCAGGTGATCACGCCCACCTGTTTGCCGGCCTGCCACAGGGTGTCCCCGGCGTTGGCGGCGCGGGCGCCTTCGAGCAGGATGCCGGCGATCTTGAAGCGCTCTTTGCCGCGCAGGCGCCGGTGCTCATCGGCACCGCGAAAGTCCTGTTTCTCCGGTGATACGGTGAAATCCAGGCCCAGCTCCCAGAGGGTGTCGCCAGCCTTTTGATCGGCGAAGGGGTACATCTGCGAGTTGTCGTAGGGGAAGAACATCAGCGAGCTTTCGACCCGCAACCAGTCCAGGGCGGTAAAGGCGCACGGGATGATGCCCATGCCCGCACCCTGTTCGAGGATTTCGTCCCACAGGGTCGGAGCGTCGGCCGCCTTGCAGAAGATTTCGTAGCCGCGCTCGCCGGTGTAACCGGTGCGGGAGATCATCACCGGACGGCCGAACAGTTTGGTTTGCAGGTGATGGAAGTACGGCAGCTGACGAATGCCCGGGACGTGTTCGGCAAGGAAATCCACGGCCAGCGGCCCTTGCAACGACAGGTCGTGCAAGTCGTCATCAAACAGCACCGCAACCTGCCGGCCCTGAGCCGAGCGCACCAGCATGTCGTAGCCGGTGCCGGCGCCGTGCACCACCATGAAGGCGTTGGGGCCGGTGCGGTAGACGATGCAGTCATCGATGAACTTGCCGTCGTCGTCGAGCATCGAGGCATAGACCGACTTGCCGGGGTACAGCTTGGCGATGTCACGGGTGGTCGCCCATTGCAGCAGGCTTTCGGCGTGGGGGCCGACGTAGTGGACTTTTTTCAGCCCCGAGACATCCATCAGACCGGCGCGGGTACGGATCGCCTGATGGTGGTCGGCCAGGTCCGAGCTGTAGGTCCAGGCAGTGCCCATGCCGTTCCAGTCTTCAAGCTGTGAACCGAGCGCGCGGTGACGTTCGGCCAGTGCGGAAATACGCCAGGAGTTGGCCATATCGTGATTCCTTGTCTGAATGGGTGGGGTCGTGGTGTTTCAGGCCGGGTCGAACTGGCTCAGCCAGTTCACCAGCGTCTGCCGATAACGGGTCATGCCTTTGTATTCGGCGATCGGCTCGGGTAAGTCCCGCAGCACCCGGTGCAGGCGACGGCCCCAACCGGGATGGCTGACCAGCTCGTTCATGCTGATCAGGTAGGTGCGGATGCTGAACATCAGGCCGTTGCTGCGGGGCAGACGGGCCATGAATTGCAGCTCCACGCGCAGGTGGACGAGTTGGCCGACGTTTTCATCGGTGATGCTGCCGCGCTCGGCGCCCCATTCGTGGTAGGTCTCGGGGGACGAATCCAGGCGCGGATTGATCGTCAGCGTCCAGTTCAAACGGCGCACCGGTTGATCGACCTGAACGTTGAGCAGGTACTTCAGCGCCCGGTCGAACACGCCCATCTGGTTCGCCATCGGCACCGGCGAATGCCATTGCTTGAAGCTCATCCCGGCATCGAAGGCCAG
Organism: Pseudomonas sp. H11T01; assembly: GCF_048515765.1. Lineage (NCBI taxonomy): Bacteria > Pseudomonadati > Pseudomonadota > Gammaproteobacteria > Pseudomonadales > Pseudomonadaceae > Pseudomonas > Pseudomonas sp. H11T01. Next base: position 130,133 of record NZ_JBLYED010000006.1, on the reverse strand, counting down.
CGACCAATCGGCGGGGCTGGTGACCATCCCGGCGTCCATGAACAGGTCACCGTCACGCTGATCGAGCAGCGCAATGTCGCCCTGGACCTGACGGGTGATGAACTCCAGCGGCTCGCAGGGCAGGGTCGAGGCATCGCCGAAGACGAATGCCTGATCGATGCCCAGCGCTTTGTTGCACCAGTGCCAGCGGTTACCGTCGCAACTGAGCTCGAACCACTGCGGATAGTCGGCGGCCAGATGCTCCATGAACATTTGCAAGGCATCCCACGATGCTTCCTGCATATGTGGCATCACCAGGTAGCGGCGCGGGTCCTTGTCCAGCACCAGCGCGCGTTCGGCCATTTCCGAGAGGCAATGCTCGTCAATATCGAACCAGTGCTGGTACACCGAGCCCGGTTCTTTGGCACGCGCCGGCTCGATGTTCACCGAGTACATGTAGCTGTCTTCGGTGAATGGAAACGGGAAACGCTCGATGGCCGATGCGCTGTTGCGAAAGCTGAAGGTGTCCCGGTAGCTTTCCAGAGGGCTGAATTGAACGGTCATGGTCGACTCCTAAAGGTCCAGCAAAACGGAAGAACCGCAGCCGCGTGAAACGCAGGGCATCAGAAACTCGGCCTGCTCGGTGCTGCTCAGAACGCTGTCGCGGTGATCGATATCGCCTTTGAGATGGCGCGTGACGCACTGCCCGCAGACCCCGCCACGGCACAGGTTGGGGATTTCCAGGCCGGCCGATTCCAGGGCTTCGAGCAGGCTTTGCTCGGCGCTCACCTGAATCCGCCGTCCGCTGCGCGCCAGTTCCAGACTGAACGGCAGCCCAGGTTCCGCGCCGCTGAAGGCTTCCCAATGGACCCGGCCCGGCGGCCAGCCGAGGGATTTGGCCTGTTCGCGAACACCCATCAACAGCCGCTCCGGGCCGCAGACGTAGACATGACTGCCCAAGGGCCGGTCGCTGAGAATCGCCGCAAGGTCGAGGGCTGCGCCGCTGCTACCGTCATAGCGATGCAGGCGTGATCCCAGACGTTGCTGCAACTCGTCGGCATAGGCGTCCGTCAGGTGTTTGCGGTAGGCGTAATGCAATTCGAAGTCGGCGCTGCGTTGTTCCAGCGCGCTGATGTAGGCCATGAACGGCGTGATGCCGATGCCGCCGGCAATCAGGATGTGTTGGCGAGCGGTGGAATGTAGGGCGAACAGGTTGGCCGGGGGCGAAATGCGCAAGGTGTCGCCGACATTCACCTGCTGATGCAGGTATCGTGAGCCACCCCGCGAGTGGTCCTGCAAGCGCACGGCGATGCGATAGTGACGCGTGTCGGCCGGGTCGCTGATCAGCGAGTAAGCGTTGCGCAGGTTGCGCTCGGCCAATGGCAGATGGACCTGAACATGACTGCCCGAGGAAAAACCCGGCAACCGTCCAGAGCGGCTGGCAAAGGTGAACTCGCGAATCACCGGTGTCAGCATCCTTGCATCGACGACCTGCACCTCCAGTGCCGCGCTCATGATTGAGCCTGCGCATAAGGCTGATCGGGATTTTCGCAAACGCCCAGATAAGCGCCCAGGCGTTGGGAGAAATGCTCGCGCACACTCAAATGGACCTGGCAATTGCCGCAGAAAACTACCGCCTGCGGACCGCTGTCCTGAACGCAACCGCAGTGCACGCAAAACACCCTGCGCAGCACCGGCCCGGATTCGATCAAGTCGATCTCTTCGTTGTGCATTCCGGCAGTGCGCGCCATACCGTGGATGCGCCAAAGAAAGGCTTCGTCGCCGAGGACGTACAGTTGGGTGCCGACTGCGGCGGCGTCGAGCAAGGCTTTTAACTGGCGTTCGAAGTCATTCACCGCAGCGCAGAGCACCCGGGGAGTGGGCAATCCCGGCTGTTCGAAACTCTGGATCAGACGCCCAAGCGCCGCGGCTGTCGCCGTTTGCGTCACCAGAATGTGATGCAGCGCATGGGAGCGCAGCGTCGGTTCGCGGTACACCGGCACACTCTGGGGTCTGTACGGCGCAGCGCTTTGTGTCTCAGTCATTGCAACCCTCCTGGCTGTCCAGCGTTTCAACATGGTTGAGCGAATGAGCGTCCCGATCTGGTGCGCAAGCCGGGCATCGAGCCTCAGTCTGGTGCGCTGTTTTCCGGCGTTTGGTCATGCTCGGAATCGGGGGCGTTGTTTCTTGCTGGGGAAGATAGTTTCCCGAAAGGAATTACCGTTCAATCTGGAAAAAGAGATATCTCTTTGGGGGTAGTCCGTGGGTTGTAGCGGGCAAGGCATGGAAGTTGCTCGACTAATGCCACGGTTTCTCAAAAGGCAGGCGAATGTCATTGAAAGCTCGAATGCGACCCGGCAGGTGGACGCACTGGTTACTGCGTTCGCGGCCACGTCAGGTGGACAGCGTGCGGGCATTGCTCGCCGAACTGCCGCTGCGCCTGGCCGACGCAGACGATGCCTTGTCGCATTTTCTTGATCGATTCGAAGCACTGAACCCCGGCAGCAAACTCGGCTTGTTGTTGACCGGTGAGGATTTCGGCCCCACCCGCCGGGCCATGCTCAGCCCCTGCGATCAAACGTCCAACTGCCCGTGGCGCGCCGGTGCGGTGACCGCGGTGCCGCAGCGCTGTACGGCCTGCCAGAGCCGTGGACGTTATCGACTGCTCAGCGTGCTGCCCGGCATCGCACCCGGCAGGCGCGGGGTGTTGCTGCTGGACACGCCGCGCGCGGCCGGTCGCGGGTTTCATGGGTTGCTCGGGGAGACGGCGCGGGGGCTGGGCGTGGGCGTGCAGTTGCTGCGGCACAAGCGTGAGCAGCAATGCAAGGAGGCCACGTTCCAGCATGGTGCGCTGGCCCGTGAGCTTCACGATTCGGTGGCACAGCAATTGGGTTATCTGTCGTTTCAGGCCAGCCTGATGCAGGGCAAGCTGCGCGAGCCAGAGCAGGCCGCGCCATTGCTCGCCGAGTTGCGCGGTGGGTTGAGCCATTTGCAGCGTCAGGTGCGCGAATTGATCACCAGCGCGCGCTTGACCATGGACGGCCGTTCGCTGCGCCAGGCCCTGGCAGACTCAGTGGCCGAATTTTCCCGACGCTGCATCATCGTGTTCGAGCTGGACAACCGTCTGGCCGAGGATGCGCTGTACCCGGAAACCGAATTGCAGATTTTGCAGATCATTCGCGAGGCACTGGCCAATGTAGTGCGCCATTCCCATGCCCGGCATGTACGGATCGAACTGCGCCAGGCCCAGGGCGAAATCACGGTGACTGTAGAGGATGACGGGATCGGTTTGAGCCCGGCGTCGGTGGAAGAAAACCACTTTGGGCTGGTGATCATTCGCGAACGTGCATCGACCATCGGTGCGCAACTGACCATCGAAACCATTCGGCCCCATGGCGCTCGCGTGCACTTGAGCCTTATCCAGAACAATGACGACCCGCAGAGGCACTTCGATGAACAGCACGACCTTATTGTTGATCGATGACCATCCTTTGTTCCGTAAAGGACTGGCGCAACTGTTTGATGCCAGTGATGACTTCGATGTGGTGGGCCAGGCCGCCAGCGGCAGGGAAGGGATCAACCTCGCCGTGCAGCTGACCCCAAAACTGGTGCTGCTGGACCTGCACATGCCGGGTTTGAGCGGTTTACAGGTCCTCGACGAGATCAAGCAGTTGGGCCTCGAGTGCCAGATTGTCGTATTGACCGCGTCGATGGATCGCGCCGAGTTGCTGACGGCGTTGCGCCTCGGCGCCAGTGGCTATGTGCTGAAAGAGACCGAGCCGGAGGCGCTGCTGTCGTACATGCGCAATTGCAGCAAAGGCGCGATTGTCCTGGATGATTACCTGGTCTCGCTGCTGGCCGGGCACAGCGAAATCGACGCACCGCTGGAAAAGATCGAAGACGACAACCTGACCGATCGCGAAGGGCAAACCCTGGCGTTGATCGCCTCGGGCATGAGTAACAAACAGATCGGCCGGGAGCTGGGCATCAGCGACGGCACGGTGAAGATCTACGTGAAGAACCTGTTGCAAAAGCTCAACTTGCGTTCGCGACTGGAGCTGGCGGCCTGGGTGCACAAGGTCGCGTCATTGAGAACAAAGGAGCGTCATTAATGGCAGACGAACGTGCTTCAACCCTTGAGTCGGTGTTTGGCCGGCAGGCGTCACAACCCCTGGACGTATTCCCCATTGCGTTGCTCGAACTCAAGGACAATGGCGAGATCGCTCATTTCAACACGGCCTGGACCGACTTGATGGAGCCGCCGGGCGATCGGTGCAACGTCGTGGATTATGTGCATCAGGAAGACCGTTCCCTGTGGCGTCAGGCGCTCTATGAATTGCGCCATCGGCCGGATATTTCCTTCAGTCAGCGCTTGCGCTTCGTCCATCCTCAGGGAGACCTGCGCTGGTTCGATATCAGCCTCAAGCGCCGCGACCTCACGTTCTATCTGGTGGTCAATGACATCACCCAGCACAAGCGCCGCGAAATTGCCTTGCAGGCCAGTCAACGCAGCGCCCTCAGCCTGCTCGACAGCCTGCCCGGGCTGATCTATCGCGGCCGCAACAACCACGACTGGACCATGGAGTTCGTCAGCGCCGGCTGCCTGCAACTGACGGGCTATGCCGCCGAACGGCTGATGGACAGCCACGATTTCACCTATAACAGCCTGATCCACCCGGACGATGCCGATTACGTCTGGCGCGAGGTTCAATACGCCTTGTCTCGGCATCAGCCTTATGAACTTCGCTACCGGATCCGCTGTGCGGACAACACCCTCAAGAACGTCTGGGAAAAGGGCGTGGGCATCTATTCGGACAGCCGTGAAGTGTTAGGTATCGAGGGCGCGATTTTCGAGATCGTCAATCTGCCTGCGGAACGAATCACTTGACTGCGTAAAACTTGCGAACATACCGGGTGCTGGTCCATGAACACGGTGCGCCATAGGGCACGAATACCGTGTCACCGGTATTGACCGTCAGGCTCGTCCCGTCTGGCGCCTGGAGCGTGACGCTGCCTTCGATCAGGTGCATCAGCTCGTTGAGTTTGTGCGGTCGACCATGGCGGCTGTAGGGCGTCGAATCCCAGACGCCGACGCGTAGCTCGGTGGTGTTGTCCTCGAAGGCATTGCGTGAGCGGCACTGGGGGGTGGGGCCGATCAGAATCTGCGGTTCCGGTGCGGCCGAGGGGGAGAGCATCGCCAGTGGGTCGAGGGCTGTCAGCCCCGGGTTTCGTTCGGCGACCGGGCTGGTGACGGCGCAAAATGCCCAGAGGGTATTGGCGTGGGCTTCGAGCTGGAGCGCCGTGCCGTAGCCGATCACCGCGCTTGCGCCGGGAGCCAGTTCCAGTGTCTGACCCAGAGATTGCAGCACAAGATGCCCAGAGTGGACCACGATCACTTCGGTGTAGGGGTAATCATCGACAGTGAGCGATCCGCTCGCTTGCACCACGCCGGCAGACACACCATCAGGCCCGCTGTAGGCGACTTTTCGCCCCTGGCTAAAAGGATCGACGGGGCTCAAAGGTGCGGACTGGAAGGGCGTGGGGACGCTGCTGCCGTCAGCGCAGGCCAACAGCAGGACGGTGGGGTTCAACATATGGGTGAGGCTCCAGGTTGTAGGTGATGCCGGCTGTACCGGTTGTTTCAGAGCGCGTGGCGCTTAGCCAATGGCCTGAGTCACGAGGGCAAACTGGCGGACGATACCAACAGCCTGTGGTGGCGTTCCGCGAGCCATTTGCGCAACCGTGTCGACCTGCTTCAGGCCGGCTTCCTCCAGCCATTCGGATAACCCGCTACCAGCCGGGATGTCGATGCGTACGAAGGCGTCCGGTACCTGGGCCAGCAACACCGCGATCAGGTGTTTGGCTTGCTCGAGGTTTTCGGCAATGACCGGGCCAATGCCGCGACCGCGGCCAAAGGGGCGCAGCATGGCGAAGGCGCGCAACTGACCGTCACGCTCAATGCCGACCGAATGTTCGACGGCATCGAACAGATCATCGAGCACGGTTTGCCGGTCCAGTCCGCTGCCAGCGCTGGCCAGCGTCAGTTGGCGAACCCGATCAGCCTTGCGCAGCGGGCGGCACTGTTCCCCGGCTGGCAGAGACACGGGCGCAGGAACCTGCGCCTGACCTTGATGCTGCTGAACCAATCCGAACTCGATGAACCCTTGGCTGGCGTACAGCGGGGCGCCTGCCAGTGTGGCGTTCAGCACAGCAGTACGCGACCCGCAGGCCTCGAGCGCCTGCTCCATCAATTGTCGACCAATGCCTTGGCCCTGATAGTCATTGCTGACGATCACCAGGCCGATGGTGGCGAAATCTCCCTGCGGGCAGGCGAATGCGGTGCCGATCAGACGGCCGCCATCCTCGACGACGAAACCTTCGCTGACGCGCTGCAACATGGCCCAGTCTTCCAGGCGATGTGGCCACTTCAACTGGACGGACAAGGCATGGGCTGCCGGGACATCGGCAGCGGTCATCGGGCGATAGAGATAAGCAGGACGTTGCGAGGCGGACATGGCGAGTCTCCATTGAGAGGTGAGCGCGATCGACAGGTTTTCTTCAGCGATGGTGCCTGTATCCCATCTGCGCTGCGGCCTGACAAGGGGTTCAAGCGGATTCGGCAGATTCCGTGAGCGGCGGGCCGACAGACCACACTTACTACTTAAATGAAGCCCAAGGTCGGCAGCAAATGCTTGGGCTTTTTTTCTACGATGGAGGCCTGACTTCGTGACTCGCTGAACACGTCTTTGCCGCCTTCTGGAGTGCTCCATGGATAGCTTCGATCCTCGCCTTATCGCTGTGCGCAGCGCTCATTTCATTGCCGGGAAATACCGCGATGCTCAACCGGGACTGGAGGTGGCGCGACCGTCGGATGGCCAGGTCTATGCCCAGCTGCCGATTGCCGATGCCGAGCTGGTGGATGAAGCGGTCAGCAATGCCTGGCAGGCCTTTACCCGTAGCGATTGGGCCAGTCGCCCGCCCCGTGAACGGGCGCGGGTCATGCGCCGTTGGGCCGATCTGATCGAGGCCGACACGGCGATCCTGGCGCCGTTGGAAGCCGTGGGTTCGACCCGTCCACATAAAGATGTGCTGGCCTGGGATATTCCGTACGTGGCCGAAGGCATTCGCTTCTTTGCCGAGTTGGCGGACAAGCATGGCGGCCAGGTCGCGGCGACCCAGACTGATCGGTTGGGCATGCAAATCGCCGAACCCTACGGCGTCATTGCGGCCATCGCGCCGTGGAATTTCCCCTTGAGCATGGCCTCCTGGAAAGTGGCCCCGGCATTGGCAGCAGGAAATGCCGTGGTCCTCAAACCTTCGGAACTGACCCCGTTCTCCAGTCTGCGTTTCGCCGAACTGGCGCTGCAGGCGGGAATTCCGGCCGGGATCTTCAACGTGATTCAGGGTGATGGTCGCGTCACCGGTGATGCCTTGTGCCGCCATCCGCGTGTGGCCAAGGTGACCTTTACCGGTTCCACCGCCACCGGGTCGAGCATTATGTCCACCTGTGCGCTGGTCGGTCCGAAACCGGTCACGCTGGAACTCGGCGGCAAGAGCCCGCAACTGGTGTTCGCCGATGTGCCGGATCTGGCGAAGACCGCTCGCACTGTGGCGCTGGCGATTACCGGGAATGCCGGACAGGTCTGTGTGTCTGGCTCACGGCTGCTGATCCAGCGCTCGGTCATGGAGCCTTTTGTCGAGCATTTGCGGGCGTATTTCGAGGAGCTGCGCCCCGGTCCGACCTGGTCGCCGGAGAGCACCTTGTCGCCGATCATTTCCCGGCTGCAAGCCAGTCGCATCGACGGCATCGTCCAGCGCTCGCGCCAGGCGGGTGCTGAGGTGCTGACCGGGGGCGGTGTGTTCGAGGGGTTGGGCGGCGCTTATTATCGGCCGACGTTGCTGGCGGGGCTGGATAATCAGAATCCGGCGGTCTGCGAGGAAATATTCGGCCCGGTGCTGACGGTTCAGGCGTTCGATGATGAGGAGCAGGCGTTGAGTCTGGCTGAGCATGCCACCTATGGCCTGGCGGCGGGTGTGCATACCGCTGATATCAATCGTGCCCTGCGTCTGGTTCGGCGTCTGGAGGCCGGGACGGTGTGGGTCAATCGTTATGGGCGTAGCAACGATTATATTTTGCCGACTGGGGGCTATAAGCGTTCTGGTATTGGTAAGGATTTGGGGCGTGAGGCGTTTGAAGCTAATTTGCGGTTTAAGAGTGTGTTGATTGATATCGCTGGGCTGTAGGAGCAGCCGGTCGACGCTCGATTGGTCCGGGCGGCGTTCCGACGAAGGCGGCCTGACAGCCAGCCTGTCTCTTGCGGATGTACACCGATCGACCGTGGGAGCCGAGCCTGCTCGCGAAGGCGGCCTGACAGCCGGCCTATCTCCCGCGGACGTACACCGATCAAATGTGGGAGCTGGCTTGCCTGCGAAGGCGGCCTGACAGCCGACCTGTCTCCCGCGGATGTACACCGATCGACCGTGGGAGCTGGCTTGCCTGCGAAGGCGGCCTGACAGCCGACCTGTCTCCCGCGGATGTACACCGATCAAATGTGGGAGCTGGCTTGCCTGCGAAGGCGGCCTGACAGCCGGCCTGTCTCCTGCGGATGTACACAGATCCACTGTGGGAGCCGAGCCTGCTCGCGATGGCGGCCTGACAGCCGACCTGTCTCTTGCAGATGTACATATCCATTTCTGCGGTAACGGCCACTTATGGTTCCGCTCTTACAGCGTGTCACTTTTTCAGACGCCAAAAAGTAACCCAAAGGCTTCGCCCCGAGCGTACGGCACGTCGCTAAGGCTCCGCGTTCCCTCGCTCCGGTGCCCATCATGGGGCGCCGCAATGCGGCGGGGTCAGCTTCGCTGACGGCGCTTCGCGCCAACCCCCTGATGAACACCTCCACTCGGCCTGCCGAAGGGGCGGGTAGATCAAGATCAAAAGCAGATCAACAGCAGATCAAAAGCCGATTCACCCTTGAGATAAGAGATGTACGCAAAACCGTAGAAGCTACCGATAGACCCTCACCTAAACGGGCGCTTCCTCAGGGAAGCGCCCGTTTTCGTTCAGGCCGGCGCAGGTTCTGCGGTACTGGAGCTCGTGTTTGAGCCTTGCAGCGTTATAAGGGCCCATAAGAGCGCATGAATACGGGGCTTGCCCAAGCCTGGAGCGTCCCGCAAAGTCTGCTGAGGGCGACCCGTAAAACGGTGGTTTGTATCGAGCAGCCCGCGCTTTTAACGCCATCTGCTGATTTCACGGTGGTGTAATGGCGGTGTGATGCGGCGCTGCATTACGGCTCTCTGAACGGAGCGAATGCTTGTCACGCCATGACCTCAACGAACTTTCAGGACCGCACTCAATGAGCTTTCTTCGACCTAAATTCATTACGTTCGACTGCTACGGTACGCTGACCAACTTCCACATGGGAACGATGACTCGCGAGCTGTTCGCCGATCGCGTTGTGCCCGAGCAGATGGATCAGTTCGTCAAGGACTTCTCCGCCTATCGTCTGGACCAGGTCATGGGTGACTGGATGCCTTATGACGAGATCCTCAAGACGGCTCTGGCGCGGACCTGCAAGCGTTGGGGGGTTGAGTACCGTGGCGAAGGCCAGCTCTACTATGACGCCGTGCCGACCTGGGGCCCGCACGCCGACGTGCCGGCCGGCCTGTCGAAAATCGCTGACAAGATCCCGCTGGTAATTTTCTCCAACGCCAGCAACAGCCAGATCATGTCCAACGTCGACAAACTCGGCGCGCCTTTCCATAAAGTCTTCACCGCTGAACAGGCGCAAGCCTACAAGCCTCGCCTCGCCGCATTCGAGTACATGCTCGACAACCTCAACTGCGGCCCGGAAGACATCTTGCATGTGTCTTCGAGTTTCCGTTACGACCTGTTCCCGGCTCACGACATGAAGATCAAGAACAAGGCCTTCGTCGCCCGGGGTCACGAAGTTCCGGCCAATGCGTTCTACGGCTATCAGCAGATCCCCGACATCGGTGGGCTGGCCGCATTGGTCGGTCTCTGAGTGGTCATGGGCACTCTTCAAGGCACTCTTTTTGGCATAGGCGGGTTAGACATGCGCAGTGAATCCTACTGGCTCGACACCGCACCGGCATTCACCGGTGCGCAGATCGGTGCGCTGCCCGGGAAGGTCGATGTGGCTATCGTCGGTGGCGGTTTCACTGGCCTGGCGGCGGCCCGTGCGTTGGCCTTGAAGGGCGCCAGTGTGGTGGTGCTGGAGGCTGGCCGGGTGATCGGCGAGGCCTCTGGGCGCAACGGCGGCCAGTGCAACACCGGTGTTGCCCAGGACTATGCGGCCCTGAGTGCCAGCCTCGGTGCCGACCGGGCGCGGGCGTATTACCAGGCGTATGAAAGCGCCGTGCAGAGCGTCGTTTCGCTGGTGGAGCAGGAGCAGATCGCCTGCGACCTCAAGCGTAACGGCAAGCTCAAGCTCGCCGCCAAGCCTCTGCATTACGAGGGGCTGGCGCGGACCTGCGAATTGATTCGCCGGGAAGTCGATGCCGATGTCCAGTTGCTGTCCGCCGAACAAACCCGCGCTGAGGTCAATTCGGCCCAGTTCCACGGTGGCTTATTGCAGCGCAACGGGGTGCAGATGCACGTCGGGCGTTTTGGCGTCGGTTTGGCGGAGGCGGCGGCACGGCACGGGGCGTTGATTTACCAAGGCACGCCGGTGACGGACTGGAAAGCCAATGCCGGCGGCTATCAAATCAACACCGCCAAGGGCTCGCTGCAAGCCCGGCAGATTCTGCTGGCCACCGGTGCCTGTCAGCACGGTGGGTTGGGTTGGTATCGGCGGCGGATCGTGCCGGTCGGCAGTTTCGTGATCGCCACCGAGGTCCTGCCTCAGGCCTTGATCGACCAATTGCTGCCGACCCGGCGTGCCTATGTCACCAGCCGCATGATCGGTAACTACTTTCGCCTGACCCCGGACAACCGTCTGCTGTTTGGCGGCCGGGCACGCTTTGCCATGTCCAACAGCAGCTCCGACGCCAAGAGCGGCAAGGTGCTGCACGCGGCGATGGTGCAGATGTTCCCGCAGTTGGCCTCGGTGAAAATCGACTACTGCTGGGGCGGGCTGGTGGACATGACGTCCGACCGGCTGCCGCGTGCCGGCCAGCATGGCGGGGTTTATCACTCCATGGGTTATAGCGGCCATGGGGTACAGATGTCGGTGCACATGGGCCAGGTCATGGCTGAGGTCATGGATGGCAAGGTCGAGGCCAACCCTTGGCGCGAACTGGACTGGCCGGCGATTCCCGGGCATTTCGGCAAGCCCTGGTTCTTGCCGCTGGTGGGTGCCTATTACCGGTTTCAGGATTATTTGCATTGAGTTGATGTTGTTGCTTCACCGTCGTTTGCGTTTCCAGGACGCTCCGGACAACCGCGAGCCCTTCTCATTATCGACAGGTAGAACTGATATGACTGACAACAAAGTCGACCCTCAACTGATTTCAGGCGAAGAAAGCCTGCGGGTATTCGAAGGCCTCAATCGCGGTATGTCACGCCGCAATGCGTTGCAAATGCTCGGTTTGGCCGGTGTCGCCGCCGCTGGCGCCGGTAGCCTGTTCGGTGCCGCCGGCAAGCTGCTGGCCGACGAGACTGCCAGCCCCGGCAAAGGCAAGCCAGGTGGGCGGATCCGCGTCGCCGGCATGTCCAGCTCGACCGCCGACACGCTGGATCCGGCCAGGGGTGCACTGTCCACCGACTATGTACGGCACTTCATGTTCTACAACGGTCTGACCCGTTTCGATAGCCATCTGGTGCCGCAACTGGAACTGGCCGAACGCATTGAAAACACCGATGCCACGCTGTGGACCATCACCCTGCGCAAGGATGTGACCTTCCACAACGGCAAGACCCTCAGCGCTGCCGACGTGGTGTTCTCCCTGTCGCGGCACAAGGACCCGGCCACGGGTTCCAAGGTCATGCCGTTGATGGAACAGTTCGCCGAAATCAAGGCGACCGGCCCTAACGAAGTGCAGATCCGTCTGAGTGCACCGAATGCCGAGCTGCCGTCGATTCTCGCGGTTTCGCACTTGTTGATCGTTCCTGAAGGCACCACCGACTTTAACCAGGGCATCGGCACCGGGCCGTTCAAGGTCAAGGAATTCAAACCGGGTGTGCGCTCGATTGCCGCGCGCAATACCGGCTATTGGAAACCGGGCTTGCCGTACCTGGACGAAATCGAATTTATCGCGATTGCCGATGAACCGTCGCGGGTCAACGCGCTGCTCTCGGGCGACGTGCACATGATCAACGAGGTCAACCCGCGTTCGACCACGCGGATCAAGGCCAGCGCCGGCCATCGGGTTGTCGATGCGCCGTCGGGCAACTACACCGACTTGATCGTCCGCCAGGATCAGCTGCCCGGCCAACGCCCGGAATTCACCCAGGCCCTCAAGCACCTGATGGACCGTGAGCAGATCAAGTCCGCGGTGTTCCGTGGGTTTGCGGTGGTCGGCAATGACCATCCGATCGCTCCCGGTTCGCGCTACTACAACGCCGACCTGCCGCAGACGGTCTATGACCCGGAGAAGGCGCGCTTCCTGCTGAAAAAAGCCGGCATGGACAACGTCAGCATGGCGCTGGCCGCTTCGCCAGCCGCCACCGGCTCGGTGGATATTGCGGTGCTGTTGCAGCAATCGGCGAAGCAGGCCGGGCTCAAACTCGATGTCAACCGCCTGCCCAGCGACGGTTACTGGTCCAACCACTGGATGAAGCACCCGCTGAGCTTCGGCAACATCAACCCGCGCCCGAATGCCGACGTGATCTTCTCGCAGTTCTTCCAGTCGACCGCGCCATGGAACGAGTCAGGTTGGAAGAACGATCAGTTCGACCAGTTGCTGATGCTCGCCCGCGGCGAAACCGATGATGCCAAGCGCAGCAAGATGTATGCGGACATGCAGACCCTGGTGCATGACCACTGCGGCATCGGCATTCCGGTGTTTATCAGCAATATCGATGGCGTTGACCAACGGGTCAAAGGCTATGGCAGTAACCCGCTGGGCGGTTTCATGGGGTATATGTTCGCCGAGCAGGTCTGGCTGGACGCTTGATGGCTGGGTGTAGGTTCTTGCGGGAGTAGTGCTATGAATAGCAACACACTGTGGCTGATCGGTCGGCGCCTGGGCGCTGCGATCGTGACCTTGTTGATCGTGTCGATGGTGGTGTTCGCCATTACGGCGGTGCTGCCGGGAGACGCGGCGCAACAGGCCCTTGGGCAATTTGCGACGCCGGAACAAGTGGCGGCGCTGCGCCTGAAACTGGGGCTGGATCAGCCCGGTGTGGTGCGTTACCTGCATTGGCTGATGAACCTGCTCAGCGGTGACATGGGGGTGTCAGTCTCCAATGCCATGCCGGTCAGCGAGTTGATGGCCGGGCGGGTACCCAACACCTTGATGCTGGCGGCCGTCACGGCGCTGGTGTCAGTGCCGGTGGCGTTGACCCTGGGCATCGGTTCGGCCATGGGCCGGGGCGGGCGAATTGACAGTTTCCTCAGCTTTATCACCCTGGCGCTGGTGGCAGTGCCGGAGTTTCTGGTAGCGACCCTGGCGGTGCTGATTTTCGCGGTCAATCTGGGCTGGTTGTCGGCCTTGTCTTATGCCAGCGACATCACCTCACCGTTGCAATTCATCCGTACCTACGCCTTGCCGGTGATGACCCTGTGCTGCGTGATTGTCGCGCAGATGGCACGCATGACCCGGGCGGCGGTGATCGATCAACTCGACAGTCCTTACGTGGAAATGGCCCGGCTCAAGGGCGTGAGTCCGGTAAGGATCGTCCTGCGCCATGCCTTGCCCAATGCGATCGGGCCGATTGCCAATGCCATCGCCCTGAGCCTGTCCTACCTGCTGGGCGGGGTGGTGATCGTCGAGACAATCTTCAACTACCCAGGTATTGCCAGTCTGATGGTGGATGCCGTGACCAATCGGGATATGGCGCTGGTCCAGGCCTGCACCATGCTGTTTTGTACGGCCTATCTAGGGTTGGTTCTGTTGGCTGACCTGTGTGCGATTCTTTCCAATCCGAGGCTGAGAAACCAATGAACGATCTCATTGCGAAATCGGCGCCTGCCGGACCCGAGCTGGCGCTGGGCAAGGTGTCTAATGGGCCGTCCTGGCTCGGTCTGGTAGGGGCGGCGATGTGTTTTATCTGGTTGTTGGTGGCGGTCTTCGGTCCTTGGCTGGCACCGCATCCGGTGGGTGAAGTGGTCTCCGACAATGTCTTCGACAGCCTGAGTGCCGTTTACCCGTTTGGCACCGATTACCTGGGCCGCGACATGCTCAGCCGGGTCCTGGTCGGTGCACGCTTTACCGTCGGCCTGGCGTTGATTTCAGCGGTGTTGGCCAGCGGTCTGGGAACTACCTGTGCGTTGCTCTCGGTGGTCTCGCCCAAATGGCTGGATGAGGTGATCAGTCGCTTGATGGACGCCTTCATCTCGATCCCGAGCAAGATGCTGGCGCTGATCATGGTCTCGGCCTTCGGCTCCTCGGTGTTGCTGTTGATCTGCACAGCGGTGCTGAGTTTTACCCCGGGCGCCTTCCGGATCGCCCGCAGCATGGCGGTGAACATCGAAGCGCTGGAGTACGTGCAGGTGGCCCGTACCCGTGGCGAGCGCCGGCTCTACATCGCGTGCGTGGAAATCCTGCCGAACATGCTCAACCCGGTGATGACCGACCTGGGCCTGCGCTTCGGTTTCATTGTGCTGCTGCTCAGCGGCATGAGCTTCCTCGGCCTCGGCGTGCAACCACCGGATGCCGACCTCGGGTCGCTGGTGCGCGAAAACATCGGCGGTCTCAATCAGGGCGCGCCGGCCATCGTGATTCCGGCCCTGGCCATCGGCACCCTGACTATCGGTGTGAATCTGTTTATCGACAGGTTGTCGTCCCGGCGTAGTCGACGTTCGGGAGGTCATTGATATGAGTGAATTGATTCGAGTCCAGGACTTGCGCGTGGTCGCCTGTGGTGAGCGCGGCGAGGTGGAGATCGTCAAGGGTGTGAGCTTTTCCCTGAAAAAAGGCGAAGTGCTGGCGCTGATAGGTGAGTCCGGTTCCGGCAAAACCACCATCGCGCTGGCGCTGCTGGGTTATGCCCGACGCGGTTGTCGGTTGGCCTCGGGCATTGTGCAGGTCGGCGAACACGACATGCTTAGCTTGAGCGAAAGCCAGCTACAAGGCCTGCGTGGCAACCGGGTGTCGTATATCGCGCAAAGTGCGGCGGCAGCGTTCAACCCGGCGAAGAAACTCCTCGACCAGGTGGTGGAGGGCGCATTGATTCATGGCCTGGGCAGCCGGGCCACGCTTGAGGCCAAGGCGGTCGAGCTGTTCCGTGATTTGTCCCTGCCGGACCCCGACCACATCGGCCAACGCTATCCCCACCAGGTGTCTGGCGGACAACTGCAACGGGTCATGGCGGCGATGGCGCTGATCAGCGATCCGTTGTTGGTGGTGCTCGATGAGCCGACTACGGCCCTCGATGTGACGACCCAGATCGATGTGCTGCGGGCATTCAAACGCGTGGTCCGCGAACGCGGGGCGACTGCTGTTTACGTGTCCCATGACCTGGCGGTGGTGGCGCAGATGGCCGATCAGATCGTGGTGCTCAACGGCGGCGAGATCCTTGAACAGAGCGCCACCGCGCCGTTGCTCAAGGGGCCGGCCCATGAGTACACCCGCAGTCTGCTGGCGGCAGCGCGGCCGGATGCGACGATTCGCCCACCCTGCGATGTGGCTGAAGACGAGCCGCTGCTGACCATCAAGGGACTGACCGCCGGTTACGGCAACAAGAACCTGCAAGGCATGCCGTCGATCCGCGTACTGGAAGACATCGACCTTACGGTACGCAGGGGCCAGGCCATCGGCGTGATCGGTGAGTCGGGCTCCGGAAAGTCAACCCTGGCGCGGGTCGTGGCCGGTTTGCTGACACCGGCGTTGGGTGGCCTGACCTTCGATGGTCAGCCGCTGGGCGGCAGCCTCTCTGAGCGTACCGACGAGCAGTTCCGCCGCATCCAGATGGTTTTCCAGAACGCCGACACCGCGCTCAACCCAATGCACAGCGTCAGCGCCATTCTCGGTCGGCCATTGAAGATGTATTTCGGCCTCAAGGGCGCAGCGTTGCGCCAGCGAATCGATGAGCTGCTGGACCTGGTGCGCCTGCCACGGAGCCTGGCCGAACGCCGCCCCAACGAACTGTCTGGTGGGCAAAAACAGCGGGTCAATCTGGCCCGGGCACTGGCGGCCAAACCGGACCTGATTCTCTGCGATGAGGTGACGTCGGCGCTGGATACCGTGGTCGGCGCCGCGATTCTTGAACTGTTGCGCGACCTGCGCCAGGAATTGGGCGTGTCCTATTTGTTCATCAGTCACGACATTTCCACGGTGCGAGCGCTGTGCGATGACATTGTGGTGATGTACAGCGGTCACAAGGTGCAGGCCGGCAGTCGACAGTCGTTCGCCCAGGCACCGTTCCATCCTTATACCGATCTGCTGATCCATTCGGTACCCGAACTGCGTCAGGGCTGGCTGGAGAACTGCGGCACCACCTGCGGAACGCTGCCGCCGATCGGCGCGAGGGCCAATGTGCCGGAACTCTGCACCTTCCTCAATCGCTGCCCGGTGCGCATCGACGGCGTGTGCAATCGCACCGCACCAAGCCGCCGGAACATCGACGGCGGCAGCGAAATCCTTTGCCATCGAGACAGTGCCGAGTTGCTACAGACTCAGCAGGATTTAAACAGCATGACCATGGGAGCCTATGCATGAAGGGGCGTTTTGTAAGGCTGGCCGAGCGTGACCGGCCGACCGTCAACCTGCGGGTCGACGGTGCGCCCATTGAGGCGTTGCAGGGCGATACCCTGATGGTCGCGTTGTTGACCCAGGGCACGGCACTGCGCCAATCGGAGTTCGACTCAGGAAAGCGAGCCGGTTTCTGCCTGATGGGCGCCTGCCAGGACTGCTGGGTCTGGACCCGCAGTGGCGAGCGTTTGCGGGCTTGTTCCAACGAGGTCCGTGAAGGTCTGGATATCGTCACCACACAACCGGAGGCGATATGGCCACTGCACGGCTGAGTACTGTTCGTGTCGTTATCGTCGGCGCCGGGCCTGCTGGCATCCGTTGTGCCGAGACCCTGCTGGCGGCCGGGTTAAAACCGATTCTGATCGATGAAAATCGTCGGGATGGCGGGCAGATCTACCGTCGCCAGCCCGAAGGTTTCACCCGTGATTACGCCACGCTTTACGGCACCGAGGCCGGCAAGGCCAAAGCGCTGCACCAAAGCTTCGACCGATTGCGCGGGCAGATCGACTACCGTGCGGACACCCTGGTGTGGAACCTGACTCCGGGGCAACTGTGCTGCGTCAGTCAGGGTAAACACTCGACCGTGGAGTACGACGCGCTGATCCTCTGTACCGGCGCCACCGACCGCTTGATGCCGATCGAAGGCTGGCAGTTGGCGGGTACTTACAGCTTGGGCGGGGCGCAGATCGCACTCAAGGCGCAGGCGGTGTCCATCGGCCATAGCGTGGTGTTTATGGGCAGCGGACCGCTGCTCTATCTAGTAGCCAGCCAATACCTCAAGGCCGGGGCCAAAGTGGCGGCAGTGCTCGATACCTCGCCGCTGAGCAAACGGATCGGGGCCTTGCCAAAACTGCTCGCCCGTCCCGGCTTGCTGTACACCGGGATGAAATTGCTGGCGCAGCTCTATCGGGCGAAGATCCCGGTGCATTTGGGCATCGAACCTCTGCAAGTGCAGGGAGATGCTGCCAGCGGCGTCAGTGGCGTGCGCGTGCGCACGGCCCGTGGGGATACCTTGCAGGTCGACTGCGATGCACTTGCCCTGGGTTATCACTTGCGTCCGGAAACTCAATTGGCGGATCTGGCCGGTTGTCGTTTGCGTTTCGATGAGGTGTCGAGCCAGTGGTTGCTGGCGACCGATGAAGAGGGACGAACCACGGTCAACGGCGTGTATGCCGCCGGCGACGGTTCGAAAATTCGTGGCGCCGATGCCGCCGAACACGCGGGACGGCTGGTTGCGCTGGCACTGCTACAGGATCTGCAACAGCCGGTGGATGCCGGGCTGCAGGCCGAGCAGCGTCGCGCCCTGGCGGTGATGGATGAGTTTCGCCTTGGGCTGGCCCAGGCGTTTCCCTGGCCGTCGGCCCAGGCCAAAGCACTGCCTGATTCGGCCATCGTCTGTCGCTGCGAAATGATCAGCGCCGGTGAGTTGCGCCGCACCGTCAGCGAAAAAGGCGCCTGCGAAGTCAACCGGGCCAAGGCCTTCAGCCGCGTCGGCATGGGCCGTTGCCAAGGGCGTTATTGCTCCCAGGCCGGGGCCGAGGTGATTGCCGCCGCTGCGGGTGTCGATGTGCAACAGGTGGGCCGACAACGCGGCCAGGCGCCGGTCAAACCCCTTTCGATGCTCACCGAGGAGGTGTCGTCATGACTGCACAAAAAGCCGATGTGGTGATTGTCGGCGGCGGCCTGATGGGCTCGGCGGCGGCGTTTTTCCTGCGCCAGCGCGGGCAGTCGGTGATCCTGCTCGAGCGCGACCAGATCGGCCAGTACGCCAGTGGGGTGAACTTCGGCAACGTCCGGCGCCAAGGGCGTTTCCTGGGGCAGCTGGAATTGGCCAATCGTTCCTGGGCGTTATGGAAACGCCTGCCGGAATTGATCGATGATGACCTCGAATTCATTGCCAGCGGGCATATGCGAGTGTGCTACCGCGAGGACGAAATCCCTGAGCTGGAGGCCTATGCCGCGGCTCCCGAAGCCCAGCAACTGGACTTGCAGATCTACCGTGGTCAGGAACTGCACAAGCGCTTTCCGTTCCTCGGCCCGGACGTCAAGGGCGGTTCCTATGCGCCTCATGATGGTCACGCCAATCCACGCCTCGCGGCACCGGCGTTCGCTCGGGCAGCACGTCGCGCTGGCGCGCGGATCGAAGAGCAAACCGAAGTGGCCGAGGTACAGAAGGTCGGTGGGGAGTTTCGCGTGATCACCACCGACGGTCGCCAGTTCAGCGCCGAGCGTCTGCTGATTACCGCCGGCGCCTGGGGCCAGAAACTCTCGGCGCAGTTTGGCGAACCGGTGCCGCTGGACACTCATGGTCCGCAAATGGCCGTCACTGAACCGGTGCCCTATGCCTTGCCGACGGTGATCGGCGTGTACACCAAAATTCCCGAGGAGGTGATCTATTTCCGTCAGATCCCTCGCGGCAACATCGTCATTGGCGGCGGCTACCGCAGCAAACCGGACATGACCACGCGCCGGGCCCAGGTCGAGCCGCGCAGCATCCTCAACCAGATTCAGCAGATGCGCCGTTTACTGCCCGGTGTCGGCAACTTGAACATCATCCGGGTCTGGAGCGGCATCGAAGGTTACCTCCCGGACTCCCTGCCCGTGATGGGCCCCAGCGGCACGGTCGATGGCCTGTTCTACGCCTTCGGCTTCTGTGGTCACGGCTTCCAGCTGGGCCCGGGAGTCGGGGATGTGATGGCCGAACTGATCAGCACCGGCAGCACCAGCACCTCGATTGAGCCGTTCTCTATCCGCCGGTTCGCCACTTCATCCGAGCAACGGAGCAAGGCTTCATGAAACCCCGTGTACTGGAAATCCTCAAACGCTTGATTGCCTTCGATACCGTCTCTTCGGAGTCGAACCTGGCATTGATCGACTATGTGCGCGAGCTGCTGCTGACCAAGGGCATCGAGTCGTTGATCGTCAAGGACGAAAGCGGCCACAAAGCCAATCTGTTTGCCAGCACCGGTCCTCGTGAGTTGCCCGGAATTCTGCTGTCCGGGCATACCGACGTGGTGCCGGCGGCCGGTCAGGCGTGGACCGTCCCGGCGTTTCAGGCGACGGTGCGGGACGGACGGATTTACGGCCGTGGCAGCTGCGACATGAAGGGCTTTATCGCCCTGGCCATCGACGCCATGCTGGATGCCGCGGACAGCCCCTTGAGCCGACCGCTGCAACTGGCCTTGTCCCATGACGAAGAGACCGGTTGTGTCGGCGTGCGGCGTTTGCTCGACGTGTTGCACCTGGCGCCGCTGCGACCGTTTTTGTGCCTGATCGGCGAGCCGACACAGATGCAGTTCGTCCTCGGACACAAAGGCAAAGGGTCTTACCGCACCTTCTGTCGCGGCCAGGAAGCTCATTCGTCCTTGGCGCCGCTGTCGGTCAACGCCATTCACGTGGCCTGCGATTTCATCGCCGCGCTGCGTCAGAGCCAGCAGCACTTGAAAGAGCAGGGCGCTCAGGATGCGGACTACGACATTCCTTACAGCACCGTGCATGTCGGGCAAATCGTCGGCGGCAAGGCCCTGAACATCGTCCCGAACCTGTGCACCCTGGACTTTGAGGTGCGCAATTTGCCGGCTGACGACCTGGATCAGTTTCTGGAACAGATGCGCGAGCGTGCAGAGGTGATCGTGCGCGAGGCCAAGCGTTTGTCCAGCGTGGCGGCCATCGAGATTGAAACTTTGAACGTCTACCCGGGGCTGGAAACGCATCCGAGCGTCGAAGCGGTGCGCTTTTTGAAGAACTTTGCGCCGCCGGGTACAGGCAATGCGAAAGTGTCCTTCGGTACCGAGGGCGGTTTGTTCAATCAGCGTCTGGATGTGCCGGTGGTGGTCTGCGGGCCAGGCTCGATCGAACAGGCGCACAAGCCTGACGAGTTTATCGAGATCAGTCAGATGGACGCCGGGGAGCGGTTTCTTGAGGGGTTGTTGGGTTCCCTGAAGTTGTAGAACTGTGGTGTTGATAGGTTCCAGGGCAAACAGAGATCATGTGGGAGCGAGCTTGCTCGCGATAGCGGACTGTCAGTCACATCAATGTCGGATGTAAGTCCCTCATCGCGAGCAAGCTCGCTCCCACAGGGTTCTGTGTTTGTCTGAAAGAGCATAAAACCCCTCAGTAGAGCCTGCCGTCCCACGGCGATTTTCAGCATCCGACGCTGCTGTTCTGGCGCTTTCAGCATCCTCGTTCGTGGCGCCTGCTTAGACTGGCAGTTGTCTCGGATCAGGACTCGACCATGCTCAAGAATCGTTTGAAAGACCCCAGCCTGCTGGTAGAACTCGCCTATATCGATGGGCAGTGGATGGGCGCCGACAACGCCGCGACACTGGACGTTATCGACCCGGCCAGCGGCGAATGCCTGGCCCGGGTTCCGGCCATGCAAGGCAGCGAAACCCGACGCGCCATCGAAGCGGCCGAGCGGGCCTGGCCCGCCTGGCGAGCCCGTCCCGCGGCCGAACGTGCTGCGCTGCTGGAACGCTGGTATCAGGCCATGCTCGATAACCTCGACGACCTGGCGCTGATCATGACCTGCGAACAAGGCAAACCGCTGAATGAAGCCAAAGGCGAAATTCGTTACGGCGCCGGGTTCGTCAAATGGTTCGCTGAAGAAGCCCGGCGGGTCTACGGCGAGACCATGCCGGCCCCCAGCGGCGACCGCCGACTGCTGACCCTTAAACAACCGGTCGGGGTTTGCGCTGCCATCACCCCGTGGAACTTCCCCAACGCGATGATCACCCGCAAATGCGCGCCGGCTCTGGCTGCGGGCTGCCCGATCATCGTCAAACCTTCGGACCTGACGCCGCTGTCGGCGCTGGCGCTGGCGGTGTTGGCCGAGCGCGTCGGCATCCCGGCCGGGGTGTTCAACGTGCTGACCGGGATGCCGACGGGGATCGGCGAAGAGCTGACCAGCAACCCGACGGTGCGCAAGATTTCCTTCACCGGTTCAACAGCGGTTGGCCGGTTGCTGATGCGTCAGAGCGCCGAACACATCAAGCGCTTGAGTCTGGAGCTGGGCGGTAATGCGCCGTTCATTGTGTTCGACGATGCGGACCTTGAGCAGGCGGTGGCGGGCATCATGCTCAGCAAGTTTCGCAACGCCGGACAGACCTGCGTCTGCGCCAACCGCATTCTGGTGCAGGACGGGATTTACGAACGTTTTGCTCAGCGGCTGGTGGAGGAGGTGGGCAAGCTCAAGGTCGGCAACGGCCTGGACGCTGACGTAACCATCGGCCCGCTGATCAATCCGGCGGCGGTGAGCAAGGTCGCCCGACATATCGACGATGCCCTGAGCCAGGGCGCGCAGTTGCTCTGTGGCGGTATTCCCGAGGGCGACAGCCAGTTCGTCCAGCCGACGGTGCTCGGCGACACCCATGCCGGGATGTTGTTGGCCAACGAAGAAACCTTCGGCCCGGTGGCGCCGCTGATGCGTTTTACCGATGAGGCGCAGGCGCTGGCCTTGGCCAACGCTACCCCTTATGGCCTGGGCGCCTACTATTTCACTCAGGATTTGCGCCGTTCATGGCGTTTCGGCGAGGCGCTGGAGTTCGGCATGGTCGGCCTCAACACCGGAATCATCTCCATGGAAGTCGCACCGTTCGGCGGAATCAAGCAGTCGGGCCTGGGCCGCGAGGGCTCCAAGTACGGTCTGGATGAATACCTTGAAGTCAAAGCCTTCCATATCGGTGGGCTGTGACCCGGCCGCTGATTAAGCAGACAGTGAAGAGGCAAAACCCATGAGCAAGACATTCAGGATCGCCGCGATTGCCGGCGATGGCATCGGCAAGGAAGTATTGCCCGAGGGTTTGCGGGTACTGGAGCAGGCCGCGAAAAAATGGCAACTGGACCTGAGTATCGAGATCCTCGATTGGGCTCATTGCGATTACTACCTGGAGCACGGGCAAATGATGCCCGATGACTGGTTCGAACAACTGAAAGGCTTCGACGCGATCTACTTCGGTGCGGTGGGCTGGCCGGACAAGGTGCCGGATCATATTTCTCTGTGGGGGTCGCTGCTCAAGTTCCGCCGCGACTTTGACCAGTACGTGAACATCCGTCCGGTGCGACTGTTTCCGGGTGTGCCGTGTCCGTTGGCTGGGCGTAAGCCTGGCGATATCGATTTCGTGGTGATCCGCGAGAACACCGAGGGCGAGTATTCCTCGGTGGGCGGCAAGATGTTCGAGGGCACCGAGCATGAGTTCGTGCTGCAAGAGTCGGTGTTCACCCGCCGTGGCGTGGACCGGATTCTCAAGTTCGCCTTCGAACTGGCCCAGACCCGTCCGCGCAAACGCTTGACCGCGGCGACCAAGTCCAACGGAATTTCCATCAGCATGCCTTACTGGGATGAACGCACCGCGTTGATGGCCGAGCAATACCCGGACATCACCTGGGACAAGCAGCACATCGATATTCTGTGCGCGCGTTTCGTGTTGCAACCGGACCGTTTTGATGTGGTGGTGGCGTCCAACCTGTTCGGGGACATCCTTTCCGATCTGGGCCCGGCCTGCGCTGGCACCATCGGCATTGCGCCCTCGGCCAACCTCGATCCGGAGCGGCGCTTCCCGTCGCTGTTCGAGCCGGTGCATGGGTCAGCCCCGGATATTTACGGACGCAACATCGCCAACCCGATTGCGATGATCTGGTCCGGGGCCTTGATGCTGGAGTTTCTCGGTAACGGTGATGAACGTTATCGCGCGGCCCACGACGGCATTCTCAAGGCTATCGAACAGGTGATTGCGCAAGGGCCGATCACGCCTGATCTGGGTGGGCAGGGCTCGACTCAGGATGTCGGCAAGGCGATTGCCGAGGCGCTTTGAATCAACTCTCATGACACCACCAAACTAGTGTGGGAGCGGGCTTGCTCGCGATGAGGGACTGATATTCAACATTGATGTTGACTTACCGTCCGCTATCGCGAGCAAGCCCGCTCCCACATTGGATGTTCTTTGCATTCAAAATTGTGCGCTTGTCAGTAACCCAACGGTCGATCAACCTCGCCAAGCATCGGCTCACCCCTTTGATGTCGGCGGATATTCTCCAGCAACACCCCAAACGCACTCTCCGGTTGAGTCATCGCGGCGATATGCGGGGTCAGCAGAATCTGCGGGTGATGCCAAAAAGGATGATCGGCCGGCGCCGGTTCTTTCTGCAACACATCGAGCACCGCTCCGCTGATCTGCCCGTCGGCCAACGCTTCCAGCAAATCACTTTCCACCAGATGTCCACCGCGACCCATGTTGATCAGCGCCGCGCCACGGGGCAATTGCTGGAACAGGTTTCGGTCGAGAATGCCCTGGGTTTGTTCGGTCAACGGCAACACGCACAACAGGATGTCGCACTGGCCGAGGAAGGCCGGAAGTTGCTCGGTGCCGGCATAGCATTTCACTCCCTCTATTTGATGTGCGCTGCGTGCCCAACCAGACAATGAAAAACCCAGGGTCTGTAAGGTGGCAAGTATCTGCTGTGCCTGCATGCCCAGGCCCATGACGCCGACCCGGCGTTTGGCGGCGGGTTGCAGCATGTGCGCTTGCCAGCAGCGTGCGGCCTGTTGCTGGCGATAACGGAGCATGTCCCGGTGCAGGCTGAGCACGGCAAAACTGGCGTATTCACACATGCCGCGGGTAATGCCGGGGTCAAGTAAGCGCACCACCGGCAAGCTCGCCGGCAAGCGGCCGAGGTCCAGTTGATCGACTCCCGCCGACAACGCAAACAGCACCTGCACGTTGGGCAACAGAACGTCGAGATTGTCCGGCGCCTGCCAGGCTGCCAGATAGCGAATGTCCCGCGGATCACCGATGTCCGGCCACGCGCGCCATTCGATATCCGGAGCCTGTTCGGCGAACAAGGCTTTCCACTGTTCGCCGCGCACAGGGTCAGCTTTATAGAGCAAGGCCATGGGCATTTCCTGAAGTGAAGGAGGGGCTATCCATCATGCCCCAATGGCAGAGCAGGATCTGTCGAAAGGGCCGGGGTAAACGCTTTGCATCAGGGTGTATGGACGATTGACCGGCAGATTCGATGGGGTTGCCGAAGGCTGATGGATTCTGCCGTTTTCCCGGGTGAAAACAGTCGATCCGAATTTCTCAGAGGCCAAGTTCGGCGTAGATCGTTTCGCTGAAGGCTTAACCTGAACAGCATCGCAGCCACCTCCCGGCTGCCAGACTGACGATGGGAAACGCCATGAATAGCAAAGTCGACGAAACACCTCATTTGCTCCGTCAGCGCGATCAGTTCGTGCCACGGGGCGTGGTCACGGCTCATCCGTTGGTGATTGATCGAGCCCTGGGCTCCGAGTTGTGGGACGTGGACGGTACGCGCTACCTGGACTTCGTCGGCGGTATCGGCGTGTTGAACATCGGGCACAATCATCCGAAGGTGGTCGCGGCCGTACAGGCCCAGCTGCAAAAGGTCTCCCATGCCTGTTTTCAGGTGGTCGCCTACCAGCCCTACCTCGACCTGGCACAGCGCTTGTGTGAATTGGTGGGTGGTAAAGAAGCCTATAAAGCGGCGCTGTTCACCTCCGGTGCCGAGGCTGTGGAAAATGCGGTGAAAATTGCCCGCGCCCACACCAATCGCCCGGCGGTCATCGCCTTTCGTGGCGGGTTCCATGGCCGCACTTTGCTCGGCACGACCCTGACCGGCATGAGCCAACCGTATAAACAGAACTTCGGCCCGTTCGCGCCCGAGGTGTTCCATACCCCGTACCCGAATGCCTATCGCGGTGTCAGCAGTGAGATGGCGTTGCAATCGCTCAACGAATTGCTAGCCACCCAAGTCGCGCCAGACCGCGTCGCCGCGATCATCGTCGAGCCGGTGCAAGGTGACGGTGGTTTTCTCTCGGCACCGCCCGAGTTCCTTCAGGCGCTGCGGGCGCTGACGGAAAAGCATGGCATCGTGCTGATTCTCGATGAAATTCAGACCGGCTTTGGTCGTACCGGTAAATGGTTCGGTTTCCAGCACGCCGGGATCCAGCCAGACCTGGTCACTGTCGCCAAAAGTCTGGCCGGTGGTTTGCCGTTATCCGGTGTGGTCGGCAAGGCCGAGATCATGGACGCCCCGTTGCCCGGCGGGCTCGGTGGTACTTATGGTGGTAACGCTCTGGCGTGCGCGGCCGCGTTGGCGGTGATCGAGGCCTACGAACAGGAACAGCTGCTGGCCCGTGGCGAGGTGTTGGGCGAGCGGTTGCGTCAGGGGCTGTTGCGCTTGCAAGCGCGTTACCCGCGCATTGGCGATGTGCGTGGCACCGGCTTTATGTTGGCGATCGAGCTGATCAAGGATGATGCGGCCCGCAGCCCTGATGCTGAACTAACGCAACAACTGATCGATCAGGCCCGGGTGGGCGGTCTGCTGGTGATCAAATGCGGGGTTTATCGCAACGTGCTACGTTTTCTGGCACCTCTGGTCACCCAAGAGGAACAGATCGATGAAGCGCTGGACATTCTCGAGGCGGCGCTGGCACGAGTCTTGAACTGAGCTCAGGCCTCGGTCGGCGCAACGCAGCAAGGCGCCGGCCGTGAGCACTTTTGGAGCATGGATTGATGGGATGCATCATTGGAGGCTGTACACGCCATGGGCCTGACTGATTATCGTGCACTGCTGATCGATTGCGACGAAGTCCTGGTCGATCGGGATTCTGGTGTCTGGGCGGCGTTGCAGCCGTTGCTCGAAAACCGCCCCGGTGCGCCGGGAAAAGATCAAATACTGACCGAATATAACGAGGTGGTGCGCGCGCTCTATCCGCGCTTCGCCGAACTGGGCTTCAGTGGGCTGCTGTGTTTCGCTCATCGCCAGTTGGCCGAGCGCCTGGGGCTCAAGGCCAGTTGGGAGGAGGGTATGAGCTTTGCCCGCTCGGTAGCCAGCTGGTCGCTGTTCGAAGATGCGCCGGGCGCGATGCTGTACCTGCGCAAGTTCTATCGGTTGCTGGTCTCTGTCGATCGCGATGCCGAGGATCGGGGTCAGCTGTGTGAGCGTTTGGGGATCATGCCCGACGACTTGCTTTCCCGCGCCAGCAACCCATTGGAGGATCGCGACTGGCTGTTGGCCAACGATCTGGAACCCAAGGATATCCTGCTGGTTTCAAGGCCAGGGGCCGAGCCACCGGTAGCCGCCGGCTTGTGTTTGATCTGCCGTAGCCACCCCAAACATCCTCAGCCGTGCTCGGCGGATTTTTGTATCAACAGCATGGCGGACCTGGTCGCTCAACATCAGCTGTCTTTACGGCGCTGATTTTGCTAGAAAGATTGCCTATCTGAACGGCGGCAAGAGGTACGCAATGGAAGGGTTAGTCAAACTGGACCGGATTGACATCAGCATCCTGGTTGAGCTGCAAAAAGACGGCCGCATGACCAACGTCAGTCTGGCCGACGCTGTGGGACTGTCGGCCAGCCCCTGCCTGCAACGGGTCAAACGACTCGAGTCGGCGGGGTACATTTCCAGCTATAAAGCTCACCTCAATCTGGCCAAGATCACTGATTCGGTCACGGTGTTTACCGAGATAACCCTCAGCGATCACAAACGCGAAGACTTTGCCAAATTCGAATCCAATATCCGCCTGGTCGATGAGGTGCTCGAATGCCATCTGATCAGTGGTGGCTACGATTATCTGGTGCGTTTCATGACCCGCAGCATCCAGCATTACCAGGAAGTGGTCGAAAGCCTGCTGGATAAAAACATCGGCATTTCCAAGTACTTCAGCTACATCGTCATCAAATCGCCGGTCATGAAAGACGGCGTTCCGCTGCGCAAGCTGTTGCGCCACTGAACAATAGCGCGACGAGAGTGAATCGCCGCGCATCAATGCCTTGCCCGCTTATCGACCGCTATTGGCCTTTGAGTATTTTCGGGTTGGAGTTGCCCCAGATCGTGTAGAGGTCCGCCAGCAAGGCGCCGTTGATGGTCTCAAGTTCGGTCTGGGTAATCTCGTCATCACCCTGTTTGCCATACAGAACGACTTCATCACCGGCCTTGACGCCCGGAATGCCGCTGACGTCGACCATCAGCGTATTCATGGTGACCTTGCCGATGACCGGCGCGCGCTGACCGTGAATCAGCACCGAGGCTTTGTTGGAGAATGCTCGTCGATAACCGTCGGAGTAACCGGCCGGTATGTTGGCGATCAACGAGTCTTTGCTCAGGGTATAGGTCCGGTCGTAGCTAATGGTGCTGCCCGCCGGGTAGGCGTTGACCGCAGCGACCCGCGACTTGAACTGCATGACCCGTTGAAACTCGTTATGCCCGCCCACCGGGTAGCCATAGAGCGCAGCCCCCGGGCGAACCATATCCAGCCAACCCTCGGGCACCTCAAGGGTGGTGAAGGTGTTGGCGCAGTGCAGGGTGATCCGGCTGCGGTCCAGTTTGGCGTGCTCGATCAGCCAGCCGGATTGTTCCTTGAATTTCGCCAGTCCCTTGAGAACATCCTCTCGTTCTTCGACCGGGAAGTGGGTCATGATCCCGACGATGTTCAGGTGCTTCAACCGAGTCAGCTCCACTGCCTGTTGTTGCCCCTCAACCGTGCTCATTTCCAGGCCGTTGCGGCTCATGCCCGCCGAATTCAGCGCCAGGTGAACCGGCAGTTTCACGCCCTTGCGGGTGGCCAGTTCGTTGAGCTGGCGTGCAACCTCCAGGTTACCGACCAGTTCTTCGATGTTGTAGCGCAGTGCATTCTCCACTTCACCCACGGTGGCACTGCGCAAACGCATCAGACGACCCTTGAAACCTTTCGCCCGTGCAATACGCGCCTCTTCGTTGCTTGCCACGCCGATACAGGTGACGCCCATCCTGATGGCCGAAGGAATCAACAGGGCGATGCCGTTGCCATAGGCGTCGGCTTTCATCACCGCGCACATTTGGCTTTTGCCCGCCAGCCGTTGCTGGAGTTTGGTGATATTTCCTTCGAAAGCGGCCTGATCGATCTCCAGCCAGGTATTGCTCTGGGCCGATCGACTATCGGCGCGCGGGTGTTCGGGTGTGGGGTCGAGTAAAGGGGCGGCGTTGACCACGGGCATCATTGCCGTAAAAGCCAGAGCGAGCGTCAGCGTGCTGAGCATAAAACGCGGCATATCGAGTCTTCCATTCAAGATGAGGAGAGCCCCATGCACGGATGGATCTGGTATCAGCCAGGTCCATTTGGCATCGAGCGAACAGCCGCTAAATTTTTATGCAAAGACGTCGATTGTTTATGTTGTGTTGATTGGCCGGCACAGCGGATCACGCTGTTGATAGGGCCTGGACGGCGTTGACGTCAGTGGGCTCAGGAAAAAAATAACTCACTCATCACATTGAACACCGTGGTCTTGACCGCGGTGTTCAGATCAACCCAGGCCAGCCCGGTGGTTGCTCGGTAGTTCCCAAGCGCCAGCGGTTTGGAAATGACATTCGCAGGCAGCGCGCGACCGGCGTGGGAAGGCAGTAACCCGACGCCAAGTCCGGCCGAAACCAGCGCGAGCATGGTGGTGAATTCGCCCAGTTCCGAAGCGATTTCCAGCTGAGCGCCATGACTGCCCAGCGCCTGCAACAGCTCATCGTAAAATCCGGGGGCGTATCGTCGAGCCAATATGAAGACGGGTACTTGAGCGAGATCTGTCGGGTGCACGGTTTCGCGCGAAGCCAGCGGATGGTTCATCGGCAAGGCAACGATAAACGTCTCACGCAAGACCACTCGGGTCTGAATGCCGGCGTTGATCGCTGGCAAGCGCATCAAGCCGAAATCGAGCTGCCCGTTTTTCAATGCCGCAGCTTGATCCGGGCCCGGCATATCCTTGAGTTCCAGCTCAATCCGCGGGAACCGCTCGTGCACCGAGCGGATCAATGTGGGCAATAATTCCGGCAGTACGGACGATACAAACCCCAGGCGCACTCGACCTATTTCCCCTCGGCCCGAAGCCCGAGCCACATCCGCCGCATGGGCTGATTGATGCAATGTCGCGCGAGCCTCAGGCAAGAAGATTGCCCCGACCTCAGTCAGCGTGACCGAGTGCCTATTGCGCTCGAACAGTCGGACGCCTAACTCTTCCTCCAGCATCTTTATCTGCATGCTCAGTGCCGGCTGAACGATGGAGAGTCGTTGCGCCGCGCGACCGAAATGAAGCTCCTCCGCCAAGGTGACGAATGAACGTAAGTGTTTGATTTCCATATAAACGCTCCAGGGTTAAGCACCGCCTTATGTTGGTGATCATAGTAATTGATCACCAGATCAGCAATGACGATTGGACGCTGCTCAAGACCTGGGTTGAAGTGACGCCAAGGCCCGCGAAAAAAAACAATGGGGCGGTTTTATGGAGAACAGCATGTCATCTCAAACCAGTAGCTTCCAGCTGGATGGGCGTAGAGCCTTGATCACCGGCGCCTGCAAGGGCATCGGACTTGAACTGGCCCGAGGCTTGGGTGCCGCCGGCGCAACCGTGGTGATCAACGATCGCAATGCAGGGAAAGCCCGACTCATCGCGGGTCAATTGCGCGAAGCCGGGATTGGCGCAGAAGTCGCGGTATTTGACGTCACGGATCGCCCCGGACTTTTTGAAGCGATCAATGCATTCGAGGCGCAAACCGGCGCCATCGACATTCTGGTGAACAATGCCGGCATCCAGCGTCGTGCACCGCTGGAAGACTTTGACGCCAACGATTGGCACGATCTGATGCGCGTCAATCTGGACGGGGTTTTCCATGTTTCCCAAGCGGTGGCTCGGCACATGATTGCTCGTCGTCGCGGCAAGATTATCAATATCTGCTCGGTTCAGAGCGAGCTGGCCCGCCCGACTATCGCGCCTTATGCAGCGTCCAAAGGCGCCGTGAAAATGCTCACCAAAGGCATGTGCGCGGAATGGGCGCGCCATGGCATTCAGGCCAATGGCCTTGCTCCTGGCTACTTTGCGACCGAGATGAATCGGGCGCTGGTCGATGACCAGGCGTTCTCCGAATGGTTGTGCAAACGCACGCCGGCGGGGCGCTGGGGCAGGGTAGAGGAGCTTTGCGGCGCCGCCGTATTTCTGGCGTCGAGCGCCTCCGACTTCATCAACGGTCAAACGATCTTTGTGGATGGAGGATTGACCAGCGTCGTTTGACTGCAGCACCCGTACCTGAAAAAAACAAAAACAAGGGGATATCCATGAGCAATCTCAAAGACACACGGCTGCCGATAACCGACATTGGCGGGCAGGGCGAGACCGATGCGAGTCAGCGGTCAACAGCAGAAGGTTTTGCACCCAAACGCTGGCTTTATCTGATCCCGCTGATTTTCATTACCTACAGCCTCGCCTATCTGGACCGCGCCAACTACGGCTTCGCCAGCGCAGCAGGTATCGAGCAGGACCTGGGCATTACCAAGAGCACCTCCTCGTTGATCGGGGCGTTGTTCTTTCTGGGCTACTTTTTCTTTCAGGTTCCGGGCGCCCTCTACGCGCAGAAATACAGCGTGCGCAAACTGGTGTTCTGGAGCCTGATTCTGTGGGGCTTGTGCGCCATGGCGACCGGACTGGTCACCAATATCCCGATGTTGATGGTGATTAGGGTGTCGCTGGGGATTGTCGAGGCGGCGGTGATGCCGGCGATGCTGATTTTCATCAGTAACTGGTTTACTCGCAAGGAACGCTCGCGAGCCAATACCTTTCTGGTTCTGGGCAACCCGATCACCGTGCTATGGATGTCAGTGGTCTCGGGTTATTTGATCCATGCCTGGGGCTGGCGCGAGATGTTTTTGATCGAGGGCGCGCCGGCGGTTCTGTGGGCCTTTGTCTGGTGGCGGCTGGCGCGGGACAAACCCGAGCACGTCAGCTGGCTGACCCGACAGGAGAAAAGCCAACTGGCCGCGACGCTGGCAAACGAACAAAAAGGCATGAAGGCGGTCCGCAATTATCGTCAGGCATTCACCAGTCCCGTGGTCATCCAGCTCTGCTGTGTGCACGCGCTGTGGAGCGTCGGCGTTTATGGCTTCATCATGTGGCTGCCGACCATCATCAAACAGGCGGCTGCCGCAGACATTGTCACGGTCGGCTGGTTGAGCGCGGTTCCCTATGTCGCTGCCGTCGCTGCCATGCTCGCAGTGTCCTGGGCATCGGATAAGTCGCAGCAGCGCAAACACTTTATCTGGCCACTTCTGGCACTGGGGGCTCTGGCGTTCTTCTGTTCGTACTTGCTGGGTTCGACCCATTTCTGGCTGTCATTCGCGCTGCTGACCATTGCAGGCGCCGCTATGTACGCACCCTACGGACCGTTTTTCGCGCTCATCCCCGAGATTTTGCCGGCCAATGTGTTCGGCGGCGCCATTGGCCTGATCAATGCGTGCGGGGCATTAGGCGCCTTTATCGGCTCGTGGATCGTCGGGTATTTGATCGGCCTTACCGGTAATCCCGGAGCTGCCTACATTTTCATGACCGTAGGCATGCTCTCATCGGCGCTGCTCATGGCTTGGGTGAAGGTGCGGCAATGATCGAGCTCAATCGACTTCAGACATCTCATCCTCCATCAACTCTAGAATTGCCGAGGAGATGAATTCGAGATTCCGGTCCAGCAAGCTGAGATCCTGTCGGGCCTTTTCCGCGACTTTCATGCACCCTGCGGCTTCAATCGCGTACGAGAGTTCTTCAACGGCGGCGGCAATCGCCAGCTGATTCTGATGAAGTTTGTACAGCAGGGTGCTGAGTGAGTTCTTTATTGGCATGACGTGGCTCCCTTCCAGCGCTGCGTCGCTCGGCAATGCCATCGAATACTACCCGCAACGGCGCGCTCCAATAACTCAAAATTTATGCTGCCAGAGTTAAATCTTTTTCATCTTATTCGGGGATAACCTCGGTCAGGTGACGTCTCGACGAGAGGTATGTTTTTAATATTGACATAAATGTATGTCAAAACTACTTTTATTGAACCATCCCTCATTCGAGTCTCCCGTCATGAACATTAGAACGCTGGGTTTTTTGCTGTTTACACTGTGTGTTCAACCGGTTTGGAGCTACGCCGCTCAAAGCCCGGCGCCGGTCCCGGCAGCGCAGGATGCTGCGCTGACCACTCGACTGGCACTGCGCGATCTGTGGGTGGAGCACATTTTCTGGATCAGAAACTACGTTGTCGCCAACCAGCAAGGGAATCGCGCGCAAGCCGATACGGCGGTGACTCAAGTGGTGGCCAACGCCACGTCGATCGCCAATAGCCTTGCACCCTTATACGGCCAGCCCGCGGCCGATCAGTTATTGAAACTGCTCGCCGGGCATTGGGGGGCGGTGAAACATTACAGCGATGCCTCTGTCGCCAAGGACACCAAGGGGAAAAATGCCGCTGTTGAAGAGCTGACCACTAACGCCAAAGCGCTGGCTCACTTCCTGGCCTCCGCCAATCCCAACTTGCCGGAAGCGACATTGGTCGCCATGCTCAGCGCTCACGGCGGGCACCACATCGCTCAAATAGATCAGTTGGGCAAAAAGGACTATGCCGCTGAAGCCAAGAATTGGGCAGCAATGCGCGAACATATGCTGGTCCTTGCGGACACCTTGGGTGCAGCATTGGTCAAACAGTTTCCGGACAAGTTTTGACGTTAGGCGGGGCGCGCAAGCGCCCCTTTTTTTGGTAACAGTGGTGAGGTCGCACACAATGCTTCAGGGGATGGGTCGTACGCAGCAGGATCTTTTGTCAGCGCTGTTGTACCAGCCGGCGGGCATGAGTATTGATGATCTGGCGAGTCACCTCGACGTGACGCGTACTGCCATTCGTCAACACCTGACTGCGCTGGAGCGGGACGGACTGATCCTGCGTGGCGAAACCCGACCCACTGGCCGACGCCCTCAACAGCTGTTCCAGCTCACCACTGCAGGCCGGGAGTTGTTCCCCCGGCAGTATCAGTTGCTGGCCGACCTGTTGATTGGCGAGGTCGCCGACATCATCGGTCACGACAATCTGGCCAGATTGATGCGCAGCCTCGGTCAGAAAATGGCCGCGGGAATGGAGCAAACGGTGGTAAACGACGAGCAGATCGTCAGCCACATGAATCAGGCCGGCTATGAATCCGAGGTGTTTTTCCGTTCCTCAGGCGAGCAGGAAATAGTCGCCCACAACTGTGTGTTCCATCATTTGGCCAAAACCCACCCTGAAGTCTGCGAACTGGATCTGGCACTCATCGGCGCGCTGGGTGGCGGCGAGGTGGAACACCTCGAGTGCATGGTGCGCGAGGGTGAGGTCTGCCGTTTTCACGTGAACCGAACGCCGCCGGTTTCAAGTGATGCTGAGGATTGAGGCGACCTCATCCGGTACGACGCCGAGAGGTTGCTGCAATCGGAAGAGACTCATGTCGGATGTGAGAGCGAGGAGCGCGCTGCCAGAGCGCGGCTTCCAAGGGCGATGGCGAGCGCGGCGGCGATCAGAACCAGCGCGACTGCGAACGTGATCCGCATACCGCTGGCAATGGCCTCGGGACGCGCCGTGGTGATGTCGATCGTCCCCGATGCGAGCACGAACACCGCGCCCAAAGCGGATGCACCGGTGATGAGCCCCAGATTTCGCGACAGGTTGAGCATGCCGGAGATGACACCCCGTTGGTCCGGGCGAATATCGCTCATGACCGCGGTGTTGTTGGCCGTCTGGAACAGTGCATAGCTGATGGTGATGACGACAATGGGGGCGATGTAGCCAAAGATGCCGAGCGCCTCCGGTATCACCGATAGCATGAGGCAACCGGCCGCCATTCCGATGAGCCCGAATAGGGTCATACGTTGAGCGCCAAAACGGTCGGCAATGCGACCTGCGGGCACCCCTGTCAGCGCAGCGGCAAACGGCCCGACCGACAAGACCAGTCCAACAAGCGCGGCGTCAAGCCCGAGCGCATGGGAGAGATAGAAGGGCCCGACCACCAGCGTCGCCATCATCACCGTCGAGACGAGCGCGCTCATGGCGAGGCTCCCGCCCAGCACCGGTTCGCGGAACATCGCCAATCGAATCAACGGTGAGGCAACTCTTGCTTCGACGAGCACGAAGAGGACGGCGCCGAAGAAAGCAGCCAACAGCAGGGCCATGTTGAGCGGACCGAAACTGCCGCGCCCAATGGTCATGGCGAGCGCATAAGCCGCGAGCGTCAGAGCCAGCAGCAGCGTGCCCACGGAGTCGAAGCCGGCACGATTGGTCTTCGGTGCCTGGAGATTGGCCTTCGGCGTGGGGCGATCGGCGGGCAGGTAGCGATGGGCGAGAAGAAACGTCAGGATACCCAGCGGTACGGTGATGAAGAAGATGGCCTGCCAGCCGAGTCCGGCGATCAGAACACCGCCAAGCGACGGCCCCATAGCGGTGCCCGTCGCGGACATCGTCCCGAGCAACCCCATGGCGCTTCCGGTCTTTGCCTTGGGAACCGTCTCGCCGACAAAGGCCATGGTCAGGGCCATCATGATGGCCGCGCCGAGGCCTTGCAGCCCCCGGGCGGCAATCAGCAGCCAGAGCGTGGGCGCCAAGCTGCAAAGGGCAGAGGCCACCGTGAACAAAAAGATTCCGGCGAGTAGCAGCCGCCGACGGCCGATGATGTCACCGAGCCGTCCGACGCTGACGATCAGGGTGGTGATGGCAAGGAGATAAGCGAGGACGATCCACTGGACTTCCTGGAAGGAGGCGTTGAACGCCTGTGCCAACGTCGGCAAGCCAACATTGGCGATGCTGGTGCCGAGCGAGGACAGCAACATGGATAGCGAGAGGCTGGTGAGCGCCCACCGCACTGTCCGTTGCGCACTGGCTGCTAGTGCCTCATCTCGTCCTGCAATGATTGGCTTCATCGTGACCCTCTTTTTCTGACGGCTCCCGAAATGGAGCTGTCAGAAATTTACTCCTGGGCATAACATGGCGGAAGGCGCACCATTTGCACT
Organism: Pseudomonas sp. H11T01; assembly: GCF_048515765.1. Taxonomy (NCBI): domain Bacteria; kingdom Pseudomonadati; phylum Pseudomonadota; class Gammaproteobacteria; order Pseudomonadales; family Pseudomonadaceae; genus Pseudomonas; species Pseudomonas sp. H11T01. The sequence goes on along the minus strand of NZ_JBLYED010000006.1, from coordinate 94,518 downwards.
GTATTCGTGCGTTTAACGCCACATCACAATCACGCCATGCCAGAGGCGATGCATGTCGACACCTGATCTCAACTTGCTGATCACCCTGGATGTACTGCTCGCAGAAGGCAGCGTTGCGCGCGCAGCAGAGCGGTTGCGGCTTAGCCCGTCGGCGATGAGTCGAGCACTGGCGCGATTGCGTGAAACGACGGGCGATCCGCTGTTGGTCAGAGCCGGACGCGGTCTGGTTCCCACCCCCCCGAGCGCTGGAGCTGCGCGAGCGGGTCAGCCAGCTCGTGCAGGACGCAGAAGCGGTTCTACGTCCTGCGCAAACGCTCAACCTTAAACAGTTGGTCCGAACGTTCACGCTGCGCACCAGTGACGGCTTTGTGGAGAACTTCGCAGCGGACCTCATTGGGCGCGTTAGCGAACAAGCGCCTGGCGTACGCCTGCGCTTCGTGCACAAGCCAGATAAAGACAGCACGCCACTTCGCGACGGGACCGTCGATCTGGAAACAGGTGTCGTGGGCAAGACCGCTGGCCCGGAAGTGCTTACGCAGGCATTGTTCCGAGACCGTTTCATTGGCGTCGTGCGGGTGGGGCACCCGCTGAGCCTGGGCGAGATCACACCCTCCCGTTATGCGGCTGGCAGGCACATCAGCGTCTCCCGGCGGGGGCTCGACAAGGGTCCTATTGATGAAGCCCTGGAGCCGCTCGAGCTTGAGCGGGAGATAGTGACCATCGTCCCAGGCTTTTCGACCGCGCTGGCGCTCGCCCGGGCCACCGACCTGATCGCCAGTGTTCCCGAACGGCACACCGCAAACCTGCGCGTCGGAATGCACAGCTTTTCTCTTCCGTTCTCCCTGCCGACGTTCACGGTCTCATTGCTCTGGCATCCACGGCTGGATGCCGATCTGGCGCATCGCTGGTTGCGTGGTTGCCTTCGGGACGTTTGCGCGCAGCAGCGCATCGATTCGTCTATATAGGCAAGAGCTGTCGAGGACTGAAGGTGTTGACGAGCCTGTGATCGATACTTCGTTTCAGCAGGTGCTGTCGGAGTAGCCACGGCGGTTTATGGAAGTGGTTGAAGCCATTGTTTTTTCCTGCACTGGACAGCGAATCGGTGAATTGCGAGGAGAGTTAAATCTTTTAGAATTCAGGGGGTTGCCAAGTCCTGTGTTCTTCTCCATAATGCCGCCCATCGCTGAAGCGCTTGGCAACAAGCGGCTTGCAGGATAAGGGTTTGGGTCGTTAGCTTGGCTTCCGTATCCGCTCCAGTTTGTATACGGTTGATGTTGTTACATGACATCGGGCGTTTGAGGCCGAGTAGCAAAATGGTTATGCAGCGGATTGCAAATCCGCCTACGCCGGTTCGATTCCGACCTCGGCCTCCACTATAAATAGGCTCCGTAGATCACTGATTTACGGAGCTTTTTTATTTGAGCTTCACCGCAAGATTTTGTCTGGAGTTTGACGTCAGCAAACTTGCTTCGCAGGGAAGGGATGTATATATTTCCTCCCTTGCTGCACAAGCGCCAGAATTGCTTAAGCGTTATTAAAGCGTTCCAGGTCGCTTCACCGCGCTACCGCCCGAATGGCGAAACTGGTAGACGCATGGGACTTAAAATCCCCCGTTCGTAAGGACGTGCCGGTTCGACTCCGGCTTCGGGCACCAATAGTATGGTTTCAGATGTTCCCGTAAACAACTGAAGCCTAGAGAAACCGGCCTTATAGCCGGTTTTTTTGTGTCTGAATATCCCCGTATGTTCCTGTACAGCCCCACGATTTAGGTATACGTTTAGGTATATATCGGTTCGATATCGAGGCGTATACCTATGGCGCGCACCGTAACCCCCCTTACTGACCCCAAATGCGAGGCCGCCAAGCCCCGCGCAAAGGACTACACCCTGTTCGACGGGCAAGGGCTTTTTTTGCTTGTAAAGGCTACCGGCACCAAGGTCTGGCGCTTCAAGTATAAAAAGCCAAGCGGTAAGCCCGGTCTGGCTACGTTCGGCAACTACCCGGCTCTCACTCTGAAAGCCGCCCGTGCACGTCGAGCCGAGGCACTTGAGTTGCTTGCGCATGACCAAGACCCCATCGAGAGCGCTAAGCAAGCAAAGATCGAGGCGGCCAGTGAGGCGGGGCATATCTTTGAGACGGTGGCCCGGGAATGGCACGCCAGCATGGCCGGTAAATGGTCGAAGGATCACGCGGTCAGGGTGCTGAAAGAGATTGAGGTCGATCTTTTCCCCATGCTGGGAAAACGCCCCGTATCCGACCTGAAAACCCGCGACCTGCTGGTCTGTCTGAAGGCGGTAGAGAAACGCGGCGCGCTTGATCTGGTTGGGCGACTGCGCCAGCGCATCGCCGGAATCATGCGAATCGCCGTACAGCACAATTTGATCGAATACAACCCGGCGCTTGATCTGGTGGGGGGGACTGCCACCCGCAAGACCAAACACCGCCCGGCCTTGCCCCTTGAGCGGTTGCCGGAGTTGTTGCAACGCTGCGAGGCAGACACCGGACGACCGCTCACCTGTCTTGCTGTAAGCCTTGCTTTACTGGTGTTCATTCGTTCTAGTGAGCTGCGCTTTGCCCGCTGGTCTGAGTTCGACTTTACCCGGAGTATGTGGACGATTCCCGGCGAACGGGCACCAATCGAGGGTGTCAAGAGGTCGCACCGAGGAGCCAAGATGGGGACTCCGCACCTTGTCCCGTTGTCACGCCAGACGCTGGAAGTACTAGACCAGATACGCCGGCTTAGCGGGCGTTTTGATCTGGTGCTGCCAGGCGATCACTACCACTGGCGGCCAATGTCGGAGAACACCGTAAACAAGACACTGCGCCGCATGGGGTACGACACCAAGATAGAGATTTGCGGGCACGGTTTCCGAACTATGGCCTGTTCTGCGTTGGTCGAGTCCGGCCTATGGTCGCGTGACGCGGTCGAACGGCAAATGAGCCACCAAGAGCGCAACGGCGTGCGCGCTGCCTATATCCACAAGGCTGAGCACCTGGAAGAGCGCCGACTGATGATGACGTGGTGGGCTGACTACTTGGACGCCAACCGGGAAGAGCACATTACGCCCTACGAGTTTGCGCATAAGGTCGGTGCTGACGAGCTCAGAGCTCTAGGGGCGGTGGGCACGTGATAACGCCTGACATGCTGTCGATCATTTCCAGATGGGCACGCCAGGCCAATACATGAACACAGGTACCCTTGGAGCTCGGTTCTCCAGTGCCAGTCGCTTAGCACTTTGGTAAGCACCCACAGCAAAGGCCTTAAATAATCAACTGATTGTAACGTAGCGCCGAAATGGTGGGGTTCCTTTCGGGTCGTTACGGATTACTCGCCTGCCGCGTTACGCTGTGCTTCGACGGCCTCATTGAGCCCTATCATCAGCATGATCATATCTATACGCCAATCATCCTTTAGCCGCTCGGCTTTTAAGGGGTCATCCGTCACCATGGCGTGCATATATAACTCATTGGCACGCCCCAGGGTCTCTAGCAGCATGGGGGGGATTTCGATCATCATTTAAGAGGTTCCTTTCTGTTTCACGGCGGTTGCCCAACTGCACCACCAAATTCCGTAAGGCGCCGTCCTGGATGTGGCAAATCACCCGGTAATCGCCAACGCGATAACGCCACAACTCACCCAGTTGGCCAGTGAGGGCGTTAACGGTCCTACCTACCGCAGTCGATTAAGCCGAGCGTTATTCAGCAGCGCGCGCTCAAAAATTGGAGTCCGCGGAAAATGGGGAACAACCACTGTTGCCGCAGTTGTCCATGTCGGAAAAGCTCGAGCTGGAAAAATCGAATGAGGATCCATCAAAAGCATGTAAGTCCATTCCCATGGGGTTCCCCATCACGTCAATGAGCCCATCAACCATTGGCAACCCAGTGGCCGGATTTATTGAGTAGAGCCCCATACCCATCGAGTCCCCTGCACAGTCCGCCATTGCAATCGATTCGCTGCTCATCAGGTCATCCTCAACCGTGTAGAAGGCGGCCGTATTCAGCAACGATGCTGTCGACATGACTCTTGCGTCCTCATACCAGGAGCGCTCAGCGGCGACGCCCAGGTCATCATGCACTATCACTGCCTGACCCCGTGTGGGATAAATTACGGTTGTATATACCGCTGCTGGTCGACTCAGAGCGGACCGGACAGCGGTGATGAGATTATTCACGATATTCAAGAGCAGCTCCTCCGACTTAGAGGTTTCAGGGTGCCCTACGGGATTCGGGTTTCAAGAGGCAACCCGCAAATTTTTTTCACTCTGGCTTGAGCAGCCCGAAGACCTTGCTCGACAAGCCATCCTGATAAAGAGCTCTTACCGGACATCGAGGTACGACGTTGTCCTGGAAAAAATATTAACGATCTGAGGTCAGTCACAGCGAGCTTTTCCTCAGCAGCTTGTCCTTGAAAAACCCAGCTCTGGACGCTCTTAACCCGATTGGCTATGCTGCCACAGCACGTAGCGAAATCAGTGATTCCCCTACGCAAGGGTTGCTGAACCCTCTAAACAAACAGCCTAAAAACCAAGCCCTTGTGGCTTTAAAAGCATTGAAAGAACCTTAAGCAGTACCTAAACCAGCGTCACCCAACCTTATTCAAAGCGCTGCACCTAAATAGATTTAGCCGACTCGAATCGGCGCTAAAACTTGAAAATCCGCGGTTTTCACAGCGGATCAAAAAATCAAAAACGATCCCTCCACGGCCGAGTTGCGTCTTTTTTTCGTGGTGTGGCTCCCCTTCTTAAGCGCTTACGCGCCTGGTCTTCGGCAGACCGGAACGATATTTCCATCGCTGCAAAGCAGGCTGAATCTGAAGAGATGCGTGTCGTCACCTCTTCATCTCGTCAGCGGCATGTCATCGCCCGAGCGTCCGTCGGACTCGTCCTGCTTTACATCCGTCTCTGTGCCTCACAGAGACGGATGTCGCCAGCCCCCACCCGCGCTAGACGCGGGATATTGCGCGTTCATGCCTAACAGCGTGAAAGCGCGTGAAGCTCCAAAAAAAACATAAAAAACCAGTCCTGACGGCAGTCGCGGATCGAGAGGGCCCCCAGTTTCAGTGGGAGCTCTAGCTGGACCAGCACTCGAAGAATGCCGAATCAAGGTTCTCAGGAAAGTACGGGAAGAAGTGCAGCGCCCGCCCCAAAGCTGCCCCTGCTCACGGTTGCCTCGAACGTATCGAGTGCGAGTAAAACTTACCGAATCCCTGTGGTCCTGAGCAGACAACCACCCGAGCCACACCCTCCAGGGCCGTGGCCCGACCCTTTTCACTCCAGGAGGAACCTGCCATGTCTCGTAACTATGGTTTAGGCAGCCGCAACATAGCCTCGGCGGCCCGTATTGCCCTCGACCGAGCCGCCCAACGCGGCGAGCTGTCGTTTTCCAGTGTGGCCACCCTGTCTGAGCGCTTTACCCAGTTTGCCGATGCCGCCCGCGCGCAAGGCATCGGTCGGATGGAACGCATCAGTCCGGAATTGGTGCAGGCCTACGGTCAGCAACTCGCCGCGCAAGTCGAACGCGGCGAGTTATCACCCGCTTATGCGCAGAACCTGGTGAGTGCGATTAACACAGTCATGCACCAGGTGTGCGACTGGTCGAGTGTCAGTCCGACCAAGGCCTGTGGCATCGCCCAGCGCTGCGCGGTGCGCGACACTCCGCCGTTAGGGGTGGATCGAAACGTGCTTGAGCGCGGTCTTGAGCAACTGCGTGGTGATGACCAGCTGCGGGCGGCCGCGGTGGCCGATTTGGCGCGAGAACTGGGCCTGCGCAGCAAAGAAGCCGCGCTGTTGAATGCCCATAAGGCGCTGCAGGACGCCCGTGAACGCGGCCTGGTGACGATTGTTGACGGCACGAAGGGTGGACGCCCACGAACGGTCCCTGTGCTCCAGGAGCAGCAGCTGAGCGCCTTGGCGAACGCCGCCACCTTGCAGGGGGCAGGCCGCTCGTTGATTCCCGTCGAGCAGAACTGGAAACAGTTTCGCGAAAACACCCTGCGCCAAGGACGTGGGCCTCTGCAGCAGGCCGGCATTACCGGCTACCACGACTTGCGCGCCGCCTACGCCTGCGAGCGCTACCAGCAACTCACCGGTCACCCCGCGCCGGTGATTGCCGGTGGAATTGTCGACAAAGACCAGGATCGAGTAGCACGCGAGCAAATCAGCGCTGAGCTGGGCCATGGCCGCATTGATGTGGTCGCGGAATACATCGGAGGTCGAGGATGAAGCTGCTCGAAGAAGTCGAAAACCTCAGTCGCGGCTACGTACGGAAGGGCGGTAAGGATAACCGTCGCCAGCAGCGGGCCCGCATGCTCGCCTTGGCCGCGTTCTGTGCTGCAGATGGCGCCCATTCGCTGGTCCAAGTCGGTGCTGGCCATGTCATTCGCTATTGGCGCTCTACTCGCCACCTCAGTGATGCGACCCGCTACAACCATTGGCGGGCGTTTTGTGTGTTGTGGACGCTGTGCGGAAAATCGGGAGAGCCACCTAAGCCGCATGGAAAAAACTGACGACATCATCAAGTTGTTGATGGTTTCTCATGTGGGAATATTCTAATTAAATTTTAAGGAGCTGTGTTATGGCTGATTTAGAGCTTTGTGGTGTGAATGCTGTAAGTGAACCATTGCCAGGCGAGGTGGCCTCAAAAAAATACTTAGGGAGGCTTTCTCCGGCACCAAGTTTTGTTCACTACGGTGTTATGAATTTTGTCCCTATGTCAGTAATGCAGATAACTGTTGAGCTCAAAAAATGTTGTGATCAACGTGGTATTTTTATAATGCATTATTTGTCTGTTGGCGATGGGACGTTGAATTTTAGGTTTACTTCAAATTTTTGTCTGACGTTTGAAGATGGTTACCCTAGGCTTTATGCAGTAGATTATTCTGGGGGGATGGCTCCTTACCTGATGAGTAAAATATATTGGATAAAATTTTTACCCTTGCTTTTTTCTGAAGTAGGCGGTGCGATGGTCGGTTTTCCGAAAGAGAGGGAGGGCGAAATCATTGAGGTGTTTCACCAGCTAAGGAAATCCTGGAGAGCGTCCAGAAGTATTCCTGATGCTCATTATAAAATTGCTCATTTTCTTAATCGATCCCGTCGGATGGCTAAGCCTTTTCCTCAGTTGAAAAGAAAAAGTATTTTTGTGCGCTTGTTTAGGTTTCTTTTAAGAGGGTGAGAAAATTATATAGGTGATCCTTGGTTGCCCGCATTTTTGAGCGAATTGAGTCTTGAAGGGCATCGGGTAGGACTTACGTTGGTGCTGGCGATCTTGACGCTAAGGGCGATTGCGTCCGTTTAAAGTGAACGGACACAATCGTCCTTATTACCCTGGGTCGGAAGGGCTGTTCGCCATCTGCTTACAGTTTAGCTATAGACGTCGCTGATTAATAAATGATTATAGATGATTAGAGTGTAAGCCGTTTTTTCTGAGAGCCCCGTCGTTTCCTGGTTGCGGAGTGCCGAAGTGGCTGAGTGGCTACTTGCTGTAACGGTGTTTTCTACCTGCCGCGACGTAGTGAGATACCTACTGTGACGGTATCTTTACCCGCTACGACGGTACTAAATACCTGCTGTAACGGTATTTTTATCGCTCTGACGCTTAGCCAGATGACGGAATTGTGCTTTGCTTGGAGTCTTTTTAACTTTCACTAGGTCACCCTGGATTTTATAGTCAAAAAGCTCGTTGTGGGCGTGACAAGCCTCTTTCAGTGCGCCCAGAGCGTCCTTTAATTGCTGGCGAAATTTCGATTGGTAAGTCGAGTTGCTTCCAGATAGAAGGTGGAGTGTTTCGACTCTTACTGGATAAGGAATGGCGTGGCTCGAGTAATACCCGTGCAACCACTGCGCAAGAAATTTTCCATTTAGATAATGTCTAACCTTCCAATCAATTCTAGTAAATTGGTCCGATTCGAACATTTTGCTAAGGGATGGGTTGAGGCGGATTATGGACTTTCCGCTAATTTCGTCGCGTAGTACTTCATTTATAAGGCTGCCCTTATAGTAAATATTATTTTCAATCTTAATATCTAATGCGCTTGCGCTGAGACGGCTAAGACGACATTTGAGAACCTTTCGATTGGCTCCTGTGTCTGTTTTATTCAAGAGTTTTAATAATTTATATGTGCTAATTGTGCAATCTTGACCAAGGGGTTGAGTTCGGGCTATATGCAATAGGTTTTCCCACAGATCAAGATCCCCTTGGTCCAATTGCACTCCAGTGTAGAGGATCATGGTGTTTGCTTGAGAGAATACTCTTTCTCGCTCAAAATAGCGTCGATTGCCTTTGCCTATTGCGCCAAATAAAGCGGAGCGCAACGCAATATTAGGTACCTCGCGGATATTCTCGAATTTGGAAGGAGGTTGGTACTCTTTCGGTAGTGAGGTTGGCGGGGGGCTAGATTTTTAGTCCTTCCCTTAGCCAGGGCTTTGGCTGCAACAGCTTCCACCCTAGTGGCCCGTTTATTTAATTCATTTATCTATTAAAATTTTTTAGCCGACTGTTTTTTGGTTATTTAGATTAACGAATTACACGAACGGGCAACTAGTGGTTAATAGAGGAAACCGCTCAGAAATGGCTGGCCAGATGCGCATCGAAACGCGCGAAGTCACTTTCGATTTGCGCATTCTTCATGACATCGTAAGCCCAGAATGTTGGTACCTTTTCAAGGCCGATCCACTTGAAGTTCAGATCTATCGGTAGCAACAAGTCATCTTCGCTGCGACCTGCAAAGTACTTCTCATCTGGGTCGTTGAAAGCTTCTTGCGGGGCGTTGGCCGTGACGGACAGCATGTATCGACCTTTCAAGAGTCCGCCCAAGCCGTAGTTCTTCTTGGGCGACTCAGAACTACGACCGTCGTAGTACGACATTTCACCCATCATGCCGGCACCCCACACGTCGTCGGTATATTTTTTGAAAGACCAAGGCATGCCCATCCAGTTCAGTGGCATCTGAAGCAACACCACATCGGCCCATTTGAACTTCTCGATTTCGGCCGCCACGTCATAGGTTTCTTCGGTTGCCGTCTTCTGAACCTCCCAGCCCTTGGCGAGGAAGTACGTCTCTGCGCGTTCAACCAGGCTGGCGTTCAGTTGACCCGCAGAATACGGGTACTTGTGATGGCCGTTGAGGATGAATACTTTCGTCATTACAGTGCTCCTAGGTGATTGCCTGGGTTATGTCGATCAGGGGTAGAAATATTATGTAGCTACGACTACAGAATTGGGTAAAAAAAATCAACCAAAGAGTTCAATGTAGGACTCAACGGCCGCGATGATATCCGCTTGGCTAACGCCACTTGCCGCCTGAGTCGCAATTCCAGCTACGACCATACTGGTGAGCCTAGCCATGTGCGCCGGGTCACCTGGAAGAGTTTCGTCTTTCGCGAGCGCGGCTTGTTCGAACCTACGCTTGATTACCGTGGTCATGGCCTCTCGAGCTTGTCGCAAGTCATTTCGCAGGTGTGCGGAATTGTCGCTGGAGACAAGTGCTCCTTGTACCAGCAAGCATCCCCGCGCAGTGGGATGCGTGGTAACAGCAACCGCGAATCCCAGCAGAAGATGACGCACCGCATCACGCGCCGTCGGCTCGTTCATGGACTGCTGAATCGCGGCCCGCGAGTGTGCTACGTAGCGTTCTAACGCACATCGAAAAAGCCCTTCTTTGCTCCCGAATGCAGCATAGAAACTGGGTGGACTGATGCCCATACTTTTCGCCAGCTCTGCGAACGACGCCCCTTCATAGCCTTTTTCGGTGAACAGGATCAAAGCTGCATCAATAGCAACATCAATATCAAACTGGCGAGGTCGACCGGCCATGAGACTTACCTTCATGCTCAATTTTTTTCAATATATAGCTGCGACTACATAATTGCAAGCGATCTGTCCCGAGATGATGGATCGGCATTGTGTTGGTCGATATATTCCCGAATCGAACGTTTGAGATCAGCCACACTGGCATGGGCGCCGCGCCTTATCCATTGCTCGGTGATATGACTGAAAAAGCGCTCAACCAGGTTCAACCTAGTGTAATGAATGGTTAATTCATTTATCTACAAATAACGATATGCTATGCAGCCAATGTCATGGATTGGTGATAGGCATGCCTCGGCCAGCAGCTTTCTTCGCTCTAACGCCTTCTGATCTCACTACCCTTCAAGACTGGTTGAGGAAGAGTACCCTCAGACAAAGCCTTGCCGAGCGGGCGAGCATACTGCTGTTACTGGCTGAGGGATTGACACCCAAGGCCGTCAGCAACCAGTTGCAGATCACGCCACCGACGGTATTCAAATGGCGAAAACGCTATCTGGAGGCCGGAATTGAGGGGCTCAAAGATCTACCTCGCAGCGGCCAGCCACTCAAACTCGGCCCTGAGAAAATCAATGAAATCCTCACACTGACCACCCAGCGCGTGCCGCAAGAGGCCACTCACTGGAGCCTTCGTTTGATGGCCAAGTATGCACGGGTCAGCACCTGGCAGGTTCAACGGGTCTGGGCGGCTGCCGACCTCAAACCTCATCGTCTGAAGACCTTTAAAATCAGCAACGACCCTCATTTCGCCGATAAGGTGGTCGATGTGGTCGGGCTCTATCTGAATCCGCCGGATAAAGCTTTGGTGCTGTCGGTGGACGAGAAAACCCAGATCCAGGCGCTGGATCGCACTCAGCCGATGTTGCCGCTACGCCCTGGTCAAATCGAACGTCGCACGCATGATTACAAGCGTCATGGAACCGCGAGTCTGTACGCGGCTTTCGACATCATGACGGGGCAGGTGATTGGTCGGATTACCCAGCGACATCGAGCCAGGGAGTTTCTGGCTTTTCTGCAACAGATCGACCGCACCACGCCGACCGGATTGGATCTGCATGTGATCCTGGATAACAGCTCGACCCACAAGACCGCTGCTATCAAGCAATGGCTGGAAAAACACCCGCGTTTCAAATTGCACTTTACCCCGACCAGCGCGTCCTGGCTGAACGCTGTGGAGGGCTGGTTCGCGCAACTGGAAAGACGAGCGTTATACCGGGGCGCCTTCACCAGCGTGGCCGATTTGAAAGCGGCTATTCGTCAATTTATCGAGGCTCATAATGAGCACTCGGCCAAGCCATTTAAATGGAGCAAAACGGCTGAGGCCATCATCAGCTCGGTACATAAGGCAAATCTGAGCGCGACGATAAATAAATTAACGAATTAGCCATTCAGGCCACTAGCTAGGTTACCCCCTCGCGGGAGTTTTTTATCATCGATAGTGTTCATTGTTTAGAAGCATCGCGTTGGGCGATACGGCTTGCAATCCAAGCCTCAACTTCAGCTACAACGTAGTAGGTGGCAGCTTGTCTGGTGTTACCGTCCTTGATGGGCTTTGGAAAGCTTTCGTCTTTTTTTCTGAGCTTGTCCAGGCCCGATCGGGAAAGGTCGAGTTGTGCGCAGAGGTTGGTTTGGCGGATCAGTACTTTGCTGGTGTCAAGATGCATTTGAGCGTCTCCCTAGTGTTGACGCTCGTTACGTTATGCATCCGGAATTGATTGCACACTACTGTCAGGGGGGGTGAAATTCACTTTTCGTGTTTGCTCACCGAGCGCTTTTCGTAGTCTGGAAGCCGTCCACGCTCAGCCTCATTGAGGCCACTGCATAGGAAACTGCATTCTGGGAGCTCGACGAAATCAGGGATTGTCCAAAGTTCATCTGAGGAGAATCGGGGTTCTTTGGCATTTTTACTAGAAACCTTTGGAGCTATCTTAACTAACTCTTTCGCTATACTAAGTTGTTGGAGATATGAATCTGAGTCGTGCTCTGCCGTGTCGTTGATTATTATGTAAGCTGCCCATAAGTGCACAGCTGGTTTATAGGCTGTCCATGCACGCCGTATCGAGCTCTCTGAAGAAGATATTTTACCCATGACTTTGTTTTGAGCGTGCTCGAAAAAGCTGTCCCCTAGGAACATTGCCTTGTTGACGCTGGCGTCTTCGCCACTGCAGTGAAGTTTAACTAGATTAAGAAATATCTCAGCGGCGACGCATGCTTGTTTTACAATATGCTCAGTTATTTCAGGGGCGCTGACAGTACTATTTTCGAGTAGATCTTGGAGGATCTCAGCAGGTATCAGGTGGCTGTCTTCTTGTGATTGTTTTAGCGTGTACTCCGCCATTTTTCTTGCAAGATATGCACTTCTCTTAGGGGCGTCTTCAGGAAATAGCATATATGCGGTTATTTCGTATGGTAGAAACGCACTGTCATAAGGTGCATGGAACTCCATGATTGGCATACTGTGGCGCTCCATCTTATTGCCGGTGGGTCACGTTCACGATTTTGTCAAATTCAGTGCAACGTGTGGGGGCTAGCGGGCGTTTTTTACCTGCCAGCAGTTACTCCGGTGTCATCATCACCGCGAGTGTCATCTTGATGAATTCCTAGTTGCGGTCGATCGCATCCAGGGCGCCGCGCACGTTTTCGGCGACATCTACGGCTCCCCGCTGCTCGACCCAGTTCGTGAGTTCCATGATGGCAGCTTCTAGAGCGAGTTGATTTTCGTTGATCTTGAACAGCAGGGAAGGGATTAGGTCAGAGTTGGGCATCGGGAATCCTCCATGGTGATTTCAGCGTAGCAGCAGAAATTGAGTGGAAGTGTGGGCTTGCAGATCGGCAGAACGACTTGGAAAGAGTTAGACAACCCGAGTGGTTCCCGGAGATTCCAGAGGGGGGCGGAAATGGTCGAAAAGATGCGGAAACGATCAGGGGAGTGGCGACCGAGCGCGCCAAACCCCAGAAACGACAGAGCCCCGAATAATCAGGGCTTTGCACATGCAGTAGAGAGTGTGGTTGAGGCGGCTTATCGCCGTGGAGACCTTTTCGGCAAGCGGCAAATGTTAATGGATCACTGGTCACGATTTGTATGCGGCATACAGGAAGTACAAGACAGTGGGACGGCTACCAATTGAGGTACAGCTTCTTACTCCTGTTGATGTCGGTCGGTTGTTACTAGCACGGGGTGCTAGGGGTCGAGTGTTCGAATCACTCCGTCCCGACCATATTTTTCAATGACTTAGCCAAATCTTCACCGATTGGGCTTTTTCATGTCTGAAAAATTCTCCCACATTTACTCCCACGGATATCATGGATCTTGGCGGCGCTGGCATCTGAGAGGCATATTCGTATTCTAGCTCTGTCGCCTGCGCCTGAAGCTTACATGCCGCAAGTCGAGCGACCTTCAACAAATATTGTGGGCTTTCAGCGTGTGCCTGCTGTTTAGTAGTCTGAAAGTCGGGCTATGCGATCAGAATAGGACAGGATAGATTTGAGGAGACAAAGGTGTGATGCGCTGCCGCATAACTCCTGCGATCGATGAACAGGGAAGAAAAAAGGCTTTGATAAAACCAAAGTGAGGAACATCGGTGAGTGTCATTAATTCGATCAACAGGATCGCCAAAAAGCACCTGAATCACATAGACGAGATGTTTCTCCGTAGGGGTTGCTTGACGGTAGGGCTGACACTTCTCTACTGCAGAAGTCACTGCTATGTGACTGCCGTCCTGGAAAAGCTCTGTTCCGAATGGTCACCAAGCGCGATACCGCCAAAGCTTTGAGTTGCTTCAAGCTAGAGCTTGAAAAGCGAACTCAGCCTGACCTTGCGACCAGCCGTGGGACAGCCCTTGCTAAGAAGTTTAAGAAAACACGATCACCCATGGGGCGTGACTTTTGCTATTGGGCGGATAATTTTGTGTGGCAAATCTGTGGCGATGTGGACGCGCTGGAGTCGGTGAATCTGCGTAACCTGTTGCGCGGCCTACGAGCAGACGCGCGGTGTATTCACTAAGCTACCATCGCTGTAAGCCACCGTCTGCCCAGCCGCTGACAAATATGTTCGTTGACGCTGCACGCAAGTGGAGAGTGCAGGCACCTGCCATCTCCACCGCTACCGTTGGCTCAGAGGAGCAGGCCACCCGACGCCTCTATGCGTTGCCCGGTAATCCAGCCGGTACCTTCGCCAAGCAGTGCAGCGACTACAGAACCGATGTCATCCGGGCGCGCATTACGACCTAGTGCGGTCATGCCGGCAAATTGCGCGTTCAGGGCCGAGTCATCGCGCAGAGCGCCTCCGCCGAAGTCTGTTTCCGTCGCGCCCGGCGCGATAGCGTTAACGCTGATCCTCCGCGAACCTAACTCTATGGCCATATAGCGCGTCAGCACGTCGACGCCAGCTTTCGCTGCGGCGTAGGCGGCGTAGCCGCTTACTGTGAAGCGGGTCAAACCTGACGAGGTGTTAAGAATGCGTCCGCCATCCTCTATCAGCGGAAGCAATTTTTGGGTCAAAAAGAACGTGCCTTTGAGATGAGTGTTGATCATGAGGTCGAACTCTTGCTCGGTGGTGTCGGCAACCGTCGCGTATGTACCACCACCTGCGTTGTTGATCAAGTAGTCGAATCGATCGCGCTGCCACTTTTGCTGCAGCGTGGTTTTCACGTCGTATGCGAAGTCGGCAAACGTACCTGCATCGCCGACATCAAGGGGCAAGGCTACGGCGCGACGACCCAAGGCTTCGATTTCGTTTACAACTGCCGCCGCTGCGTCCGCACTACTCAGATAGGTAATGATTACATCAACGCCATTTTCGGCGAGTTTCAAGGCATTACTCCGTCCAATTCCGCGGCTGGCACCAGTAATAAGGGCTATGCGATCTGATTTTTTAGTCATCGTCATACAGTTCTCGGAAAAGATTCGGAGGTCAGACTTTACGGTTCTGAAAAGCTCGAATAAAGTCGGGAAAAATTAACGTTCTGTTCATCTATAGAGAACAATCGACGATGGAACTGAATGATTTGCGGGTTTTTTGCCGCGTTGCCCAATTGGCCAGTTTTACCAAAGCGGCCGAGCAGCTCGGTGTTGCCAAGAGCCGAGTTTCTGCCATTGTGCGGTCGCTGGAGGCCGATGTGGGTAGCCGGCTATTGCAACGCAACACCCGCAGTGTTCGGCTGACGCCTGATGGCGAGCTGTTTTTCGAGCGCTGCAGAGAACTGCTGGTGGAGTCAGATCAATTGCAGGGGATGTTTCGGCCTGCTGCCGGAGTTTTGCAAGGTAGGGTACGCCTCGACATGCCGAGCTTATTTGGACAGGAGTTGGTCTTGCCGCACCTGCAGGATTTACTGTCTGCACATCCGTTGCTTGACCTCAGAATCAGTATCAACGACCGCCGGGTGGACATGATACAGGAGGGTGTCGATTGCCTGATCAGGATAGGCCCGCTGCCGGATTCGGATTTGGTCGCACGAAAACTAGGCACAATGAGGGCCTGTAATTTAGCCAGCCCCGCGTACCTGCGACAGTATGGTGTGCCGACTTCACTCGCTGACCTCGCTGGTCATCGTATTATTCACTACGCAAATAACTTGCGTAGTGAAGAGGCTGCTTGGCGCTATGCTCTCGATGGCGAGGTCCAGTCGGTACCGATGGTCAGTGCACTCGCCATAAATAGTGGCTCACTCCTGCTGGCGGCCTGCAGAAGCGGGTTGGGAATCATGCAGGTGTCCGTACCAGCAAGCCAGCGCCTGATCAATAGCGGGGAACTGGTTGAGGTACTGCCAGAGTTCAGGCCGCCCCCGATACAGGCGTCGTTGCTTCTCCCTCACCGCAGACACGTTGCTCCGCGCGTGGAAGCAGTGCTGAACTGGCTCATTCAGGTTACTCGGCCCCATATGCAATAACGAGCTTCTTAAGGGGCTGGAAAGGTAGGCCCTCGCGCGATTAGATCCTGAAACGAGCGCTCCCGCCGTTAGAGGCTTGCCGTTGCCGCGAGTGTCATGTGCGCGATGGCCTCTTTCTCTACGAGGTACCTGGCCCAGATGAAACCATCCTCAATCGTTTGCGTACTGATATGGCGCAGGGACTGGCCGGACGCAGGACGTTCGTCCGACTGGCCGTGGTATTCAAATATGCTCGGCACCCCGCTCAAACCATCGATTCCTGGGTAAATCAAAAGGCTGATTTCATCGATCAGACGGGCCTTCAAAAAGGTCCCATTGATCACGCCGCCACCTTCGAGTAACAGGGTCTTCAATCCAAATTGGGCGCCAAGCATCGCTAATGCTTGCTTAAGGTTTTCACAATGAGGGCCTGCGAAAAGATAGGAAATGCCCTGGTTTTGCAACTCCTGCAAATAGGCATCCGATACCGAGTCGTCGAGGATGGAGATAATCCGATGCCCGTTATCAATGGTGTTCGTCTGGTAGTGCAGCTTTCCGGAGGGGTCAATCACGATCGCTACCGGATCCCCTGGTTCATGCGCGATGTGGTGGTCGCGCAATTCACCGCTATCTCTCGTCACAAGCGGTGTCCGTGAGCAAATGCCATCAAATGCTTCCATGGTCTTTCGACCTATGATGAAACCGTCTCCGCCCAGGCGGGCGGCAATTCGCTCGTAATGGTTGCTAATCGTTTGCTCACTGTCTCCGTTGGGTAGAGATGTCCATCGGGAAGACACGAGGCGGCCATCCACGGAGCTGATCATGTGGCATATGATTCGAGGGGGCATGAACTGTAAATTCCATCAAGATTGAATAAGCGGCCGATAGCCATCCTGTTATTTTTTGCGCAATACATACACTCGCCACATGGCGTAGAGCGGTATGAAGTCCAGGGATTTCTGAACACGCAAACCGGCTTGTTCAAACTCTGCCTCGACAGTAGTAGCCGGTAACACGAACCGATTTTGGTAACCGTCCTGTTCTCCTTTGTTGCAACGACGCACTTCGGCACGCTTGCGTTTCCAAGCCTTGAAGTTGCCGTCCACCCATAGCGAGATAATTACGCTATCGCGGGTAACACGCTGAAATTCACGCAGTATCACCAGCCTGTGCTCGGGGGCGCCGATGTGGTGCATCAAGCGCATGCAGAATATGTTGTCGACCGCGTTTTCCGGCAAATCGATAGCAAAGGCAGAGGTCTGCAACGGGCGAACCCGTTTCACCACATCCGCCGGTTGGGCGACAGTTGCGACCTTCAACATCGACGCAGAATTGTCTGCGCCAATGATCACGCGACCGGGCTTTTGCGCTAGTAACGGCCAGAAACGCCCGGCCCCACATGGCAAGTCCAGCACCAGGCCAGGCTCACCAGCTGCGGTCAACGCACTACGTGCCAATTGCTCGTCGCGTTTATGGGATAAACGGCGGGCCAGATTGTCCTGATGCTTGAGTAAATAATTCTGCGCGTGCTCATCGTCGTATTTTTCGGAAAATTCAAGCTTGATCGGATCAGGCATCAACGGGGCTCCATTTATTTCTATTGTGGGTGTGCCGTGTATCTGCGCGTCTGTGGGAGCTTTCAGGTCATTGAAAAAACCTTATTTGAATTTTACGACTGGGATGACGGAGAGCTAGCTGCATGGATCGCATATAACCATGAGCTGGATTGAAGAGTGGGTACCGACAGCATTTATGCTTTGCAGGTGAGATTGATAAGTCTCATTCATGGCTTCAATCGCTGCGACGTATTTCAGTTTTACTGTCAGCTGGTACCTTCTGGCTAGGAATCATTTTGGGGGCGTCAGCTTTGGAAGAAGGGCTGTTTGTCACTTAGGCGACGAAGCAAGGCAAAGAGGTCTGAGGGATGAAAAGAACGGTTTGGCAGTTGGGGGTCGGCACACTGCTTTTAACCTTCGGGTTTTCCCCGGACGGAGCAGGCCCGACGTCGGCCTTGGCCGAACCGAATGCCGTGACGTTTCCACCGCTTGATCAACTTGAGCATTACACGGCTGTGCGACGCGGCGTGACCAGGGAGCACATGCTCACTAGCCAGGCTGCGCTTGATGCCCTTCAAGCGCGCCAATCTGTCCCTACTGGGTCACATGTCGTCTTGGTGGATGTCCGAGACCATCAATCACTTGGCTTACTACACGGGATGGGGCAATGCCACAGCGACTATCCTGATCGCCAAGGATGTTTTCGCAACCCGCGGGATTAGGGGCGATCAACTTGCACCCGTTTCGCCAAAGCTGTTACCTATTGATCAGGCCACTGAAGACGCTCGTCTTGCTCAAGTCGACAATTTAGTGGGGCCGGTGGCACCAGGCTTAGTGGAATACACCACCAAAGCGCTGTTTCGGGACCTTTGGCCGCGGCCGGGCCTGGCACCAAGGGATCGCAGCTTGATCACCGTCAGTTCGCTGGTCGCGAACGGGCAGGTCGCGCAAGTCACCTTCCACCTCAATCGAGCAATGGATCACGGCCTTACGCAGGCAGAAGCCTCCGAAATGCCTACCCAAGTGGCGTTCTATGCAGGTTGGCCAAACGCCTTTTCAGCCGTACCGGTATTCAAAGAGGTCTTCACCAAGCGTCAGAAGACTTGAGGCCTGCCGCTTAGCCGCCCCGATATGGATTGAGGGCGGCGTCTTTCAGGGTATAGCGCCCATGGGGTCAAGTTCGCGAATCAGGTCGATGAGCAATCTCAGCCCCACAGGCAGTTGTCGAGAACTCGAATAATAGATGTGAAACCCAGGGTCGACATGAGTCCAGTCCTCGAGCACTCGCCGCAACGATCCGTCTGCAATTTGCGACGCGACGACAGCGGCGGGAACGTACATCAAACCCGCTCCACGGTTCACTAACGCGAGGCCGATACGGGTTTCGTCGAGTGTGATGGCGCCGGGAACATCAATCTCCAATTGCTGCCCATTTTTTGTGAACTGCCAGTGGTAGATGCGCGCGTTGCCCAAGCGGATACGCAGGCAGCGGTGCCGTTTCAAATCGTCCGGATGTTTCGGGATTCCAAAACTTTGGAAGTATTGCGCAGCGCCCACCACTGCCCAGGCGATATCCGGCGAGAGGCGCTGTGCAATCATGTCCTCTGGAACGGTGCCGCCAAAACGGATTCCGGCGTCGTGGCCATCACCGATGATGTCGACCATTTTATTTGTCACGGTCAAGTCAATCTCGATATCGGGGTAGCGCTCGATAAAAACTGGCAGAACTGGCCCCAACAGTAACTTCGCTCCGTCGCTCAAAACGTTCAGACGGATACGCCCGGCAGGCTCGTCGCGCAGGCGATTTAGCGCCTCCAGCGCTTGACCGATATCATTTACCGGGGTGCTAATCAGCCCTTGCAGCTCTTCACCGGCGGAAGTCAAGGTCACGCTACGCGTGGTCCGATTCAACAATCGAACACCCAGCCTCGACTCCAGACCCTTCATGGCATGGCTAAGGGCCGATGCGCTTATGCCAACTTCAAGTCCCGCCCGGCTAAAGCTTTGATGGCGAGCTATGGCAAGGAAATAGACGATATCCGCCAGGTTCGCGCGGCTGAGCTGCATCTTTATGACTCCATGAAAACACTATCTGGCGATCGACTCGGTTAGTCCACATATCAAACGCTCCAATCCTTTTGAGTTAAGCAGCGTTGCATTGGGCCGCTTATTGGGGAAATAACCGCTGGCGCAGAATATCGGCACTCTCCAGTACTTCATAGTCCGTCGGATATGATTAGCGAAGAGGCACGGCAGTGGCGAACGACAGCTTCTTTCGTCAGCGCCGCGCCGCGGCCCACCGATCATGAGGCTCCCCTAGTAGTGCGGCCACAGAAGCACCAGTTAATGGTTTAGTCTTCGGCCTGAATATTTGCATTATTCTGTTACATTGATGCTTGGGGCTGGTGCTCTGATTTAGGCCTCGTTCACGTGGCGGACTATGTGAGCCGGTGATACCTCCCGCATTCTGTGGCGATTCCTTGGGGGGCAACCAGGAGAATGATCTGCCCTTGAGCCCCCATTCCACCGATACCTCAGCGCATATTGATCTGTTTTATGCATAGGTGCATTCAGTTTCATGTTGTGTTTTCCGAGGATGCGTCAATTACATTTACATCCACGAAATGATCCTTTGTGGGCGTGGTCGATGCCATGAGCGGCCGCTGAATAGAAAAGGCGAAGTATCAGTCGTTATGGATGTCTCCCTGCTGGTTTCATGATTAAGGACCAAAACTATGAAGAAGTTATTTTTATCGCTGGCCTTGCTGGTCAGTTCGTTCACCGCAATAGGCGCCGATATGTCCAACGGCGCGGACAACTTTTACAAGAGTGATAGGGTGACTGAGCAGAAGGTCTCCTTCAATAATCAGTACAAGATGAAAGTCGTCGGGAATTTGTTTGTTCCGAAGAATTTAAATAAGGCTAACAAAAATCCTGCGATTATTATTGGCCATCCTATGGGGGCGGTCAAAGAGCAAAGCTCAAACCTTTACGCTCAGAAGCTCGCTGAACAAGGCTTTGTGACCCTGGCGATAGATCAGTCGTTCTGGGGGGAAAGCGAGGGCCAGCCACGCAACGCCGTGGCACCGGATATTTACTCCGAAGCGTTCAGCGCGGCGGTCGATTATCTGGGCACCCAATCGTTCATTGATCGTAACCGTATCGGCGTCCTTGGGATCTGTGGCAGCGGCAGCTTCGTCATCAGTGCAGCAAAGATCGACCCGCGGATGAGGGCGATTGCGACCGTCAGCATGTATGACATGGGCGCGGCCAACCGCGACGCCCTCAAGCACTCGCAGACCCTTGAACAACGCAAGCAGATCATTGCAGAAGCGGCTGAGCAGCGTTATGCAGAGTTCACCGGTGGTGAGACCAAGTACACCAGCGGGACGGTACACAAGCTAGACGCTAACACCCATCCGATCCAGCGTGAGTTCTACGATTTCTATCGCACGCCACGCGGTGAGTTCACCCCGGCCGGGTCTTCGCCTGATTTGACGACGCATCCAACGCTGACCAGCAACGTGAAGTTCATGAACTTCTACCCCTTCAACGACATTGCATCGATTTCGCCTCGCCCAATGCTGTTCATCGCTGGCTCTGAAGCGCACTCACTGGAATTCAGCCAAGAAGCTTTCAAACTGGCTGGTCAGCCCAAGGAACTGGTCATCGTGCCAGGCGCAGGACATGTGGACCTCTACGATCGGGTGAACCTCATTCCGTTCGACAAACTGACTTCTTTCTTCCGGGCCAACCTGAACTAACCCACCTTTGAAGCCGCAACTTCCTGGGCTCTCCAGAACGTTGCGGCTTCAAGTCTGAACGTAGGTTGTAGCGCGCATCGCTCGACTTGCGCTTCCTAGGACGTTCATCCCTTGAGTCTTCATGACTCCTTCAGGCCCTGCACGCTGTGCAGGGCCTTTTTTTTATTTGTTATGACTCGTGTCGCAAGGCGGCGATCAATAACGCCATAGCCCCTGAAGGTTGCCGACGGCTTGGGTAATACAGGTGAAGTCCTGTCCATAGCGGGCACCAGTCTTTCAGTACCGGAATCAGGTGCCCGGCCGTAACGTAGGGCTCCGCGATGTCTTCAGGCACATAGGCGATACCCAAGCCGGCGATCGCAGCGTCGAGGCAATCATAAATACTGTTATAAATTAGCTGTCCATCAACCCGTACATTCAGCTGTCGGCCGTCTTTCTCAAACTCCCACGGCCACAACCCGCCATGGGTGGGAAGCCGCAGATTGATGCAGTTTTGCTGCATCAGGTCCTCCGGCTTCTCAGGTTCCGAGCGGTTGGCGAAGTAACGTCTGGTGCCCACGGCAGTAAATCGCATGTCAGGACCGATACGCACGGCAATCATATCTTGGGCCACCGACTCACCCAATCGAACGCCAGCATCGAAACGATCCGCCGCGATGTCGATGAGTCCATTGTCAGCGAATAGCTCAACCTTGATACCCGGGTATTTCGGTAGGAATTTTTTCAGCTTTGGGAATATGACCGATCGGATAGGATGGTCCGATGCCGTTATTCGAATCGTCCCGGTGGGGCTTTCCCCCAATTCTGAAAGCGCCAGTAATTCAGCGTCGATCTCTTCAAATCGGGGACCAATAGTTGCCAGTAGCCTTTTACCGGCTTCCGTGGGCGAGACAGAGCGTGAGTTGCGTGCAAGCAAGCGCGTGCCTAGATTTCGCTCGAGCGAGCTAACAGCATGGCTAACCGCAGACTGAGATAAACCGAGATGCGCTGCCGCTCGAGTAAAACTTTTTTCCCGGGCGACGGCGATCAAGGCCATTAGTCCGCCAAAGGACTGTTTAAGGATGTCGTCTTGCATGGCTTCGATAATCTTTGTGGAGGCGCAGGAACAATAACATTCCGGTGCATTGTTCGCAGAGCTTACAGCGGAGGCCGCGCAATGTGCTGAGATGATCGTGGTGAGGGCAGTAGGGCTATTCCCGATCTTCGATGTGGTCGATCTGTTTGAAGCGTTCAATCAGAAAGTCGATCAGGTGCCGGACTCGTGCCGAGAGATGCAGTTGCTGCGGATATACTGCGTAGACGTCAGCATGGGTGGGCATATGGTTTTCCAGTACGAGGCGCAGTCGTCCGCTACGCACGTAACGAGCGATATCCCATTCGGCTCGGAGCAATAACCCATAGCCTTCCAAGGCCCAGTTCAGGGCAACCTCGCCGTCATTGCAGCATAGGGCACCGTGTACCTTGATGTTTTCCGTGCGGTCGCCGTTAGCGAATCTCCACACGCCATAGGGCGATTCATTCTGACGAATAAAGATGCAGTTGTGGTGTTGCAGGTCCGTCAGTTTTTGCGGCGTTCCGTACTTTTCGAGATAGATCGGGGAGGCGCAAAGCAGGCGGCGGTTGGACGCGATTTTACGTGCATGGAAGGCAGCGTCTGGCAATGTGCCGAAGCGAATGCCCAAATCAAAGCCGTGGGTGGCCAGGTCCAAAGGATGGTCGCTGATCTCTAGCTGAATTTCCACTTCTGGGTAGAGAGCATAGAAAGCGGCCAAGGCGGGTCCGATATGGCGGCGGCCGAACCCAAGCGATGCATTCACCCGTATCAGCCCCTTGGGCGTAGCGCGACGGCTGCTGACAAGTTGTTCTACCTCGTCGATCTGCGTCAGGATGCGGGCGATGTGGGTGTAATACAGCTCACCTTCTGCGGTGAGGCTCATCGAGCGGGTGGTGCGATTGACCAGCCGCACCCCCAGCCTTTTCTCCAGCGTCGAAAGCCTTTTGCTGATCGCCGGTGGGGTAACGCCCAACTCTCGGGCAGTCGCGACAAGGCTGCCCTGTTTGGCTAACAGGTGAAAAAAAGCCAAGTCCTGAGCATTGTTCATTCTTGACCCCCAAGTGCCTTTTCATGAAAGAACGGCCGCGACGGCGTTAAGTCGCGGCCGCTCCACCAGGTCACTTGATGAAGCGCACCTGGCTATTGATTTTCTCGATGATTGCACCTTTGCGTTCGTTAAAGCGTGCTTTGTTCTGCTCGAAAAGGTTATTGCCTTTGGTGTCGATGGAGATGATCAGCGGGCCGAACTCACGGACCCGGTTAACCCAAAGGGTTTCTGGCATGCCGAGGTCCTGCCACTCAGCCCGCTCGATTTCCTCGACCTTGGTGGCCGCAAGCACCGCGCAACCGCCGGGGAAAACCGCATGTACTGCCTTGTTCTCCAGGCAACCTGCGGTGGTTTCGGGGCCCATGCCACCTTTGCCAATAATCATCTTGACGCCGGTTTCCTCGATGAATTGCTTCTCGAATTTTTCCATTCGCATGCTGGTAGTCGGCCCGATGGACACCATCTCGAAACTGCCATCGTCCTTTTTGCGCACGATGGGGCCAGCATGGAAGATTGCACCACCGCGCAAGTCAACGGGCAGCTCACGCTTAAGCTCGATGAGGCGACGGTGAGCCACGTCGCGGCAGGTGACCAATTGACCAGTCAGGTAAACCACGTCGCCGACATTAAGCTCTACGAGATCTTCATCCTTGATAGGAGTGTTGAGAACTTTAATCACAGTACTACTCCTTCATGGGAGAGGATGTCGTAGGACAGGTCGGCATTGATACGAATTTTGCCGCGGCGGTGTGCCCAGCAGCCGGTGGATACCGCCACGCCGATGGTTGATGGGTGCCGGGCTGAAGACTCGATGTTCACACCCATCACGCTGCTATTACCGGTCAGGCCCTGTGGGCCAATGCCGACCTCATTAAGGCCCTCTTCAAGAAGCCTTTCCATCAAAGCGGCATTTTCGTTGGGGTGGCTGGAGTCCACCGGCCGGAGGATCGCCCGCTTGGATAAACGAGCAGCAGTTTCCACTGAGGTGGAGACGCCGACGCCAACCAGCAGGGGCGGGCAAGCGTTCACACCGCGAGAGGTAATGACGTCGAAAACGAATTCCGTTACGCCTTCGTAGCCTTGGCCTGGCATCAATACCTTGGCGGAGCCCGGTAGTGTGCAACCGCCGCCTGCCATGTAGACATCAATCATTGCGTAATCGGCGTCCGGAATAATTTCCCAGTCAAGCCACGGAATTTTGGAACCCGTATTGGTCCCTGTGTTCTTTTCGACAAAAGTCTCTACGGCGTTATGACGTAGCGGGCCTTTGATGGTTGCTTCCAGGGTTGCATTTTCCAGGATGTTTTCAAGCTCCCCCAGCAGCGGGAATTTTGCACCTGCTGCGATGAAATACTGAATGACGCCGGTGTCCTGGCAGCTCGGTCGGTCGAGCTTGTCGGCATAGTCCTGGTTCTCCGCCATCGAGTCGTAGACGGCGATGGCCAGCGGATTGGTTTCCGCCGCGCGCAGTTGGGCGGTCTTCTTTTTCACGTCGGTCGGCAAGCGCTTACCAATATAGGCAGTAAACTTGGCCATGACGTCGGTCAACGATTCAACGGCTAATTCTTTATCCACTTCTATCTTCCTCATCTCATCACAAGGCTTATTAATTGTATGTCTGACAGGCCTGTTGAAAACGCCTGGCTATATCGTAGGTTGGTTGGCTGAGAGTTAAGCCAGCGCGTTGCGCTGGTTAACTCTTTCATTTGTTCGCGGGTTTGGATTACAGGCTGGTCTCAAACTTCAAACCTGCGACCCACGCATCCTTGACTTCACTGACACCGCCAGGGTTGCCAACAAACTGGAGGTTGGGGCGCACGGTCAGCCATTTGGTCACGCCAAACCCGTAATAAATTTCCATGTTGGTTTCCGAACCTTGCGTTGGCGTGAAACGAGGGTCGTCATAATCGTTGACGCCCGCCAAGTCGTTCAGCTGTTGCTGATGATTTTTAAATCGTTCATTGACGTGGATATTGGAGATGCCGATGCCGATCTCGTCATTCGGCCGGGATTTGAACGGCGCCGTGTAGTAAACGCCTGCCTGCACATGATGATCAATCATGCTGGTGGCCTTGTCATGTACAGTGGCATAGGCAAATACCGACAGCCCACGAGCTGCGAAGTCCGGGTCTTTCCAGACTTGCTGTTGCGCAGCAATCCATGCGCCATGTTTGCTGTCTCGGGATTTGGCTACACCATTTTCTTCAGTGTTTACATCGTTTGCGTTACGGCTGCTGTAATACGCACCCAGGCGATATTCCCCTGGCAGACCTGCGGCCCCCAGCGCCGTGGTATGGACCAACTCGATGGGCACCAAGGTTCCTTTATTGCCGCTGCCGCTGAGTTTGAAGCCGTTACCAATTTCCAGATAGGAGGGGTTCTGCTCATATGCGCCAATTTGCGCATATGTATTGTCGGTCAATGCAACCTTTACGCGGCCTGCCCACTGAGTGATTGGCCAGTTATAAATGATATCGCCGGCCCAGTTTCCGGCCTGCGCCCCGCAGAACGCGAGGTTTTGGAATTTGCAGGGAAAGCTTCCGAAGTCCTCACCAAACCCCATACGGCCCAGCTTGATATCCAGCCCACCCTCAAAGAACTTTTGACGGTACCAAAGTTGCGTAAGGCGCCAGGTCTGGCCTCGGCCGTACACTTCTTGAACCTGGCTGATTCCACCCACACGCGGGTCTACGATTGCGTCATTCGTGAGGTTGCGCCCGTTCCTATCCGTAATTGCGAGTTGGAAATCTGCACCTTGCCAGCCAAGAATTTTCTGAAGATCTAGGTTACTCATCAACGCCAGTTGATCGGTATAACGTGCCGTGGTGTGCGAATCATAGCCCCCGGCAAGATTCGTCGCGGCGTCGCCCGTGTAGAGCACGTTAAAGGTATAACCTTTTTCCAGTAGTTCTGTGCGTAGGCCGCCCCAGTCTCCCAGCATCCAGGGCGACTCGGGATTAAAGGCTTCTTGCGCCTGACTGCTGGTTGCTCCGCAAAGCAGCAGCAGTGCCAGTGATATTTTGTTCCGGGTAGTGCGGTTCGAGTGAGTAATCATCTTGATCTCTGCTTTTGTTTTTGTTGGTCAGATAATTGAGCGCAGCCCGCTATCGACCGAACACTGAGTAACGGCCTAAGGGTGTTGTGCAATGGCATTGGGTAAGTACGACGCGTCTAGGGTTTATCGGCTATGGCAACCTCTAATGTTGTTCAGTTGAATATCTTTGAGGGCGAAGCGCTTAACTAAGCAGGCTTCGGAGGGCAGGAGGGAGACTCTAAGGGGGCTTGCTCTGGCGAGGCAGGGCGCAACAGCTCACATAAGGCAGCAGAAAGCGCGCACATATTTACATTGGCCATGGAGCAACTCACCTGTTCTGATTGTTATGGAGATGATTCATCGTGACTTCGTTATAAATAAATATGAACTTTCACGCGGTGCTGGCTATCGCGTAATTGAAAATTTCTGGATCAGAGCCTGACAGCCCGAGTTCAGCTGGATTCGCGCTCATGAATCCTTGATGGTTGGTCAAGAGTGGAGCGGATCAGGTGGCTGAGGGCATGTGCCCAAGCAGCATTGCTCGCTTTGCTCGGCATGATGGCTGTCACCTGCCAATCCGCTTAGTCATGTTGTGGCAAATATGCACATGGTGGGATTTTTAGTCAACAACCTGTTTTTTGTTGATTTTATGTTTTCAAAGGGCTGGTCGTGATTAATTCTGACCATTAAGACAAGTTAGTTATTTAACTATCTGAAAAATATCAATAAATTCAAAATAAAAATTTATAATCCTGAGGCTGTAAGCCAAGAGAGGTGCATTTATTTTTTTGTAAAAAATCTAATTGTGGGATTTGTTTGACGATTTTGATGGTTGTTTTTCGGGCCAGGCCAAGCCAGACCAGGCGCGGCGTGTCTCACGCATGGATGTTTATTCGATGGGCACGACTTGTCAGGCCTGGGAGCCGCAGGCCTGAAGGGCAATGCTTGGTGCATAGCAAAATGGAGCTTCGATGGATTTCGAAGAGCGATAGATGAGCGGCGGCCTCAAGGCCGCCGTCTATTGAGGGAGACGGGAGAGGAGAGCAACGGATACGTGGCGTCTGCGCTGGAGGTTTTTGCGGTGGAGTTCAAGCCTATAAAGTTGTTTGACGGTGACTGGCCAAGCGAATAATCAACCGCGCCACAAAAGCTCCCGTCAGGATGACCGCAAACAGCCTTAGGGTCTGCATGGCCAACACCAGTCCCACATCGGAATGCGTGTCCACAGCGATGATCGCCATGGTATCGAGCCCTCCTGGGCTGGTGGCCAGGTAAATCGAGAGGAAGTCCTTGTCCAACACCGCCGCCAACAGCCAAGCAGACAATGCGCACAGCGCGATCATCATCACCGCCCCCAGTATCATCACCGGCAAGCGGCGCCAGACGTATTTGACGGTCGGTCGATCAAAGCGCAGGCCAACGTAGCAACCAATTGTGCTGTAGGCGGTAGCGAGTAACCAATTGGGCAGGGTGATATGCAACAGGCCACTGATCTGTAAGGCACCGCCCAACATTAAAGGCATCAGCAGCGCACCGGCCGGCAATCGATTTCCCAAGGCCATACCGACCAGCAGGGTGACGATTGTAAGTCCTAGATTCAGTAAGCCGAAGCTTTGTATCGCGACGTCTGTAGCATGAACCTCGCTTCCTCCGACCCGCGCCTCCAGCAAGTTGCTCACCAGCGCACCGATCATCACCACGCACACCACCCGTACATATTGCATGGTGGCGACCACTCGGGAATCGGCGCCATTTTCATCAGCCATCGAGACTATCGCGGAGGCCGCGCCTGGAGATGTACCCCAAGCTGCGGTGCTGGCTGGGATACCCATCCACACCAATGCAAGCCCCACCAGCGCGCTAAGGCTGACCGTCACCACGGTAGCAAACAGCATCATCGGCCAGGACTGTGCTATTGAAACGAGTACCGCCAGTGTCATCGAATGAGCGACAAGAATGCCTATGCAGCCTTGGCCAAGCTTAAAGGCGTATCGGTGCAGTCGAATGCTCGCCCCGCATACACCGAATACGATGGCAACCAGCATAGGCCCCAGGAATTGGCCGGCGGGGACCTCTAGAAACTTCAGCAACTGACCGCCCGCTCCGGCCAATAGCGCAAGCGCCAACCATTGGAGCGGCACGGGGTAGACGTGTAGGGAAAATCTGGCAGAAGAAGACAAGAGTCGTACTCCAAATGCTGGTCGCTCGAGGGCGTGGCATCGGTATCGATGTGCTGAAATTATTGATACCTGATTTGATAAAGTCTATTTTCTAATATCGATTGATTGATAACTTTGGTTGATGGATATGGACCTGCGTGATCTTGCCTATTTTGAAACCATTGCCGAGTTGGGCCATCTGGGCCGGGCTGCGCAAAAGCTCAACCGCAGCCAGCCTGCGCTGACTAAAAGCATCCAGCGGCTTGAGGAGTCTCTGGGGACCCGGCTGTTCGAGCGCGACGGCCGGCGGATCAAGCTCACGCCAGTGGGTGAGCTGCTGAAGGTGCGTGGCAAGCAGCTGCAGCAAAGCGTTGCCGAAACCCAGCGAGAGATACGTGATTTTGCCAACGGTGTGATGGGCAATATCCGCCTGGGCTGCGCCGCCTCCATGGCTGATCACCTGCTTCCGCACCTGACCGCGACACTGCTTTCGCGTGCGCCGCAGATCACCTTGAACCTGGTGATCGGCCAAGACGATTTACTACGCGAATCACTTTTTTCCGGACGACTGGACATGGTGATTTGCCCGCAATACGAAGCGGATCCGCTATTGGAGTTTCATGCCTTGTTTGACGACGAGGCGGTGGTGGTCGCCAGCCGTCATCATCCATTGTTCAGCGCCAGTTATGAGTTACGCGATTTGTGCCAGTACCAATGGGTGCTGCCGGCCTCCACCGTGCCAGCCCGGCGCTGGATAGACAATGTGTTCCAGTCCAGAGATCTACCTTTACCCCAGGTACAGATCGAAACCACCTCGATCTCTTTGTTGCCACGCCTGATTGGTGAAACCAACCTGTTGAGCTTTCTGGCCAGGGAGACCCTCGAAGACGTCAAGGGAGTGACGCACCTTCGTGAGGTGAGGCTTAAGGAGACCACGATGAAACGCACTATCGTCGTATTCGTTCGCACGGGCGCCTATTTGTCGCCGGCCGCGCAAATGCTGCTGAGTGTGCTTAAAGGTGATGGAACCTCTTTATTGGGGTAGCGGATGCACGGTAGCCGCTTGGGTCGAGAGGGGCCATCAAGCAGGCGTGGACTGGGTAAGCCGCTCACCATTTCCAACCACCAGTGCTGCCAGGATGAGCAGTACGCTACCGCCGATTAGAGGAGCTGCCACCGATACATGATCCAGTAAGCTCCCACCGAAAGCGCCACCGACCATGATCGCCATCTGAATAGCTGCAACCATCAGCCCGCCGCCGGTTTCTGGCTCATCGCTCACCTCTTTGGCCAGCCAGGTCGACCAGCATACCGGGATGGCCGAGTACAACATCCCCCAGCCAAACATCATGATGGCGGCGGCCGCGAAAATATATCCCAGCTCGGCCAGAGCCACCGTCATGAAAGCCAGGGCCACTGGCAACCAGCGTAACAATTGGAAGAGGAACTGTTTTTCCAGCAGTCGACTGACGAGGTATGTACCTCCGAAACCGGCGATACCCAGGCTTAAGAGTAAAACCGACAGTTGGGTCGAGTCGACGCCAGTGATTTGCTCGAGAAAGGGCCGCAAGTAGGTGAATGCGGTAAACGTACCACCGAACGTCAGCATGGCGGCCAGCAAACCGAACATTACATTCCGGCGTTTCAGTACCCCGAACAGCCTGGAAAGGGGAATGGTTTTTTCTGACTGCATCTCGGGCAAGCTTTTGTATTGCCAGATCACGTTAATGATGACAATCGGCACCAGCGCAGCGAACACGAAGCGCCACCCCAAATGGCCTCCCACGTAAGCCCCAATCGGCGCGGCAAATGCAGCGGCCACTGAATGTCCCATGTAAATCATGCCCAAGGCTTTAGGTACCGCATCCTCCGGGACTATCCGTAGGACAGTGGCAGTGGATAAAGCCCAGAAACCGCCGATGGCGACCCCCAGGAAGGCTCGGGCAATCATCAACCAGGTGAAGCCCGGCGCCAGAGCGATGACCACCAGCGAAACGAGCATCAGTAGGGTCATTGAAATCAGGACATGACGTCGATCGAAGCGTCCTGCGATAGAGGCGATGCAAAGGCTTGCCACCACCGCAAAGAAACCGGAAATGGAAATCGCCTGTCCAGCCATCCCTTGAGAGGTATGAAGGTCGTTAGCGATTGGAGTCAGAAGACTCACCGGCATGAACTCTGCCGCGATCAACAGAGCGACGCAGAGTGTCAAAGACCCCACGGCGCTCCAGATCCGGCTGTCAACCTGGGCCGAAGTGAAAGTTGAGGTAGTCATCGTTGTTCCCATGAAATAGCCAATACACAATGCCCCAGACAATTGGGGCACTGCGCAAATGGAAAATGGATGCAAGGAATAAAAACACCAGGGACTGACCCGGCGGGCGATGGGTAACGGTCTCATCGCGACTTGCTTGAGGTGGAATGATAGGGTGCTAAGGATGATCTGTAATGATCAGAAATCCGAAAGCACCTATGAATGCTGGCGAATAATGCAGCTGCGAAAAAGAAGCTCAGTGCACTGACGGTTAACCTGGATACCGTAGTTCATCGATCAGGACCTGCATCGCCCGGGACTTTTCGCGTTCGCTGGAGTAGTACAGATGCAGCCCCGGGAATGTTCTCCACCAGGTTTCCATGACAGGGATTAAATTGCCTGCATCGATATGGGGTTGGGCGATATCCTGCGGAACGTAGGCCAGCCCAAAACCCGATACGGCGGCATTCAGAATCTGATTGATGCCGTTGAATATGAGTTTGCCTCTGACTCTCGTATTAACTTCCTGGCCGTCCTTTTCCAGCTCCCACGCGTACAGGCCACCACGCGTAGGCAGGCGCATATTTATGCACTCATGCCCTTGGAGATCCTGAGGTTTGACCGGTACGTCACGGGTTTCCATGTAGGACGGTGCGCCCACCATGACAAAGCGCATGTCGGGTGCGATACGAACGGCTTCGATCCCGTTCGCCAGTCCGTCCCCGAGACGAACGCCAAAGTCGAAGTGGTCGGCCACAATGTCCGTCAATCCATAGTCGATTGACACTTCTACACTGATTTGCGGGTACTTCGGCAGGACTCGGGCCAACTTCGGCCAGAGCACAGTATCGATGACATGGTCGGTCGCCGTGATGCGAATATTACCGGCGGGGGTGTCGCCGAGCTCGGTCACAGCAATCAGTTCGGCCTTGATTTCCCTCAGTCGGGGTTCTACAGACTGAAGCAGGCGTTCCCCAGCCTCGGTGACGGATACGCTGCGGGTCGTTCGCGTGAGAAGGCGAACGCCGACCCGAGCTTCCAATCTCTGGATGCTATGACTGAGCATCGATTGAGAGATTCCCAGTTGGGAGGCCGCCCGCGTGAAACTCTGCTCCCGAGCGACGGCAATAAGCGCCAGAAGGTCGCTGTAGTGTTCCTTTGCCATTCATCAATTCTCTGCATGGAAGCGGGTACTGTATCAGCTAAAGCATTTGATCAAAGGTTTGAAGTCCAACAGTGTCATAACAACTGTGGTGCGGTATTGATCAATACTGATCATACCTTCATTCGCTGCCGAGCCTTCCTCTTGTTGCCATCCGGGTTTCTAATGGGGCCGAATTCACAGGAGACCTATCATGAAAATCGGAATTCTTGGCTCCGGCCGAATGGGCAGTCATCTGGGCACGGTGTTCGCTAAGGTTGGCCATGAGGTCAGCTTCAGTTACTCGCGTAGTCAGCAGAAAATTATCGATTTAGCCGCGTCGACTGGCAAGAACGCACGAGCGAGCACGCCGGCAGAGGCTGCGCGTGACGCTGATTTGGTCCTGCTGGCCGTGCATTGGCTTCAGGTGCCTGACGTGCTTGGCCAGGTTGGGGACCTGAACGGGAAGATAGTCATGACCTGTTGCAACCCTTTAAACGCAGAGGACACTGAGCTCGTCATCGGCCACACGATGTCCGGTGCGGAAACGCTGGCACAGATGATTCCAGGCGCTCATGTTGTCGCGGCCTTCCAGTCGACGCCCAGCGAGCTATTGTTCGATGTGTTCGCGGCTAGAGGCGAGGCGCTGCGCCCCAGTTTAATCTTCTGTGGCGATGACGCAGCCAGCAAAGCCCAGGCTGCTGGCCTCATCAGTCAGGTGGGATTCGATCCTGTGGACGCAGGGGCTCTGAAAATTGCCCGTTACATCGAGCCCTTCGGAATGCTTTCTGGTGTGTTGGCCTACGAAACGGACCAGGGGCCGGACTGGGCGTATCGCTTTGGGCGTTTCGACAGGCTATTCAAAGGCACTTCCCGCATTGGGAAGTAGCATCACTTGCACCTACCAGTACCACGTCCACATGTTGATTAGTAACTCAAGGTTATGTATGTAGTGATTTTGAGTCGACTCTGCTTCTTTTTGCGCTCCATATAATTTGCTCACGACCCCGTCTTGCCATTCCGGTGTGGCGGGCTGCAAGAGCCAAAATAAGAGCGGAGATGAAAATGAGCGCGTACAAGATTGCTGCAGTTCCCGGTGATGGCATTGGTGTTGAAGTCATTGCAGCGGGCGTCGAGGTGCTCGAGGCACTGTCGAAAAAATCCGGTTTCGATTTGCATTTCAAACACTTCGATTGGAACTCGGATAACTACCTGAAAAACGGTTACTACATTCCTGAGCATGGCCTTGAGGAATTGAAAACCTTCGACGCCATCTTCTTTGGCGCTGTCGGTGCGCTTAATGTGCCGGACCACATTTCTCTCTGGGGCCTGCGCCTGCCGATTTGCCAAGGCTTTGACCAGTACGCCAACGTGCGTCCAGCCCGTGTGTTGCCAGGGGTAAAAAGCCCGCTGATCAACGGCGACCAAATCGATTGGGTAGTGGTCAGGGAAAACTCTGAAGGCGAGTACTCCGGCAATGGCGGTCGTGTCCACCGTGGTTTGCCAGAAGAAGTGGCAACTGAAGTATCCGTCTTCACGCGGGCCGGCGTTGAACGCATCCATCGCTTTGCCTTCCAGCTGGCGCAGAGCCGTCCCCGTAAGCACCTGACCATGGTCACCAAGTCGAATGCCCAGCGTCACGGCATGGTGTTGTGGGACGAGATTTTCTACGAAGTTGCCAAAGATTTTCCGGACGTAAAAATCGACAAAGAACTGGTCGATGCCGTGACTACTCGCATGGTTCTCAAACCATCGACCTTGGATGTCATTGTGGCGACCAATCTGCACGCCGACATTCTGTCCGATCTGGCCGCGGCATTGTCCGGTAGCCTGGGCATCGCTCCGACGGCTAACCTTAATCCTTCACGCAAGTTTCCATCAATGTTCGAACCGATCCATGGTTCTGCCTTCGACATCACTGGCAAAGGCGTGGCCAACCCGATTGCAACGTTCTGGACGGCAGCGATGATGCTTGAGCATCTAGGTGAAGTGGACGCCGCCAACCGCTTGATGTCGGCCATCGAAGCGGTGACTGAAAGCGGTCTGCATACACCTGATCTCGGTGGTAAAGCCACCACCAGGCAGATCACTGATGCGGTACTTGAGCTGATCAATCGCTGAGTTTCTCTGCTGGTAAAACTGCAGCCTAACGCCAAGGGCGGATCATCGATCCGCCCTTGGCGTATCCTCGGTTTGATTTATACGCTGGTCGCTCAAGCGTTCAACCACGCTCTCATGAAGTTAATGAACGCGCGCAGTTTCCGTGGAGCGTGGCACGGCCAGGGTAGGAGAGATAAAACGAGACGGGCCACCAAGGCTTGAGCAGCCGATCTCCAGGGGCTGTTGCCTACCACGCAAGCTGCTGCTCAGGTCATGAAGGCTGGTCGGTCATCGATAGTAAATATCAGCTTAGACTTGGCTCACAGTCCTTACCCACAGGTGCATGTGTATTGCGCGACTAAAGGTGCGGTCAATACATTGACCCGGTCTCTCGGCATGGAATTAGGTCCCCGAGGTATTCGCGTGGTAGGCATCGCGCCAGGGTTTGTCCGCACGGAAGGCAATGCGGAGTCAGCTCGAGAAATGGACGAGTTCTTTATCGCCAAAACCCCACTGGGACGCGTTGGTAAGCCCGCGGATATCGCTGCGGCGGTAGCGTTTGCGGTTTCAAACGATGCAGGCTGGGAGGCGGGGGGCCACGGTCGAGGTTAGTGGCGGTATGATTTTCTGAACGCTTGAGTCTCGCCTGGCGCGGACATCTTTGGAATTATGGCGAAAATAACGCAGGGCCATGAATTACGTCGCTGCCGAACCATAAGGCCCGGCAGCGAAAATCTCAACGGGACGGTGGGCAGGTTTCAGATCCCCGCAGTCTGACCGCCGTCAATGACCATGGCATGGCCTGTGACGAAGCCTGCCTGTTCGGAGCAGAGCCACAGTACGGTATTGGCAATTTCCTCGGGACGACCCATGCGGCCAATCGGTTCCTGTGCAATCACGCGGGCGCGGCCTTGCTCGGTATCGCCAGTGAAGCGAGAAATCATGTCGGTATCAATGATCCCAGGGCACAGGGCATTCACTCGAATACCTTGGGACGCATGTTCCAGAGCCGCGCATTTACTGATGGCGGTGACGCCGTATTTTGAAGCGCAGTAAGCCGATTGCCCTTGGATCGCCAGTACCCCGGCTCCAGAGGATGTGTTCACGATCGCACCGCCTCCATTCGTCAGCATGATGTCGATCTGGTGCTTCATGCACAGATAAACACTCTTCAAGTTTACCGCGAGCACGCGGTCCCAGAGATCTTCGTCGATATCTTTGAGCTTGTTCACGGGTTGCTCGATACCGGCGTTATTGAAGGCGCAGTCAAGCCCTCCGAAAGTCGCCACGGTTTTGTCCAGGGCCGCTTTGATGCCTTTGCTGCTCGTCACATCGCAGGGGATGGTGAGGACGCGACCGCCGAAGGCTTCGATGAGTGCGGCGGTTTCCTGGAGGCCTTTTTCCGAAATGTCTACAGCTGTAACGCTGGCACCAGCTTTGGCGAATGCGATGGCCGTGGCGCGGCCGATGCCGCTACCGGCGCCGGTAACAAATGCCACTTTGCCGGTGTAGGTCCCTGCGGTAGATAGGGTCATGGTGCTGTCCTCTTGATTTGCTTTTACTGAAGGGTTCGAGCAGAGATTGGGCCGGTACCTCGGCTACTGTTACAGCAGCGAGGAACCGGTCCCGGTCGTTGGGTCACTTGGATTTGGCTTTGCTTCGGCTGTTGCCCACGGTGTAAAGCGCGGCGGCACCGATGAGCACGATGCCCTCGATCAACCCTTGATAATTCGCACCCAGATTCAAGATGTTGAAGCCGTTGGTGAGCGAGTAAAGCAGCAGCGCCCCTGCCAAGGTTTTAATGACACTGCCGGCACCGCCAAACAGCGAGGTGCCGCCCAGGATTGCCGCCGCGATAACAGCCAATTCGGCACCACTCAAGGCAGCGGGATTGATGGAGCGCAGGCGGCTCGCAAAAAGGATCCCGGCAAAGCCCGCCGCAGCGCTGCACAACACGAAAGCGACCAACTTGTAACGTACGACATTGATACCGGAAAGGCGGGCGGCTTCAGCATTGCCACCGACTGCGTACAGACGTCGACCTACCATGGTGAAGCTCAGCGTCACCCAGACGATGGTGGTGAAAATCGCCATGTAAATCACCGGTTTTGGCAGCATGATTTTGCCACCTGCTGCCCAACTCATTGCCAGCAGGCAGAGGCCACCCAAGGCCATTCCGAACATGGCAGGTGTAAATGGGCTTGCCGCTTTGCGTGCCCGCACCGCTTGCAGAATACTGATGCCCAGCAACACGGCACCCAGGAGGATTGCAATCACGCCAGCATCCAGGCGCCCCGACTCGAACGCTTTCATGGCTTCGATGACTTCGGGTTTTTCCACTGACAGAGATTGGCCATCAGTGAAGATCAAAACGGCGCCGCGCAGCGCGGTCATGGTGCCGAGGGTGACGATAAAAGCGTTGATACCCACAAATTGCACGATCGACCCGTTCAGCAGGCCGGCGCAAATGGCAACCGTCATTGCAAAGGCGGACGCGGGCCAGAAACCCAGCTGATCGGCGAAACCGATAAGAACCGCGGCCGATAGAGCCGCGACTGACGCGACTGACAAATCGAAATTGCCACTGATCAATATGACTGTCATGGCCACGGCCATGATGGCGATCAGTGAAGACTGATAGACGATATTGGTAATGTTCAAAACGCTGAGGTAGTTGGATTTACCCAGGTAGGTCGTGATGCAGGAAAGGCCCACCAGCAATAATAGCAAAGCATAGTAAACCCCCATTTCACGCAGGCTGAAGAGGCGTCGCCAATCAACCTGACGATACACAGGCGCGAGTGGCGGCGGTGTGACATTTTGACTGGCGAGCCGCACCGGTTTGATTTTTGGTTGAGCTGTTGTACGCATTTTTTTTATCTCTATAGCTAAATTATCCATTGCTCAGTGACCTCTGCTTTCAGGAGTAATGCACTTACCGCCAGCGAGCAGGAGCAGTTCATGTTCCGATGTTTCATGGACGGGGCGCTCGGCTACGCAGCATCCATCGCGCATGACAATGATGCGATCGCTGACAGCGAGCAGTTCTTCGAATTCTGACGACACGACGATGATGGCTTTGCCTTCAGCGGCCAGCCGACGGATCAGAAAGATGATTTCGGTCTTGGCACCGATGTCGATGCCGGCGGTTGGTTCGTCCAGAAGAAGTACTTTGACGTTGCTGAATAACCACTTCGCGATTGTTACTTTCTGAGCATTGCCGCCACTGAGTTCGCTGACGAGGATGTCAGGTGAACTGGCCTTGATTGATAATTGCTGGATAGCATCCCAGCCACGGTTGAGTTCACTCTGTTCGTCAGGAAGGCAATTGAACCTGGACACTGAACTGAGGGCAGGAAGGGAAGTGTTGCGCCAAATCTCAAAGTCTGGCACCAGGCCCTGCTTGATGCGATCTTCCGGCACCAGGCCAATGCCCGCTTTGACAGAAGCCCCAGTGCTGCGGCCAACTTCCCGACCATTGAGTATGACTTTGCCTGAGGCATGCGGGTCAGCCCCGAATGCTGCGTGGAGCAGTTCGCTTCGCCCTGAGCCGAGAAGGCCCGCTATCCCGATGACCTCGCCCGCAGCGACTTTAAGCGATGTCGGGTGCAGCTTGCCCGAGGACGAGACGTTCTGCAGTTCCAGCACGGTTCGGGATGAATCGACGCAACTGCTGCGCTGAGCCGTCGCACGCGCCTGTTTGGCAATCGGTTTGCCGACAATGGCTTCGGCCAAAAGATTTTCGTTCAGATCACAGGTTTCGGCGCGCATGGCTGCGACCCCGTCACGTAGGACCGTGACACAGTCTGTCAGCGCCATCACTTCGTCGAGGAAGTGCGAGACGAAGAGGATCGCCTTGTTTTCTACTTTTGACAGGCGGCGCACTGTGTCATAGACGATTTCACGCTCCTCTGTAGCCAGAGAGGCAGTTGGCTCGTCCATGACAATCAAGTCCGCACCTGTAGCGAAAGCCTGATAAATCGCTGCCATTTGGCGCTGACCAATGGAGAGGTCGCAGACCTTGCAATCGGCATCCAACCTGTACCCGACACGCTGACAAAGCTCATCAAAGCGTTCACGCATCGAGTTAGGGTAGCGCCACGTGCCGTTCTTTCCGAGAAAGACGTTCTCAATCACGGAGAGGGTGGGCACGAGCGGTATATGTTGATGGATGGTGGCTACGCCCATGTCGTTGGCCACCTTCGGACTCGCCCACGTGACTGGCTTGCCACGCCAGACAATTTCACCGCTCGTGGGAGCATTTGCGCCAGACAGGATCTTGATCAGGGTCGACTTGCCGGCACCGTTGGCACCCAGCAAACCGTGAACCTTGCCTCGCTCAATGTCGAGATCGACGCCGCGCAGTGCGACAGTCCCGTTTGGGTATTCTTTAGCAACCCCTTGGAGCCGCATGAGAAGCGTTTCTTGATGAGTCATCTCGATAATCCGTTTTTGTTCTTCGTTATCGGCTTATATAAAGCGGCCTACCACTTATCGGGGCAGTCGTTGAGCGTGTTCTTGGTGATCAATGGCAGGTCGTACGTCACGTACTTGCCCTTTGGCGTTTCCGGATGGGTTACAGACTCATAAAGAGACTTGAACAGAAGTTCACCGAGCAACTTCGGACGCACGCACACCGACGCATTGATTTCGCCAGCTGCGATCGCAGTCGCCCCGACCTTGGAGCCACCTCCTGTTGCCACCAGAGCGATTTTTGAACCTTGGGCAACCAAGGCTCGTGCGCAACCAATGGCCATGTCTTCGGCCTGGCTAAAGATGAGGTCGAGGTCTGGATGGGCAGTCAACATGTTCTGGCAAACGCGCTCGCCCTGTTCAGGCGTCCAGTCGGTGGGCTGAGACGCGACAATTTCATATTTTGCGCCAGCTTTTTTCAGGCCCGTCTTGAAGCCTTCCGTGAGCTGCTTGACCACCGCATAGCCAGGTACGCCCTCGACGACCGCAATTTTCGCGACGCGGTCTTTAGGCAAAAGTGTGGCTGAGTGCTCGCCGGCCACTTCGCCAGCGCGAATGTCGTCAGTGGTGACCAAGGCAGTGAGCTGTTCGTAAGGCTTGTTGATCGCCCGCAATTGCGGGTCACCTACCATTACCGCAATCGCAGCCACCGGGATCTCGTGGTCCACGATCTTGTCGACGAAAGATTGCGCCACCACAGAATCCAGGGGCAGAAAACCGATAGCGTCGACGCGCTGCGCGATCATATCGTCAAGTGCATTGCCCTGTTTCTCAACACTGCCGCGAGGATCGATGATGACGGCCTTGACACCGGCGGCTTTGGCTGCGGCTTCGAAACCTTTAGCGGTCGATACGTTGTAGGGGTACGCCAGATTCCCTGGAACGTAGCCGAAAGTCAGCTCGGCCGCGTTACTGACGGTGGCGGTTAATGCCAGGAAGGCGGGGAACATGTGTTTGAAAAGCGCACGAACAGCGTGATTTGAGTTCTTGCTGAAAATCTTGGTCGGCATTTGTAGCTCCTGAAACTTGTCGAAACGTTGTTGTTTTTGTGTTTTGCGTCAGGTCTTTCTTGGTTTTGCCTTGGTAAAGCACGCATTTTTTCACCCGCCTCAGAGGTCGACCGCCGTGACATGCATGACGATGTCCGGCAGGCCGGTGGCTTTGCGCGAATGCCAGCCTGACCGGTTGGGAGGTGGGCTTCTCGCAAGGCACATCTGAGTCGATTTGCGCTGCTCAAAATCAACATATCCCTGATTGTGGGATTAAGCAACTGATTTTGATGTGGTCCTTTCCGGTGCACGTACCACCGTTTGTGCGGGTGCAGTGCAGCGCCGGAAGGAAGCCACATTGGTGCGCTGGCGTGTCGCTGCAGTAGGTTGGCTCAGTACGTACGCCACTCAGGCCGGGCTTTTGTCCTGTCAAGCCTTTGGAGCGGGCGCGCAATTGTATTTTTGGCTCAGGCTGGCGCATTAACAGCGCGCGCTCCATGGCGACTTGCCGCTCCTGCGGGCGCGCTGAGAATGAATGGGTGACGATGGCAACAATCTGTAAAGAGTTCATCGGCGCACGGATTTCGACGGCAACTCCTGAAGGTCTTTAAATTAATTAATCCCATTTATTGACACAATTTTTATTGTTCGATAGGGTTCTGGGTGACTGCAGGGCGACGCCACGCTTCGTTCGGTTGCCCGCGCAGGTCGCATCGCTCTAGCGTTTTTCATCTAAAAATAAAGAAAGGGCAGGCAGAACATGCAAGAGCTAAAGGCGCATCGCCTCGCTGACGATTTCGTCTTCCTTGAGGCGCCTCGGTGGTACGACGGGCGCCTTTGGGTGCCAGACGTCTTTGACTCGATCCTCTACCAGGTCGACGCGGACGGGCGTCGGCATGTGCTAAAAGACAATCTGCCACCGCGGCCAAATAGTCTCGGTTTTCTGGCTGATGGAACCCCCCTCATCGTGTCATCCGTTGCTCGCCAGATATTGAAGCTGGTTGATGGGGAGTTGCTTGTGCACGCCGATCTCTCAGCGTGGGCTACTGGGGATTTGAATGATTTTGCTGTGGCCGAGAATGGCTGTCTCTACGTTGGCAATTTTGGCTATGACCTGTTCATGGGCGAAGCGAAGCGCGAGACCTCTCTGCATATCGTTGAGCTGGACGGCACCGTCAGCCACGGTAGTGATGGCGTCGAATTTCCCAATGGCGCGGTCATTATCGAGGGTGGACGAAAGCTGGTGGTTGCAGAAACCTGGCGCGGTCGGCTGACGGCATTCGACCGCGCACTGGATGGGTCTCTGTCCAATCGGCGGCTATTTGCCGACATTGCCGGAAGAGAGCCGGATGGCATGTGCGCCGATGCAGAAGGCGGCATCTGGGTTTGCTCGTTCAACACAGGCGAGGTGTTGCGCGTCCTCGAAGGCGGAGTGATCACAC
The DNA here is from genome assembly GCF_048515765.1 of Pseudomonas sp. H11T01. Taxonomy (NCBI): domain Bacteria; kingdom Pseudomonadati; phylum Pseudomonadota; class Gammaproteobacteria; order Pseudomonadales; family Pseudomonadaceae; genus Pseudomonas; species Pseudomonas sp. H11T01. The sequence continues at coordinate 53,836 of NZ_JBLYED010000006.1, read as the reverse complement.
ATCGTCTGCATTTCCCCGGCAGCGCCGTTGCTTGCGAGCTTGGCGGTAATGATGGCCATACCCTGTTTATCACCACCTACGACGGTACGATCCCTGACCAACAAGCGCGCAAGCGACTCGGAGCACTTAACCAAGTTCAGGTCGACATTCCTCGTGCCGGATCCTAAACAACGAAGCCAGATCGGCTGCGGATAACAACGGTTTGTCATGGTAGGGACATCCCATGGTTGAGCCCGGGCAGGCATCGCCTGTTCGCTGCTACCAGGTTTGAAAGAGCGAGGAATAGGGTCAATGCAGATTTATGATTACATCGTCATCGGTGCTGGTTCTTCAGGCTGTCCGGTTGCGCGCGGTTTGTCAGACGATCCCCTGAACAAGGTCCTGCTAATCGAGGCGGGTCCCGCCGCGGATCGTTTCTGGGTCAACACGCCAGCGGGAATGGGTAAACTGTATTTCAATAAGCTGTTGAACTGGAACTTCCGCACCTCGCCAATGGAAAAGCTCCAGGGGCGCGAGATGTACTGGCCTCGTGGCAAGTTGTTGGGCGGATCAAGCTCCATTAACGGCATGGTATTCATTCGCGGGCATCAGAAAGATTTTGATGGCTGGCGTGCTCTGGGTAATCCAGGCTGGGGCTATGACGATGTGTTGCCCTATTTCAAAAAGATGGAGCACTTCGAACGGGGTGGCGACGAATACCGAGGGGCGAGCGGACCCTTGTGGATCAGCGATCCGGTGGTCAAGGAAAAGAGCAGTTACGACTTTATAGAGGCCGCGAACCATATCGGTATCCCAGTAACCGAGGACATGAATGGCGCTCTGCACGACGGCGTAGGTTTCATGCAGCACAACATCCAGGACGGACAACGGATGTCGACTTACCGGGCGTTTATCGAGCCGGTCATTGATCGGCCTAATCTGACAGTTCGCACCGGCTGCGAGCTGCAACGTGTGTTGTTCGAGGGGCTTACAGCCGTCGGCGTAGAGGTGTTGAAGGGCGGTCGCCTGGAAAAGATCTACGCGGCGCGTGAAGTGATTTTGTCCGCCGGTTCGCTAAAGACGCCACAGATGCTGATGCTGTCGGGTGTCGGTCCACGGGATGAACTGGAAAGGCATGCAATCCCTGTTGTTCTGGATTCCCCGGGCGTAGGACAAAACCTGCAGGATCACTTCTATATTCACACGGGGTTCCGTTGCACCCCCGACAGCTCGTACAACGCCAACCTCGTGGGCCTGCGTAAATATTGGGAAGGCTTTCGTTATCTGATGACGCGCAAAGGTTATCTCGCCCTCGGCTCTTCCCAGGTAGCGGCGTTCGTTAAAAGCAGCCCGAAAGAGGACTACGCGGATCTCCAGATCAGCTTTCGGCCTATGACCTTTCAATATTTTGCCGACGGCACGGTCGATGTTGAAAAACACCCTGGGCTCGGTGTGTCGGTTTATCAGTTGCGCCCCAGCACTACAGGAACGGTAAAGCTGCGCTCGACCAACCCTTCGGATCCGGCAGATTACACCCCGAACTTCTTGAGCAGCGAATACGACGTGAATGCGGTGATCAGTGGCGTGCGTTGGATACGCAAAATCATGAACAGCGAGCCCATCAAGTCGCGCGTGGTCGCTGAAGAAATGCCGGGGCCTCAGGTTCGTACCGATGAAGAAATTTATAACTACCTGGTAGAAAGCGGTAACTCGGCCCACCACCAGGGCGGCACCTGCAAGATGGGTAACGACGCCATGGCGGTCGTTGATGAGCGGCTGCGTGTTCGGGGTATCGAGCGACTGCGCGTGGTTGATGCTTCGATCATGCCATTCATCACGTCGGGTAATACCAACGCGCCGTCCATCATGATCGGTGTGAAAGCTGCCGACTTGATTCGTGAAGATGCGCTGGCGCGCCGCACAAGCAGCGCTCTGGCCGAAACCAATTGAGCGAGTCGGCGAATACCGTGTCGCCACTTGCAGAGGAAAATACCATGTCCACTGACACCCAGAATCACGTTTGCGGCGACGCCACGCATCCACGCGTCGGCCTGTTCATCGACGGTGAATGGATCTTTGATCGACCGTCTTGTTTCGACGTTCGCAACCCGAGCACTGAAACCGTGCTCACTACCGTACCCGGCGCCAACGCCGATGACCTCAAGCGGGTATTGGCCGCTGCAGAGCGGGGGTTCAGGATCTGGCGAGCGACGCCACCGGTTGAGCGCAACCTTATTATCGCTCGCGCCATCGCGGGCGTGCGTGAGCGCGCTGAGGAAATCGCGCAGATCATTACCCGTGAGAACGGCAAGCTGATCGCCGATGCCCGGGCCGAGGTCGAACGCTCGGCAAGTTTCTTCGACTGGGACATGGCTCAGGCGTTACGTGCTTACGGCACCATTGTCCCGGGCGAAGCGCAGATGCAAAAGTTGATTTTGCGTCAACCGATCGGGCCGGTGGCGGCTTTCACGCCGTGGAATGTGCCCCTCAGCGCGCCCGGTCGAAAAATCAGCGGCGCTTTATGTTCGGGTTGCTCGATTATCCTCAAGGCGCCTGAGGAAACACCGGGGGCCGCCGTCGCCATGGTTCAATGCTTCGAGCAGGCGGGCTTGCCCAAGGGAGTCCTGAACCTGGTGTTCGGCAATCCTGCCGAGGTGTCGTCGACGCTCATTGATTCTCCAGTGACGCGTATGGTGACGTTGACTGGCTCGGTCGGCGTTGGCAAGCATCTCAGCCGCTTGGCGGGAGCCGCCATGAAACCGGTGCTGATGGAACTTGGTGGTCACGCGCCGGTGATCATCTGCGCGGGTGTGGATGCGACCGAAATCGGCAAGATGGCGCTCAAGAGCAAGATTCGTATCAATTCCCAGTGGTGCGCCGCGCCGGGGCGGTTCCTGGTTCACGAAAGTCTTTACGACGAATTTGTCGCGGGGTTCGTTGCTGCGGCGCAGCAGGTGCGTGTCGCTGACGGCATGGATGTCCAGGCCGATATGGGCCCCGTTACCAGCGGCAGACGTCTGGCGGCCATGCAGCATTTCGTCGATGACGCACTCGAGCGTGGTGGCAAGGCCGCCGTGGGTGGTCATCGCGTCGGTGATCGTGGTTACTTTTTCGCACCGACCCTGCTGGTCGATACCCCACTCGACTGCGAGATCATGCGCGAAGAGCCGTTTGGTCCGGTCGCGGTAGCCGTTCCTTTCAAGACCCTTGATGAAGCGATCGAAATTTCCAACAGCCTGTCCGTAGGCCTAGCCGCATTTGCTTTCACCAATACGCTGGAGGAAGCCGAGCAACTGAGTCGCGAGCTGGACTTGGGGGTTTTGTCGATCAACCATTTTGGTGCGCCGGATCCCGATACTCCGTTCGGCGGCATGAAAGACAGTGGCATCGGTAGAGAAGGGGGGCCGTGGAGTCTGGAATCCTACATGGTCAGTAAAACAGTGCTGCAGAAGACGGTCCGCGTGTGAGCGAGTGGCCCGGTGCGTGAGCAGCGCCCGGTGCCGTAGTCTTAATTGCAGTGACGGGAGACTGTCTTATGTCAGAACGAATGTTCAATTCCAATCCTGTGGCCATAAGTGCCGACATCGTCCATCACTTTTCCGCCCTGGCGGCCGGGATGCGTTATGAAGACTTGCCTGAGGCGGCGCGCGAAGCTGCGAAGAAAAGTATTCTCGATACCTTTGGAGTAATGCTTGCCGCCAGTGGGATGGAGCCTGCGGTACTGGGTGTTATCGAGGTGGTCAAGGAATCTGCAGGTACCCCACAAGCTACGATCCTGGGCTTTGGGGGGCGTGTCCCGGCGACGATGGCGGCCCTGGCCAATGGCGCGCTCGCGCACTGCCTGGACTATGACGATCAAACCCCTTGGGGGCAGCACGCGGCGAGTTCGATCATTCCAGCGGTGTTCGCATTGGCTGAGCGCAAGGGTGGCGTGACCGGCAAGGACATGATTGCTGCCGTGGCTGCAGGGCAGGATATCTTCGCGCGGCTGCGCTGCAATGTCGGCTGGAAGAAAGACTGGAACCTGTCCACGGTGATGGGGGTGTTTGCTGCAACCGCCGCCGCCGGGCGCGTGATGGGCTTCAGTGCGCAACAGACCGCCAATGCGCTGGGCATCGCCAGCATGCAGTGTTCGGGCATCATGGAAATGGTGTGCGGCACGGGTAGCGACTTACGCGGGTTGTATGCAGGTTTTTCGGCCAAAGGCGCGGTGTTGGCGACGCTGATGGCGGAAAAGGGCGTGCCCGGTATCGATCGTCTTTTTGAAGGCGGCTACGGTTTTTTCAACACCTATTTCGATGGCCGTTACGATCGGGAAAAGATCCTTGAGGACCTCGGCGTCGACTACAAGGGCAGCGTGACCTTGTACAAGCGCTGGCCCTCGGTGGGCACTGCGCACAGCCATATGAAAGCGGTCATCGACATTGTTTCGCAGAACGACCTCGCGCCTGAAGACATCGCTGAAATCCGCTTGTTTGTGGGCGACTATCACGCGCTCATGTGCGAGCCGCTGGAGGTGCGCAAGGCGCCTGCAACGCTGGCGGATGCAAAGTTCAGTCTGCCGTTTCTGGTTGCGGTTGCAGCCGTGCGTCGTGGCATGAGTGTGTCGGATTTCACCGAGTCGGGTCTCCACGATCCAGAAGTGCTGGCGACCGCCAACAAAATCTCCTTGATTGCCGATGCGTCTCTGGATTGGAAACTCGAGTTACCGCTAGGGCGTGTCGAGGTGCTGGCGACGGACGGTCGTCATTGGGAAAGTTTCGGTACCGCGATACCGGGTAATGCGGACAACCCCATGACGTGGGCGGATCTCTGCTTGAAGTTTGCCGAATGCGCTTCTGTGGCTGTTAATCCCTTGAGCCTGGGCACCATAGAAAAGGTCCAGCGGTTGGTCCAGACGCTGGAAGGCGTTGAGGATGTTGCCGAGTTGATACGCGCGCTGAAATAAAAGGTTTAGTGCCTTGACCCACGTGTTTTGTAAAACCACAAAAATGAGGTTTATATGACGGAAAGAGTGCATTGCGTGGCTGTGACACTGGCCAAGCCAGAACATCTTGAAGCGGTGAAAGCGGCGCTTGAAGCGTTGATCGAGCCTGTTCACCAGGAAAAAGGCATGATCCAGTATGAAATGTATTGTGATCGTACCGAGCCGAGGCGCTTCGTGTTCATTGAACAATGGGAAACCTACGAGGATTTCGAGGCCCATGTGCATGCGCCTCATGTGAAAGAGTTTCTAAGAAAAACCGAAGGGTTGATCGAGGAAAACTTCTTTCATCCATTGTCATTCCATAAGTAGGCCAGCACGTCTGACGAGCCATTGACTTGGAAGCCCGATGATGTGAAATCTTCATTCCGGGCTTTCATGGTTGAAATCTTTTGTCTTATTCATAATGTGAGATTTTAATTTTCTGTATCTGTCGGTTTCTTGCTCGATCCTACAATTTGAGACTATGATCGGAAATCAAACGTACGCACTGCCGTACGTAACGCAATCTTGGTTTTCACGGGTGCCGAAGGTATTCCAAGGGAATCTTCAACGTAGGGTAAGCGGGTAATGGACATAGAAGCGCTTCAGGGGGAAAACCCAGCCGTTGAAGACGAGAGAGAAGAGCACGCTCGCGACGGTGCGAGCAGCCTTACCAAAATGCTCAGCATTCTTGATCTCTTCAGTTCCAATCAGGCTGTGTTGTCGACCACAGCCATTATCGAAGCACTCGAAACCTCTCGTTCTACAGGGTATCGCTACATCAAAGCGCTGCATTCTGCAGGCTTGCTAAGCACAGTTGGCAATGGCAACTACGTACTCGGTTCGCGCATCATCGAGCTGGATTTGCAAATCAGAAATACTGACCCGTTGCTGCAAGCCAGCAAGGGTGTATTGGAGGAGTTGGTCGGAACGATCGGTCACTCGGCACTGTTATGCACGGCGTTTCGTGATTCGGTGCTATGCATTCGCGAGCATCGTGCGCCGCTGAGTCCTGAGAATCGTTTTTGCCGCGGGCAGCGCAGACCGCTGTTTCAAGGGGCGGTCTCTAAAGTCATCCTCGCCTATTTTCCCCATCATCGGCTTAAAAGCCTTTATAGCCGTGCGCAATTCGATATACAGCGAGCTGGGCTAGGGGACACTTGGGAGGAGTTCCGCAGCACGCTGAGCAAAATCAAAAAAGACGGTTATATCATCACCAAGGGCGAATTCAATCCGGGTGTCTATGGTGTGGCCGCACCTATTATCAATGACAGCAACATGGTTTTAGGCAGTATTGGCGTTGCCTGGGATGAAAAGGAGCGTCGTGACGTCGATGTCAAACGTGCGGTAGTTTCAGTCAAGCGCGCGGCGCGTGAGATCTCCAGTCGCCTCGCTCAGGCCGATGCATCTGGCACGGACTGATCAAAGAGAGTGATTTTCCGATCAGGCATTGCCTCTTGCGCGTTATTCCAAACGCTTTAATTCGGCTGCCTGGTCGGATCGTTAGCTCCCAAGTGTTTGTTTTTACGCCATCTGTCGGTTTACCGGCTTTCCACTGATCTTCTTTCCCATTTTTGAGAACACTCGTCAGCAGTGTTCCAACCTCTGCGTACCCGCTATTCAGCATGCCCACACGCATTCCTTTCTTGCCTGAGTCTGTTAGCTGAATTCTTCAGCAATGGATTCATTGCAGGTTTATTGTTGATTTATCCCACCATGCGAGATAGTTTTATTTTGTTGTGCGGCATTTCAGCACACCTTTGCGAAGGTGCAAACCAGCAGAAAGGAGAATGGCAGTTGAAGACCTACGCACATTGGATTGACGGAGCTCACCAAGAGCCGGCGGGGCGCGAGTGGATGGACACGCAAGACCCTTATCTGGGCGAGGCGTGGGCGAGAATTCCCTTGGGAGTGGCGGTTGACGCGGATGCCGCGGTGTCCTCGGCCAAGCGTGCGATGACGTCCGGGCCGTGGGCAAGCATGAGCGCAACCCAGCGCGGCAAAATCATGCGTCGTATCGCTGACCTGACCTTGGAGAATGCCGATCGCCTGGCCGAACTTGAGGTGCGCGATAACGGCAAGTTATTCGCAGAAATGCGCGGCGCAATCAGCAACGTGGCGGAGATCTGGTACTACTACGCCGGTCTCGCCGACAAGATTCAAGGTTCCGTGATGCCGATCGAGAAAGAGGGCATCGTTGCGATGACTACCCGGGAGCCGGTTGGGGTGGTGCTTGCGTTGACTGCCTGGAACGCTCCCTTGAATTTTCTGGCGCTCAAGTGTGCGCCAGCTTTGGCGGCGGGTTGTGCAGTCGTGGTCAAACCCTCGGAATTTTCCTCGGTCAGCTCGCTGGAGTTCGCAGCGCTGACCAAGCAAGCCGGCCTGCCGGACGGTGTTCTGAACGTGGTTACAGGTGTGGGCCTTGGCATCGGTGCTCCACTTGTCGGGCACCCGGACGTTGCGATGGTCACCTTCACCGGATCTGACGCAACGGGCGCCAAAGTTTACGAAGCCGCGGCTCGCCATATGAAGCGGGTGGCCCTGGAGCTGGGTGGTAAATCGCCCAATATCGTCTTCGAGGACGCCGATCTGGAGCTGGCTGCTGCCGGGGCGGTCTCCGGCATCTTCGGCGGCGGCGGCCAGATGTGCACGGCCGGCTCCCGGCTGTTGGTTCAAAATTCTATCCTGGACGCTTTCACCGAGCAGTTAATTGCCGGTGCGCGTTCGATCAAAGTGGGCAACCCGATGGACCCGGCCACCCAGATGGGGCCCATGTCCACTGCTCCGCAATATCAGAAAGTGCTCGATTACATCGAAATAGCCCAGGCAGAAGGTGCGCGCTGCGTGTTCGGCGGCAAGCCCGCCAGTGGACCAGGCATTCGCGGCGGTCAGTTCGTCGAACCGACGATTTTCACTCACGTCTCCAACTCGATGCGTATCGCCCAGGAAGAGGTGTTCGGTCCGGTGCTGTCTGTCATCGGTTTTGAAGACGAGGCTGAGGCTGTCTCCATTGCCAATGACATCGCCTATGGGCTGGCAGCCGGCGTGTGGACCCGTGACATCGGCCGCGTGTTTCGCATGGCCAAGGCGCTAGAGGTCGGAACAGTCTGGGGCAACACCTATCGCACCTACAGCTACACGATGCCCTTCGGCGGAATGAAAAAATCCGGCATAGGCCGGGAGATGGGCATCGAGGCGGTGAACGAATTCCTCGAAACCAAAAGTCTGATGATTTCCATCGCGGATGCGCGCCCGGCGAATAATTTCATTCCGCGTTGAGCCGGCAGATAACAGCGTGAGTGAGAGACGACGTAAGCGCTCATGATCGCGGGTCCTTACAGAACAAAAAGGGATAACAATAAGATGACCGATAAGGCTTTTCATCAATCCAACAGCGCTCGCCTGGACGGACGGCGGATCGTGATCAGCGGCGCCGCCTCGGGTATCGGGCGAGCAACGGCTGAGCGCTTTTTAGCGGAAAGGGCGACAGTTGCGTTGCTCGACAGGAATGGCGAGGCATTGACCGCGGCGTTCGAGGGCAGGGGTCTTTGTTTTGCTGTCGATATCAGCGACGAGGAGGCCGTAGCGCAAGTCACTAAGCAAGCCGCGAGGGATATGGGTGGTATCGACGGTGTCGTCAACGCCGCCGGGATCATGGGCAAGGGCTCCATCCTCGACGTGCCCGCCGTTGAGTGGCGCAAACAGATCGAGATCAACCTGGTCGGCACCTACATCGTATCGCGCAACTGCCTGCGCTGGATGACGGGTGAACCCTTCGCAACCATCGTCAATATCGCCTCAGCTGCTGGGCTGCTGCCGAATGCGCCGGGGCTTAGCGCCTACGCGGCTTCCAAAGGTGGGGTGGTCAACCTGACACGGTGCATGGCGGCGGAGTTGGCACCACAGATACGGGTCAACAGCGTCTGTCCCGGCATGGTCGATACCCCGATGGCGGATGGTTACCGGGGCAACGTCAGCAATTACGCACTCAAGCGACTGGCCGATCCATCGGAGATCGCGGCGGCAATCCTTTTTCTGACTTCTAAGGAGTCCTCCTACGTGACTGGTACAGCCTTGGCCGTGGACGGTGGTCGTTCTTTCCATTGAGAGGCGGCGATATCAGGGCACGTTGATTTCGGCGAACACCGTGCCCGTCATTTGGATCGATCATCAAGTGAGCGAAATATCCCTGGATGTCGTCTTTCGCGATGGAAGGCGGCTGTCTTACGGTCATCACAAGGATAATAAAAATGGCAGGTACAGACTCCTTTGGCCAAGTGGCCGACTCGTCCCCTCATTACGCAACACTGCTTGAAGACCAGCAACATATCAGCACGGCGAAGGGAGGCTTGTCGGCTGAAAAGGCCCGCCGAAAATCATTGATTCGAGGCGTGTTGGGTGTCTCTTTCGAGTATTACGATTTCGTGGTGTATGCGACATTTGCGCCCTATTTTTCCAAATTGTTTTTCCCCGAGGACAGCGCGCTTGCAGCGTCGCTTAATGTACTCGGTATTTTCGCCATCGGGTTTCTCGCGCGACCGGTTGGGGCGATGCTGGCCGGCAGACTGGCAGACCGTTTCGGGCGCAAGCCAATCATGTTATCGGCGTTGATGCTTGCCACCCTCGGCAGTCTGGTCATCGCCTGCGCCCCGACGGCGAGTTCCATTGGTGCCGCCGCAGCGTTTGTGCTTGTGGTAGCTCGGCTGATGCAAGGTCTTGCCCATGGCATGGAAAGTATTTCGGCTTTCGTCTATGTGGGGGAAATGGCTGATCCGAAATGGCGAACGCTGCAGAGCTGCGCTTATCCCATCGGACTGATTCTTGGCATCATCCAGGGAACGTTGTTCGGCGTAATCCTCAGCTCGGTTCTCAGCGCCGAAGACATGCAAGGGTGGGGCTGGCGCATCCCCTTCGCGATTGGCGTTCTTTATGGGCTTTTAACCTTGTTCCTGCGCCATGGGATGAATGAATCGTCCACGTTCGAAGATTCCAGGCAACAGGCACAGCTCGAAGATAACGGTTATTGGCGAACGATCTGGCAGTACAAAAAAACGGTACTGATTTTGTTTCTGATCTGGCCCGCCAATTATGTCGCTTCATACACCATGCTCGTAACCTTCGGCGACTACGCCATCAGCATGCTTGGGGCCAAACCTAAGGACGCTTATTGGGCGGTTCTGGTCGCGCAGGTCATGTACCTGTTCATGTTGCCCATCTGGGCTTATATCTCAGATCGACGGGGGCGGCGCTTCAACTACACGGTTGGATTTGGTGCGATTTTCCTGCTTGTTTACCCGCTCCAGCATTTTTTGCTGGGCCCAGGCTTTCTCCAGATACTGTTGCCCATGGCGATCGGCTTGTTCTTTTTCGCAGCGGTGGCCTCTACTGAAGTCGCCTTCATGAGCGAGTTGGTTCCCAACCGAGTTCGCGCCCAAGTGATCAGCATTCCTTCGTCTGTTTCGGCAGTCATATTCGGTGGAACCGCGCCCTACCTCAAGTCGTGGTTGACAGCCTATGTCTCGCCCGACGCCTTTATCTTCTACTTCATGGCGCTAGCGCTTATGGCGGTGTTGGCGGTGCGGTGTCTGGTTAAAGAAACCCGCGGGCGGGATTTGGCAAACTGAACGGATGGGTAAGTTCTTGGGACGGTGGTGTATGTCAAAGACGCCTACGTCCCTGTGTTTTTATTCATTCACATCCAAAGCATGCAGGCCCAAACACTCCACTCCAAAAATAAGTACAGAGGTGTTGTTCCATGCAGAAAGCGACTTTAGTAGCCCTTGCGATAGCGTTGAGTTCCAGACTGTCACTGGCCAATAATTCTGACAGCATACCCACGCTGAATTACCCGACCCTGGGTCAACAGCTCCACGCTATACCCGCAGCGGAAAAGGATTTGCCAACAGTTATCGCGCAGCCTTGGTTCAAAGTCTCAGACCAGGCCTGGCAATTGGAAGGACCCGCCTTCGACCGTCAAGGTAATTTGTTGTTTGTGGAAGTACTAGGCGGGCAAGTACTGAAAATAGACGCTCAGGGCCAGCTTCATGTGGTGGTGGCGAAAAACGTGCGTGGTTCCGCAGGCCTCGCCATACACAAGGATGGCCGCTTGTTTGTCGCGGGGTTGGGTAACTACATAGATACAGGCAATCTTACGGTCTACGACGCAGACGGTAAAAACCCTGAGGTGATTATTGGCGCGGATAAGGGGCTGCTGGTCGATGATCTGGTATTCGACGCGAACGGCGGCTTCTACTTTACCGACCTTAAAGGCACTTCTACCGAGCCCACTGGCGGCGTATATTACGTGCCAGCCGATCACAAAAGCATCGTGCCCATTCTGCCCAATATGGCGAACGCCAACGGCATAGCCCTGTCCCCAGACGGGAAGAGATTGTGGGTGACAGAGTTTGGTACGGGTTTGCTGCACCGTGTTGAGCTCAAAGACGCTCAGTCAATTGCGCCATTCGGAGCGGTGGTGGTTTACCGTTTCCATGGGCCATCGCCTGACTCGATGCGGGTCGACGCAGATGGCAACGTTTATGTCGCGCAATACAGCCAAGGACGTGTACTGGTGATCAATCCCAACGGGCTGCCGATCGGGCAGATTCTGCTTCCGGGTAGAGAGACAGGGCACTTCTTGTTTTCGACCAGCATGGCTCTCAAGCCAGGCACCCGGGAAGTGTATCTTGTGGCGAACGACGGTGGTCGGGGGCAGGGTTCCGTTATTTTCCGGGCGCGGGGGGTAGCGGACGCACTTAAGCTATTTTCCCATCAGTAATGAGGGTTCATGGGCTGGAAGCGGCCATGTTGGATGTCCGCTTCCAGTCCGCCTAGCGCCGAAGGGAATGGGTAAAAAGTAACTCAGCGATGCTTCAGCGTGGGATGAAATTGTTACCCGGACGTGCATCTGCAATCGAGATCATGAGACTTTTCGTCTCCAGGAACTCGTCGACAGCTTCGATCCCCATTTCGCGACCGATGCCTGAACGCTTCATGCCTCCAAACGGCATCATGTAGCTGTAAGTGCGGTAAGTGTTGCCCCAGACTGTTCCGACCTCCAGCGCTTTGGACATTCTGAACAAGCGTCCGGTATCACGAGTCCATACACCGGCAGCCAACCCGTAAGGGGTGTCGTTCGCGATCGCAATGGCTTCGGCTTCGTCGTTAAACGCAATGACGGACAAGACCGGCCCGAACACTTCTTCCTGGGCGATACGCATACCGTTTGAAACACCGACAAAGATTGTTGGCTCGATGAATTGGCCTCCTGTAAGGCCGGGTCCGGTTGCGGGCTTGCCACCCAGAATGCAATGCGCGCCTTCGCCCTGGGCGATCTCGATGTATTCCAATACTTTTCGGTATTGTGGTGCGGTGGACATCGGACCCATTTGGGTGGCCGGATCCATGGGGTTACCGAGCTTCACGGACCGAGCGCTTTCCAGTAACCGCTCGGTAAAGGTTTCAAGGATCGAGCCCTGTACCAACAGGCGTGAGCCGGCCGTGCACATTTGACCACCGCCACCGAAGATTCCTGATACGGCTCCGGCAACAGCCAGCTCCAGGTCAGCGTCCTCGAAGACGATATTGGGTGATTTACCACCCAGCTCCAGGGCGACCCGTTTCATATGGCGTGCAGCAGTTTCGCACACTTTTGTTCCGGTCAGATCGGATCCGGTGAAAGTGACCATCGCGACATCCGGATGCTCGACGAGGGGCGCGCCAATATCCGAACCAAGCCCGGTTACCACGTTGAGGACGCCATCCGGCAACCCTGCTTGCCTGGTCAGTTGCGCAAATTCAAGGGAGCTGATCGAAGAGTACTCGGAAGGCTTTACGACCGCAGCGCAGCCGGCTGCCAACGCTGGGGCACATTTGAGTGCCAGGAAGTTCAACGGGGCGTTCCAAGCTGTCAGTGCCAGTACGACCCCCACCGGCTCACGGGTGCTCATTGCGACGACGCCTGTCTTCTCGATCGGCATCACGGAGCCCTGGATTTTGTCGGCGAGCCCCGCATAGTAGTACCAGATATCAGCGACGTTTTTTATTGCCCCTCGCATCTCGGCGAACAGTTTGCCGTTGTCACGTACTTCGAGTTCAGCGAGCAGATCAATGTTTTCCAGCGTGATGTCGCCAAGACGTCGCATGATTTTGCCTCGTTCGGTTGCGCTCATGCTTGCCCATGGGCCCACCGTCATGGCGCGTTTGGCAGATGCGACCGCAGCATCAGCGTCGGCAGCAGAACCTAGAGGGATTTTTGCCCACGGCTCGCCGCTATAAGGATCGACGCTGTTCATCCATTGCATGCTGGTCGGATTTCGATAACTGCCGTCAATCCAATGCGCGTAAGTTTTCACGGAAATCTCCTAACTGAGTGACGTTTCAGGCTGTACGGTCGGGACATATTTCGTGCGCGTTCGGTTGATAAAAAGCACGATTGCCACTGCGCTCAAATTTATGCCGGCCAGGATCAGCAGGCCCACGGTGAAATCACCGGTGCGGTCGCGGAAAAAACCCATGATGGCGGGACCGGTGAAGCCTCCCAAGTTGGCTATCGCATTAATGGCGGCGATCGCGCCGGCAGCGAATTTCGTGGGGATCTGGCTGAAGCACAACGACCAGAATGGCGATATCGAAGCCCAACAGCCTATCGCTGCGCAGGAAAATGCCGCCATCCGGGCAAGCGGATCGCTCAACAACGCCGCCGCGACTAAGCCCAGCGTTGCGAGTACTATCGGGGCGGCGGTATGAAAACGACGTTCTAGCCTGGCATCGGATCGTTTTCCCCACCAGATCATGGCCATTGCGGCCAGGGCATAAGGCACGGCAGAAATTAATCCGGTCTGCAGATCGCCAAGGCCAAACTCCTTGATGATCCTGGGAAGGAAAAAGCTCACACCATAGGCACCTACGACGATCGCGAAGTTGGCCAGCCCTAGCAGCAGAACCCGTGCGCTGGTCAATGCCCTAAGCAGGCTGTCATGCGGCAAGGGAGGGCAGGCGTCGGCATCCTCTGCCAGACGTGCAGTGAGTGCTTGTTTCTCTTGGGGGGATAGCCAGGTTGCGTCGTTGGGGCGATCGGTCAAATAGCGGAGGATGACGAACGAGAGAATAATCGCCGGCAACGCCTCGAGAAAAAACATCCAGCGCCAGCCGGGAATACCGAGGGTTCCGTCGAGCTCCAGAAGCACGCCGGAGACCGGGCCCCCGAGTGATAGCGATATCGGGGCGGCGCACAGAAACGTTCCCATAACGCGAGCGCGATAACGGGCGGGGAACCAGAGCGTCACGAAGTAAGTGATTCCTGGGAAGAATCCTGCTTCTGCTGCACCTAATAACAGGCGCAGAGCATAGAACTCAGTATCCGTGGTTACGAAGGCCATGGCCCCGGACATAAGGCCCCAGGTAAACAGTATTCTTGCGATCCAGCGTCGTGCGCCATAACGGGCCAGCATCAAGTTGGAGGGTATTTCGAACAAAAAGTAAGTCAGGAAAAACAGCCCGGCACCCAGCCCAAACGCGGCGGCGGTGAGGCCGATGTCCTGGCTCATGTGAAGTGCGGCAAACCCAACATTTGCCCGGTCCAGATAAGCGACGAAATAGCAGATAATAATTAACGGCATCAGTCGCCGAAACGCTTTTTTTGCCGCAGTGTCATCGGCAGTTGTCATGGTGTTCTCCCTTATTATTATTCAGCGTTGTTCTGCGTAGCGCCTGGTGTCGTTGTGGCCTACTGAGGCTTGTTTGGGGCCGCGACTCACATGCAGACTCTCGCCAGGCTGACGGCACTCTCCCTGCGTTTCTTTTAAAGCAACGCAACCGGGAGGTGCCGGCCTTTGCCCTGCGTTACACCGGCGGGATGCAGGCTGTCTGTCCTCCGTCGACGCTGACCACCGCTCCTGTCATGAAGCTTGCGTCATCGGTCAGCAGGAATGCCGCGACTGCTGCGATCTCTTCTGGTTCGCCTTCGCGACCGATCGCGTGCGCTGCACGAATGCGCTTAGTCTTCTCGGGGTCTTCGAACATATAGGCGGTAAACGGAGTGCGGATCATCCCGGGCGCAATGGCATTGACGCGGATTCCAAAGCTTCCGAGTTCCGCACCCATGGTGCGGGTGATGCCGGAAACGCCAAACTTCGACGCGACATAGGGCAAACGATTCGGAACGCCGAGGATGCCGGCACCCGAGGAAATGTTGACGATTGCGCGCGGGCTCTTGTCGTCTCGGACAGCGCGAGCGAAGGCTTGGCACATCAAGAACGTGCCATCCAGATTCACCGCCATCACTCTCTTCCAGTTTTCCAGATCGCAGTCGAGAACGTTGCCGACACCTTTGATCCCGGCACAATTGATCAGCCCATGCAGGTTGCCCAACTTGTTTTGAGCTTCAGCGACAAATGTTTTTGCCTGCTCGGGATCAGAAACATCGAGTGCCGCTGCGTAAACCCGCCCGGGCTCATCGAACCGAGCGGCTATATCGTTGATTCGAGCCTGATCGATGTCCGCGATTGCAACGCTTGCACCTTCGTCGTACAAGCGTTGCACGCAAGCCGCGCCAATCCCGCTGGCCGCGCCCGTTATCAGAACTGCTCTGCCTTCGAACCGTTTCATGAATGCACCTCTTATTGTTGGATGAATGGCTAAGTTTCAACGTTGGGAAAAAAGCAGCCGAACGTGTCCGGCTGCCAAGGGGGGAGCCTTCGCGGTTAGCTCAGGGCGTTCAGTAACTTGGCGCAGTCGTCCAGGGACTCCAGGTTTCGTGCCATCTGCACGGCAGCATCGATGGCATCGGGTGCCACAGGATGTGCAGCGACCGAAGCGCAGTCCCGGAATTTTGAAATCAGTCGATCCCAGGACAACGGCGTTTCCGGGCTGCCCGGGACGTTGTCGCCTTTGCGCTGCAGCCGCCGGCCATCGCGCATGAGGATTTCCAGGCGGCCGTCGGGAATCGTCACTTTCCAGTCCAGATCACTGTCTTCAATCGGAACGATTTTTTGTGCTAACGCAAGCACCTCTGGGTCGGCCAACGCTGCCGAACTGAAGTCGCCGATTCGAATTTCCCCGCGTGCCAGGGCCAAGGCAACGCAGTAAGGAAGACTGAATTTCGCATCTACGAGGGTTTTCGGGGCGCGACGCACGTCGAGGGGAGTACACATGCGCATATGGAAATCGCCAACGTAGGCATAGATCTGCTCGATCTCGCTGGCCTTGAGAGAGTGTTCACGCATCATTTCAATCGCTGCATGAATATAGGTATGCACGTTGCCGACCGCAGGCCAGGCTTTGTAGATCATCGAAGCGCCAAAATAAGTCTTGCCCAGTTCTTCAACCATTTTGGCGCGATCATATTCGCCGCCGAAGTAGACGTTGAAAATGCCGGCCTTGCCTTCGAACAGATCGTTGATTCCAGTTATCCCTCGCTCCGCCATCAGAGCCGCAAGCACTGCGCCTTGGGCTGTGAAGCCTGCGTACATACCTCGCAGATCACTGCCGATACCGAAGATGACTTCCATTGTCCCGGCAGACTGCATGCTCGCAATACCGAGGGCATGAGCAAGTTGTTGCGTATTCAGCCCCAGAATGTGACCGGCAGCTGCGGCGGCGGAAAACACCCCGAGGACTGAGGAGAGGTTCCAATCCTGCTTCCAGCGCACGTTGCATCGCAGGCGGACGAAAAGGTCCTCGCCCAGGGCTACCGCAGTGATCAGGTCCTTGCCGCTGACACCGCCCTTATGCTGTGCAATGGCGAGAACCGCAGGCACCACTGAACTGTCAGGGTGCGCGCCCCACGGGGTTTGGTTGTCATAATCCAGGCAGTGGGCCATTACCCCGTTTGCGAAGGCGGCCATCGGGGCGGGAACTTTGCTGTTGAATCCCAGAACGGAGCAGTCCGGGCGTCCGCCACCGTTCAGTACGATATCGGCTACACCTTGGACTGCAGGCTCCATCCCGCTACCGGCAAGGATGACTCCCAAGGTGTCCAGAATGGATTTTTTGGCTGCCTCAATGGCTTCGCCAGGTAGATTTTCGTAGCGGGCATTAGCGACATGTCGCGCAATTTCATGGCTTAAATCGATCGTTGACATAGTGGCGCTTTCACTCGGGGAAATTGTTATTGGGGGCTTCCTTGAGCACCTGTCCAGCCCGTCCGTGGGTTTGGTGAGCACCTTCAATCTGCCGGTGACACTTCCAATCAACAAGCGATGAATTGCGGACTATCATTAAGCAAAACTGGATAATCACAGGGTCGCCCAATGCCGCATCCACGTTTCACCCCGCGCCAGCTGGCTGCGTTCGTTGCAGTGGCGCAGGCAAGAAGTTTTCGCAAAGCCGGCGAGCAGCTGAGTCTTTCAAGCTCTGCGGTCAGCCAGTTGGTAGGTGATCTGGAGTTGGCTGTAGAGCTTCGTTTATTTGATCGAACGACGCGCAGCGTCGTCCTTTCCCCGGCAGGTAGGGAGTTTCTCCCTTCGGCCATGAGCGTTCTCAAGCACATGCAATTGGCACAGAACTCTGCGGACGACATCTGCAACAGGGCTTCAGGTGTCGTTCGGATTGCGGCTCCACTAATCATGGCCAGTTCGGTCCTTCCTGCGCTGATCAAGGAGTACACCCGGACGCGGCCCAAGCTTGTAATTCGTATACGCGACGCACCAGTGGATGGCCTGGTGGATATGGTGAGCAATGCAGACGCCGATTTTGCTATTGGCGCCGATCAGCCCGTGGGAGATGACATTGTGCGGATGGATCTTTTCAAAAGTCCTTGGGTGCTGTGGTGCTCGGCGAGCCATCCGCTTGCCGGATATAAAAACATCCCGTGGAGTCAGTTAAGGCAGCAACCGCTTGTGGTCGCGGGTCGCGACTATGAACGCACCGTCGCGCTCACTCACGGTGGAGAGTTCGAGCAGGGACGAATCATTCCCGTGGACATTGTCGAGAACGTCAGCACGGCGTTGGGGATTGCAGCGCAGGGTATGGCAGCCACACTGGGCCCGGCATACGTGGGATTACTGGCCCAACTACTCGGTTTGACGATGCGGCCAATTGTTCAGCCGGAAGTCACCAGGCAGGTGTGTATTTACCATTCAAGCACACGTGCTATTTCTCCGGCAGCCCAAGGTTTTTGTGAGTTTTTGGAGGAGCAGCTCAGAGGCAACGACGAGCTTGGGGTAGGAGGCGTCTGGCGATTGAGGTGAAGCGTTTACGAGGCGAGCATGAGCCTTCGCGCATGACGAATTGGCAGGGCTGATATTCAGTCAGCGAAAGAATAGCCATCAGAGGGCGTCGGGCGCATAACGCGCCCGCGCTTTACCATAATGCCCAGACGCAATCGGCTTACAGGCCGCCCAGCGCCATGTATTTAATCTCGAGGTATTCCTCGATACCGTTATGGCCGCCTTCTCGACCCAGGCCACTTTCCTTGACGCCCCCAAAGGGTACTTCAGGCGTTGAGATCAAGCCTTCGTTGATGCCGACGATGCCGTACTCCAAGGCTTCCGCCACACGGAAGACGCGGCCCAGATCCCGGGCGTAAAAGTAGCTCGCCAGGCCGAACGGTGTGTCGTTGGCAAGGTCGATCGCTTCTTTTTCAGTCGAGAAGCGGAACAGCGGGGCGACAGGACCGAAGGTCTCGTCGCGGAAGATCAACGCATCTTTCGGGACATTGGCCAGCACGGTAGGTTGGAAGAAGTTGCCACCCCTTGCGTGCCGGGCGCCACCAGTGATGACCGATGCACCTTTGGCCAGGGCATCGTTGATGTGCTGCTCGACCTTAAGCACAGACGCCTGGTTGATCAGCGGTCCTTGGGTGGCTCCTTCTTCCATGCCGTCCGCCACGAACAAGGCCTCCACGGCCACTTTCAACTTTTCGGTGAAGGCATCGTAGACGCCATCTTGGACCAGAATGCGGTTGGCGCACACACAGGTTTGCCCGGTGTTACGGAATTTCGATGCCATGACGCCTTTGACCGCCTCATCCAGGTCCGCGTCATCGAAAACGATGAAGGGCGCGTTGCCTCCCAGTTCCATGGATGTTTTCTTGATGGTCTTGGCGCATTGCTCCAGCAGCACGCGGCCCACTTCGGTCGACCCGGTAAAAGACAGCTTGCGCACGATCGGATTGCCGGTCAGTTCGCCACCGGTCGCTCCTGAAGGGCCGGTGATGACATTGCAAACGCCCTTGGGCATGCCAGCGCGCTCGGCGAGTACTGCAATGGCCAGGGCAGAAAAGGGCGTCTGCGAGGCGGGACGAATAATCCCGGTGCAGCCTGCCGACCAACCTGGGCCAGCTTTACGAGTGATCATCGCCGACGGGAAGTTCCACGGTGTGATCGCAGCGAAAACCCCGATCGGCTCTTTGGTGATCAAGACACGTCGGCCCGGTACGTGCCCAGGCATGGTTTCGCCGTACACGCGGCGCCCTTGCTCGGCAAACCACTCCAGGAAACCAGCCGAATATTCGATTTCTCCCTTGGCTTCCGCCCATGGTTTGCCTTGCTCGGCGGTCATGATGGTAGCCAGGTCGTCTTTGTGGATCAGCATCAATTCGCCGATTCGACGAATGATCGCGCCACGCGCCTTTGCAGTCATGGCGCGCCAGGCAGGGAGAGCTGCTCCGGCGGCCTCGATTGCCCGGCGGGTTTCTTCTGCCCCCATTGATGGGACCGTGCCTACGAGCTCGCCGGTCGAGGGGTTGCGAACTTCGATTACAGCACCGCTATCAGCGGACACCCACTGACCGTTGATGTAGTTCTGGTTTCTCAGTAGCTCAGGGTCGTTGAGGGTGATCTTATTGTTTGCATTAGACATTGGAGTATCCCTTGAATAATTATTTGCAGTCCTACCCGACCGCGGCGCTGCTCGCGATGTGCTCACGGCACTAGTCGCTATCGAGACGGCGCGGCTATCGTCTTTAGAATTGCGGGAAGACCACACAAAGCAGCTCGGTCGGCTCGAGCGCGCGCATGGCGACGGGACCTTCGTTGGCCAGCAATTCAAAGCCGGTTTCGGGGCCATATTCATCATTGCCAACGGCGAGTTGGCCTTTGGTGAGGTAGAGGACTTGGAGTGAAGGGTGCTGGCCGGCGCCAAACACAGCGTTTGCGTCCAGTCGAATAAAACCGATGCGCATGTTCCGTTCAGTAAAGGTGCCAAGCCACTTGACCGAGACACCTTCCGAACCCTCTGGTAGCCAGTCAAAGGCATCGGAGTTCATTGCAATCACATCGGTATAGCGAGGCTCGGCGAACTGCAGCTTGCGCCCGGTCGCGTGTTCGAAGCAGGCATCGGAGCCGTCCATGCTTTGCTCGTTGCCATGCTCATCCTTCCAGTAATAAAGGCCTTTTCTGAACTCGCCTTTCTCGTTGAGGATCGCGTTTGTCGATTCACGCTGGGCGACGCTCAGGTAGCCAAAACCGCTGGCACCGCCAAGCTGCAGTACGAGCGTCTCAAGCCCCTCGGAACGATCCTGAGGGCCGTAAGGTACGCTTTCCGGAAAGTAACCCACCCAGCCTTCCTTGAGAAACTGGTTCTCGCCATACGGCAGGAGGCCTTTGATGACGTAGCGAATCTGATCGAAATTATGCCGATGGCGCGGTGTTCTCCAGCCCCCGGAACCCGCCCGGCCCATGTTCAAGTCGTAGTTGTTTGGCGAACCATCTTCCCCAAACAGCAGATGCTTTTGCGCGAGCTTGCCTTCACGCATGGTTCCAACCATTTCACTGTTCGTGTCTGCAGCCTTGCCTACTCGCATTTTTCATTCCTCGTTTAACTGAATGTTGGTCGTGGCTGGATTATTCAATCCTGTCAGCGGGATGTTTTTCGGCGCCCGTGTAGTGATGGGTATCCCAGGTCGATTTGCAACCACAGATTAAATATATCCCGCACTGTGAGATATCGTCAAATTTTGAATTGATCCAGATGACGAGCTGACGTTGTCCGCTTTTTTGTTGCCGTTTCACGGTTATGAGCAGCCTTATAAAGGGAATTTTGGCGGGAGAGGGCGTTATTGACCGGTTGCTGGGTAGCTCATTATGCATGTCGATTGTCTTGACAAATCCCACAATTCGACATAATTCTATTGGCAGGTTGGTGTTTTCATCGTTTTGCATCAGTCGTCGATGACCGGGGGCTTTGGGGCTAAGGCGGGCAGTTGCCGGTCAGGCCCCTTGATCAGAGGTTGAGGGCGAGCAGGATGTTTTGGGTTCTTCCAGGGCCAAGCGTGACTCACAACAACTTAAAAATAAGGTCCCCGTGACCTCACAAAAAACTCAATCCAGGAATAGACATGAGCGAATCATCCATTACCCACGCCCCCGCCGATTCCGGCGTTCCGCTGCAGGCGCGTGATTTCAGTGTGAAGGAACTGGTTGTGATCATCACCGGTGCGGGCCAGGGCATTGGTCGCGAACTGGCCCGGCAGTACGCAGCGTCGGGCGCCTTTCCGGTCATCGCTGATCTGAATCTCGACAAGGCCGCTTCGGTCGTGCAAGAAATTGAAGTCGCGGGTGGTCAGGCCCTGGCGGTACAAGTCGACGTGGGTGACAAGGCCTCGGTTGACGCCATGGTCGCGCAGGTCCTGAAGGTTCATGGGCGTATCGATGTCTTGATCAACAACGCATCGATTTTTGCAGCCTTGGAGAAATGCGCGTTCGATCAGATCCCCTATCAGCAATGGCAGAAGGTCCTGCACGTCAACATCACAGGCACCTATCTGTGCGTATGTGCCGTTGCTCAGGCCATGCGTGACGCAAAATTCGGCCGAATCATCAATATTTCCTCGGACGCCGTACCCCGCGGCACGATGAATTACCTGCACTACGTCACGTCGAAATCGGCGCTGATCGGCATGACCAACTCGCTTGCCCGAGAGCTCGGACCGCATGGCATCACCGTGAACTGCATTCGCCCCGGTAGCGTTGCCACGGAAGTGGAGCGGGTCGCCAATCCGACTGTCGAGCTGCGTCAGCGCGCGGCTGCGTTGCAGTGCATTCCCCGTGGAATGCTGCCCACCGACCTCGTCGGAATCATGTTGTTCCTGGCTACCCCGGCGGCGTCGTTCATCACCGGTCAGACCATCGCCTGCGATGGTGGCTATACCCACAGCAGCTGATTCCAGACGCCCGCCGCATAACAGTAGGAGGCACCAGCAAGATGAAGGATTACGCCAAGTTCTATATCGACGGTGAATGGGTAGAGTCTGCAACGACCCATCGGCAGGAGCTGATTGACCCGACCACTGAAGAGGTTTTTGCGACAGTCGCAATGGCGACCGTTGAAGAGGTGGATACCGCGGTCGCCGCGGCTCGACGTGCATTCAAAAGCTACTCGCAGTCTTCCCTTGATGAGCGTTACGACCTCATCACCCGGATCATCGAAGCCTACGAACGGCGTGTCGATGATTTTGTCCAGGCCATTGCGCAGGAGGTAGGCATTCCTCGCAGCGCTCGGGCTCAGGTCATGGGGCCGATCGAGCATATGAAGGTCGCTCGCGACCTGCTGAAAACCTACGAGTTCGAGGCACGGATCGGCAACACGATCGTTCGCCGCGAACCCCAGGGGGTGTGCGCACTGATCTCACCTTGGAACTGGCCGATCCAGACGACCGTCATCAAGCTGATCTATGCGCTGGCCGCCGGTTGCACGGTCGTGTCCAAGTCCAGCATCAACTCACCGGTCAGCGCCATTCTGCTGGCGGAGGTGTTGGATAGCGCGGGCGTACCCAAGGGCGTTTTCAACATGCTCAATGGCTCGGGTCGTGTGATCGGCGAGGCGATGTCGAGTCACCCCGATGTCGACATGATTTCCTTCACGGGCTCGACTGGCGCAGGTGCTCAGGTAGGCGAAGCGGCGGCGCGTACGATCAAGCGCGTATGCCTGGAACTGGGCGGGAAGTCGGCCAATATTGTGCTTCGGGACGCCGATCTGGAAAAGGCCGCACGTTGGAACGTTCAGCGCTGCTTCTTCAACACGGGGCAATCCTGCCACGCCCCGAGTCGCATGCTGGTGCATGAAAGCCAAGTGGAGCAGATCATTCCTTTCCTGGCCGACGAAGCAAACCAGTTCCGTCTCGGAGACCCGCGTGATCCCGCCACGACGATGGGCCCGATTGTCAGCCAAGCGCAATTCAAGAGCATTCAGCGTCACATCCAGACGGGCATCGATGAAGGCGCACGTTTGATCGTTGGCGGACTGGGACGCCCCGAAGGCCTTGAGCGCGGCTTTTTCACCCGTCCTACCGTGTTCGTCGATGTGACGCCGGACATGAGTATTTGCCGCGAAGAGATTTTCGGGCCGGTCCTGGTGGTGGTGCCTTATTCCTCCGAGGCGCAGGCACTGGAAATTGCCAATGACTCGCCTTATGGGTTGGGTGGCTATGTATTTGGCGAGGACCGACGCAAGGCGTATGAATTCGCCAGCGGCCTGCGTGCCGGGCGTGTTTGCTTCAACGGCGCGGCGACTAACTCTTTGACGCCAATGGGAGGTTACAAGCAATCAGGCATTGGCCGCTCGATGGGTGTGTTTGGGTTGGAAGAGTACCTGGAAATCAAGTCGGTCTATGGCTTTGAAGATGAAGCCGCAACGCTGCCATCGTTGAAGGCCTGATACCCATATTCCACCCAAGGCCAGGACGCTTCTGCGACAGGCCTTGGGCAATGGTGCGGTGCTTACTCATGAATCTTTTCAGAGAATAAAAAACATGAATGCTTCGAATGCGTCACTCAGGAACGGGGTCAAAGAAAAGCTCGCCAGGGGCGAGACGGTCTATTCGATGACCTCTCGGCTTGTCAGAACCTTTGATATCGCCAGCATTGCCTACACGGCAGGTTTCGATTCGATCTACATCGACATGGAACACAGCAGCTATTCCCTGGAGGCTGCTGGGCAAGTATGCATGGCGTGTATCGGCCTGGACGTGACTCCATTCGTGCGCGTGCCTAGCCCAGACCCGCACTTCATCGCACGCGTGCTTGATTCAGGCGCCTTGGGAATCATTGTCCCGAGCGTGCAGTCGGCGGAAGATGCCAGGGCAATCGTACGAGCGGCCAAGCATGCCCCGCTGGGCGAACGGTCGGTGGCCGGTGCCCCCCCGCAGTTCCACTATCGATCCCTGCCCGCCGTAGACGCTACCCAGCAACTCGACGACGCGACGATGATTATTGCCATGATCGAGTCGCTGGAAGGTCTTGATGCGGTCGAGGAAATCGCTGCGGTGGAGGGCGTCGACATCCTGCTGGTGGGGGCCAACGACCTTAGCAGCGCTCTCGGTGTCTCTGGCGAGATGGACCATGAACTGGTGCGTAACGCCTACAGGCGCGTATTGAATGCGTGCCTGGCGAACAATAAGGTTCTCGGCGTAGGGGGGTTGGGCAGCCGGCCCGATTTGATCAAAGAGCTCGTGGCATTGGGCGCGCGATACGTGTCAACCGGCAACGACATCTCATTTCTTCTCGCAGCGGCGATACAGAAACGACAACAGTTTGCATAACTCGGCTGATCTGCGGCTAAGCCTCAACAATTATCGGTACTGCACGAGCGCAGGATGACTCAAGGCGTCCTTGCGAGGCGCCTTGATTCGTCCGTCGGGAGTGCGTGCAGAGGAGCTGAAGAATGAAAGTTTGCGTTTACGGAGCCGGCGCTGTCGGCGGGCATATTGCAGCGAGACTTGCTGAGGGTGGGGCCGAGGTTTCCCTGGTCGCCCGGGGTGAGCATTTGGCTGCCATCCGCGCAAATGGATTGCGCGTGGAAACAAAAGACGGCGTTTTCGTGAGTCGGCCAGTGGCCACTGATGATCCCTCGTCGCTGGGGCAACAGGACGTCGTGATCGTATCGGTCAAGGCGCCAGCGCTTCCCGGGATCGTGGCGGGTATCAAGCCTTTATTGGGTGATGACACGTTGGTGTTGTTTGCCTTGAATGGCATTCCCTGGTGGTACCTTCAAGGGCAGAGCGGCCTGCTCGAAGGCGCATCACTTCCACGGATCGATCCGCAATCGCTGTTGACGAATGCAATTGGCCCGGAGCGCGTCGTGGGCGCGGTCGCTTATACCGCTTGCACCGTTACCGCGCCGGGTGTGATCAAGGCTGAAAATCCACGTAACCGGCTCATTCTCGGGCGCCCGGATGGGAAACCGGATGCGCGTCTGGATACCTTGGCTGCGTGTTTGAGGGCCGGGGGGCTGGAGATTGAAGTCACCGACAGGATACGGGACGCCATCTGGACCAAGCTGGTCATCAATTTGACGGGCGGGGCCCTGGCCATTCTGACCGGTTCGACGATGAAGCAAGCCCTGGCCAGCCCGACGATTGCGAAAGCCGCCCAGGCGATGGCTAAGGAGGCCGCCTTGATTGCACGTGAACTAGGGTGCGATCCCGGAGAGGTCGAGGAGGGGCTTGGTCGATTGTCCGTTTCGACGCATAAGCAAAGCATTCTGCAAGACCTTGAGCTGGGCAGATCGATGGAAGTCGACACGATACTCAGAGCGCCATTGGAGCTCGCACGGCTCGCCGGTGTCGAGACACCGGCGCTTGATCTGGTGATCGACCTGGCAGTGCAGCGAGCGCGAGCCGCCGCTCTCTACGACAACTAAGTCCAACAAAGCCCGCGTCGATGGCTGGCGCGGCACACCCATGCCTGCAGGAATCTTTCATCGATTGATTGATCAGCCTGATTCATAGCAGCAATCGCTGCGGGCGCGGTGTTTTCGAACGATCACCTGATACTTTGTTTTATCAGTGTGCGCACTTTTTCAAGACCGCGCGGTGGCATCGCTTACTCAAGAAAATCTACGTCGAACAGGGCCCTCCTTGCGGTTCACTGTTGCGCATCTCCATGAACAGGACATCCATGAAAATACGCGCACGCCCGATGCTTATAGTGTTTGCGGCTGTTATCACCATGCTTGTCAGCGGTGTGTATGTTTTTTTTCAAGCGCCTTTGTTTGGACGATTGCCCGAAGGCGACCGGCTCGCGCGTATCGAACGTTCACCCCATTACGCCAATGGAGTGTTTCGCAATCAGATCGCCACACCGCTGCACACCGCCGGCAGCACAGAGCTTTCAATCTGGATGGACAGTTTTTTTGGCGAGAAAGGTAAGCCGCGGCCCAACAGTGTGTTGCCTTCGGTAAAAACCGACCTCAAGGCGTTGGATATCGCTCAAGATCTGGTGGTCTGGCTCGGACACTCTTCGTACTTCGTCCAGCTCGCCGGCAAGAGAATTCTGATCGATCCGGTCTTCAGCACTAATGCGGCACCGATTCCCTTGGCAAACGAGGCCTTTGCAGGCACCAGCCTCTACTCTGCAGACGATGTGCCGCAAATTGATCTGCTATTGATCACCCATGATCACTACGATCACCTTGATTACCCGACCATCACGGCGCTCAGATCCAAAGTCAATCACGTGGTCACAGGGTTAGGGGTAGGGGCGCACTTTGAAGCCTGGGGCTACGCAAAAGCGCAGCTGAGTGAAGCCGACTGGTATGAATCGGTCTCCATTGATAGTGACTTGACCCTCTACGTGACGCCTGCACGACATTTTTCGGGGCGAACGCTCACTAGGGATAAATCGCTCTGGGTTGGCTATGCACTGGTGTCAGCGCAACGGCGAATTTTCTTTAGCGGAGACTCTGGATACGACACTCACTTCGCCGAGGTCGGTCGACGGTACGGCCCCTTTGACTGGGTCGCACTGGATACCGGGCAGTACGACCCGCGATGGGCGAATGTCCACATGAATCCCGAGCAGGCTGCCCAAGCCGCCGAGGATCTTCGTGCGAGGGCTTTCACACCAGGACATGTCGGCAGGTTCAGCATTGCGCCCCACGATTGGGATGATCCCTTCAAGCGCGTAACGGCTGCGAGTGAAGGTCGTGATTATGCCCTGTTGACCCCTGTCATTGGTCGCACCGTCTTTCTTGATGGTCGGCCTCAAACATTTCAACACTGGTGGCAAACGCTCAAGTAGCCGTGAGTCGCCTGACCATTTTTTCTGATGTTTTCAGTCGAGGAATATTTGCAATGGAACTCAACGTAAACGGCACTCTGTACGAGGTTGAGGCAGATGCGGACACACCGTTGTTGTGGGTGATTCGTGACGATATTGGGCTGACCGGGACCAAGTACGGTTGCGGCCTGGCGCAATGCGGCGCCTGTTCGGTGATGGTCGACGGCATACTGGTTCGCTCATGCGTTACGCCGGTTGAAGGCGTCAAGGGCAAGCAAATACGCACGATTGAAGCCATTGAAGACGACGAGTTGGGCAAGCGCGTAGTGACTGCCTGGGTCAAGCATCAAGTCGCCCAGTGTGGCTACTGCCAGTCGGGCCAGGTGATGGCCGCGACTGCATTGTTGCAGCGCATTCCCAAACCTTCTCAAAGCGACATTGCTGCGGCGATGACCAATCTCTGCCGTTGCGGCACTTACAACGCGATCAAGTCCGCCGTCGATGAGCTTGCCGGTTCCTGAGACAGCGCCATCCGATTGCGCCGCAATGCCTGAAGTCTTTGGAAGGGGCTGGACAGGTCTCCTGTCAGGTTGAGCTTTGAATGCAAGCAGAAGGGAACACCATGTCAAAACTGGATGATTCAATCGCCGAGCACGGCGTACTAATCGATGGGCAATCTGTGAACGTCTCCCGTCGGCGCTTTTTGCAGGCATCCGCAGGAGTCGCAGCGGGGGCGCTGGTTATCAGCTTCGGAATTCCCCTTGGCTCGGTACGCGCCGCTGAAAACGCCCAGGCATTAACGCCCGGAACACGTGTGCCGGCATTTCTGGAGATTCGCCCGGATAACACAGTGCGCCTGCAGAGTCCCTTTATTGAGGGCGGGCAGGGCATCTTCACGGGTATGGCCCAGGTCGTGGGTGAGGAACTCGATGTAGATCCAGCCAGTTTTCTGGTGGAGAACGCACCGCCCGGGAATGACTTCAAAGTCATGGAAGGTGGCATGCGCTTCACGGGCGGTAGCCGTTCCATGCGCGCGAGCTACATGACCATGCGCCGACTGGGCGCATCGGCGCGCCTGATGCTATTGCAGGCCGCGTCATCCCACTGGAAGGTGCCTCTGGCGCAGTTGACTACTGAACCAGGGCGGGTCATTCATGCCGCTTCCAATCGATCAATCAGTTACGGTGAACTCGCGCCGCTAACGCTCGATTTGCCCATTCCCGATCCGCAAACCGTTACTCTGCGCGACCCTGCCACATTCCGCTGGATCGGTAAGCCGGTCCAGCGAATAGACGTCTACGACAAATCCACTGGCAAGGCGCAATACACTATCGATACTCGCGTCGAGGGCATGCTTCATGCTGCGGTGCAGCATGCGCCAAGGCTGGGCCTGCAGGTGGGCGTCGTGCGCAATGAGGAGCAGATTCGCAATCTCAAGGGCGTGGATTCGGTACACCGTCTTGAGGGTGCGGTCGCTGTCGTCGCGCAACGCTGGTGGGTTGCCAAGCGTGCCGTCGAAGCCTTGCAAGTGGAATGGCTGGAGCCCTCCGGCGATTCCAGTGTGCGCTACATGCCGGCTGATTTCGACACGCACGCCTACTCGGAGCAATTGAGCAAAACCACCGGGGCAGGGGACGAGGCCGAACGTGCGGGCGACCTGCAGCAAGGCCTCGCCGGTGCTAAAAAAGTCATCACCGCGACCTACCATACCCAGTACCTCAACCACGCCCAATTGGAGCCGCCGTCGGCCTTGGCGCGCTTCGACGCTCAAGGCAAACTCGATCTGTGGCTGCCGAACCAGGCCCCCGATCTGTTTTTGGCGGATGTCGCCAAAATCACCGGCCTTGACCCTGCCGCAATCACTCTCCACTCACCATTGTTGGGTGGTTTTTTCGGTCGGCACTTTTTATACCCGCATGCATCGCCTTACCCTCAAGCGATCCAATTGGCCAAATCCACAGGCCGTCCGATCAAGGTGATCTGGAGTCGTGAGGAAGAATTCTTGCGCGATGTGCTTCGGCCTTCAGCGGTAGTGCGTTTTCGCGGCGGATTGGATGAACAAGGCATGCCCGTGGCTCTGGAGGCGATCAGCGCCACGGAAGGGCCCACCGAGGGCATTGCAAACAAGCAAGGGGAAAAGATCGACCCTACTGCCGTCGAGGGGCTGACCGGTAAAAAATACGCCATCCCCCATCGTCGGATCGCCCAACTGTACTCGCAGACCCCGATCATGCTGGGCTACTGGCGTTCGGTAGGGAATTCCATCAACGATTTTCTTTATGAAGCGTTTTTGGATGAACTGGCGGATGCCGGCGGCCAGGACCCCTTTGAATTAAGGGCCAAATTGTTACGGGATGACAAGCGGCTGAGCAACTTGCTGCAAGCAGTGGCCGAGCTGTCTGGCGGCTGGAAGCGTGGGCCATTCACAGCTGAAGATGGTACCAAGCGAGCCAGGGGCGTCGCGATGGCGTCCCCGTTTGGTACGGAAACCGCAGTGATCGCTGAGGTCTCCATCAGCAACGGAGGCGTGAAAGTTCACGACATCTGGCAGGCCATCGATCCGGGGAGCATCGTCAATCCCGCCATCATCGAGGCCCAGGTCAACTCCGCCGTGGCGCTTGGCTTGTCTCAGACCCTGATCGAACAAGCCATCTACAAAGGCGGCACGCCGGTGGCGCGCAATTACGACCTCTACCGCATTCTCACACCCGAGATGATGGCCAGGGTCCATGTTCGCGTGGTGGAAAGTGGTGCGCCAATGGGCGGAATCGGTGAGCCACCTCTGCCAGCGGTAGCGCCGGCGGTTGCCAACGCCGTCTCGCGACTGACCGGCCAACGAATTCGCAGCATGCCTCTATCGCAGTACCGCTTCGACACCTGATGAGGAATGGTTCGTGAATAAAACTATAAAGTATCTGCTGCCAGCAGGCATCGTCGTGGCGGCTGGCTTGGGCTGGTTCGTCAATCGCACGCCATCTTCATCTTTTGCAGATGAGACAGCTGCACCATCGACAGATGCACAGCTTGTCCAACGCGGTGAATATGTTGCCAGGCTGAGCGATTGCGTGGCCTGCCACAGCACGCCCAAAAGCGCGCCGTTTGCCGGTGGCCTGGAAATGGCGACCCCGATGGGGTCGATCTATGCCACCAACATTACCCCGGACAAACAAACCGGTATCGGCAACTACAGCCTGGCCGATTTTGATCGCGCGGTGCGCAGCGGAGTCGCGGCCGATGGTCACCGGCTGTACCCCGCTATGCCATACCCATCCTATGCCAAGCTCAGCGACGATGACGTGCGGGCGCTTTATGCGTTCTTCATGGCCGGCGTCAAGCCGGCGCAACAGCAGAACCAGCAAAGCCACATCCCTTGGCCGCTCAACATGCGCTGGCCGCTCGCTTTGTGGAATGCGGCGTTTGTCGATGACGGTGCCTATCAGGCCAAGCCGTCAGAGGATGCGCTTTGGAACCGCGGCGCCTACATTGTCCAAGGCGCGGGGCATTGTGGCAGCTGCCATACCCCACGCAGTTTGACAATGAACGAAAAATCGCTGGATGAAGGCAGTCCCACTTTTCTCAGCGGTTCGCTGCTCGACGGCTGGTACGCGCCGAGTCTGCGCCAGGATCCGAACACTGGATTGGGTCGCTGGAGTGAGCAGGAGATCGTTGACTACCTGAAAACTGGACGTAACGCTCACAGCGTTGTCGTGGGCACCATGGCGGAAGTCTTCAACAACTCGACGCAATACATGTCCGACCCGGATCTGAAAGCTATTGCGCATTACCTGGTGTCGTTGCTGGGCGACCCAAAACGTGACGGGCCGCCATGGAAGCCAGCGACCAAACAGACGGCTGAACAAACTCCATTGTCGACACCTGGGGCAGCCAACTATATGGCCAAGTGCAGCAGTTGCCACGGCAGTGACGGCAGTGACGGCAGCGGGCAGGCGCCGTGGATACCTCCTTTGGCAGGCGCATCTTCATCGATGGTGAAGGAAAGTGCTACGAGCATTAATGCCACCTTGAACGGCTCCGAGCGTGTTGTTGCCAACGGCATTCCGGATTCGTATCGCATGCCCCCGTACCGCAACCAACTCTCTGATCAGGAAGTCGCCGATGTACTGACATTCGTTCGCACGTCTTGGGGCAATCAGGGAGGGGCGGTGAAGGCTGACGAGGTGAAGGGGCTGCGTGAGCGAACCAATCCGGCCAGCAGCAACCCGATCATCCTGCAGATGCGTTGAGAGAGTATGGCGAAGACTTGGCCAAGGCCCTCGCCATAAACAAGGAGTGAGTGGGCTATGAGTTATGAGTTTGTGTTCATTCGTTCGATTGTGTTGACGATCGTCATAGGCTTATTTCTTCTGGTCACAGGTCGCGCAGCGCGCAAGCGAGCTTGCATCTTGGCGTTCTGGGTGTTCGCCGTCGTCGTACACCTCATTTGGTGGCGTCTACCCGAACTCAAGGGCGGGTGGAGCGAAGCTGGACGCTGGCTGGTCAGTGCGTGGGTGGGTGCGGTGCTGACGGCGGTGGTCCTGATTCTGCCTGTCGGGCTGTTTCTGATTGTGCGTCGTCTGCTAGGGCGACGCTCGACCACCGGCATGCGCGTGCCTCTGATTTTCGTCGCAGCTTCACTGATCGTTGGGATTGGTGTGAGCTTCGGCACCGTGGGGGGAGCAGTGGTTCGTGAAGAGGTGGTCCATGTGGATGGTCTGCCCGAAGGCTTGGACGGACTGCGGATTGCTAACATAGGTGATGTCCACATCGGACATTTCATCGTGCCCGAGGACTTTGCCCAGGCGATTGACATCGTCAATTTGCGTAAGGTGGACTTGCTGGCAATTACTGGCGATCTCATCGACGATCTCAGTCAGCTGGAGCCGACGCTGGATGCTTTGGAGAGAAGTAACGCACTGCCAGTGCTCTCCATCCTGGGCAATCATGACAAGTACCCCAACGAAGCCGCCGTAGTCGCCGCCTTGCGTGCGCGCAACCCTCGTATCCAGGTACTCATCAACAACAGTGTTGTAGTGCACCCGTGCGGCGTGCCGGTGCGCATCGCCGGCGTAGATTACCCGCTCGCCTCGGATGGACGTCACATGCTTCCACGGGACGAGCAGGATGCTGCCATGCGCAGGTTCGCAGACCTCGCGTTCGCCGAGGCGTCGCCTGGCGATACGCTCATTGCGCTGTCACACCACCCCGAGTTCTTTCCCATCGCTGCCTCGCGTGGTGCTGTATTGACCCTGTCCAGCCATACGCACGGTGGACAGGTACGATTCTTCGGGCGGCCAGTGATCGTCGCTTACGACTATATGCATGGGATCTATCGCGACGGGGCAACCTCTCTCGACGTCACTTCCGGACTGGGCCACTGGCTACCCTTGCGCATCGGTGTGCCACGGGAAATTTCGATCATTACGCTGCGGCGTGCATGATCCAAGTAGGACTCGAGTGTTAACTGAACCGCGGGACTAGCAGGGGAATTGGTCAGCCATCAGAGAGGCGGGCGCCACTCTCGGCGCCGGGGAACGTTCAGGGGACGTTGTGACCAGCCGCTCGGATAAGCCCGTACCATTCGGGGCGGGTGAGCGGGATATTTGAGCCCGCGGCTGCCTCGACGAGGCGCTCAGGTCTCGTGGTACCCAGTACTACTTGGATGCCGGCGGGATGACGGGTGATCCAGGCTGTAGCGATCGCGGTCGGAGTGACGTCGTACTGCGCAGCGAGTCGTTTGAGTTCAGCGTTAAGTACCGGATAGTCGGGAGAGTCGAAGAACACCCCATCCTGAAATGTTTTCTGAAACGGAGACCACGCCTGCAGCGTGATCTTGTTGATCCGCGCGTAGTCGACGATGCCGCCACCGTCACGAGTGATTGAGTCGTCGAATCCGGTCATGTTCGACGACAGGCCTTGGGCGACGATCGTCGAATGCGTCACCGAGAGCTGGACCTGGTTGGCCAGGATCGGTTGGGTCACGGCGGTCTTGAGCAGATCGATTTGACGGGGCGTATGGTTGGAAACTCCGAATGCTCGGACCTTTCCTGTGGACTCCAGATGGTCGAATGCGCGGGCGACTTCTTCCGGCTCCACGAGTGCGTCGGGACGGTGCAGCAATAGCACATCCAGATAGTCGGTACCCAGCGCTTTCAGCGACCTCTCGGCCGACGCCACGATGTGCTCGTAGGACTGATCGTAGTGCCACGGGTCGTCCACGATACTGGTCTTGGACTGGAGGAAGATCTGCTCGCGCTCAGCGCTGCTGAGTCGCAGCGCCTCGCCGAACCGGCGTTCGCACAGATGCGGGCCACCGCCGGGATGGTTGAATCCGTAGAGGTCGGCGTGATCAAAAAAATTGACGCCCGATTCGCGCGCCGTGGTGTAGAGCGCGCGGATCTGGTCATCGGTGCTGCCGGCGATGCGCATCATGCCCGCGACGACGTTGGGAACCCGAGTGTCGGTTGATCCTAGTAGTACGGTCTTCATGAGAGCTCCTTATCAGGGCAGTGGTGGGCTGGACAGGCCCGGATTGGTGTAGGACCTTGAGTGGTTGCAATTCCTCACCAAGGCTGGTTCGCGGGCCCAACCGTGAACTCGTTGATGGTCGTGTCATCAGGCTGGTCGATTGCGAAGGCGACAACGTTGGCGATCCGGTCTGGAGAAATGCCGTACTTGTCATAGATGTCCTGCATCTGGTCTAGCGCCTGCTTATCGCTGATTGTCGCCAATAGTTCAGTGTTGACTGCGGCCGGGTAGATCGTCGCGGTGCGAATGTTATTGCCCTCCATGGCGGACTCCATGCGCAAGACTTCCATGAAGTCGCGCACGAACCACTTCGTCCCGCCGTAAACGGCACCGCCCGGATAGGCCTTGAGCCCCGCCACCGACGAGGTGGTGATGACGTGACCGGACTTCTGTGCCAGGAACTCGGGCAGCACGGCCGATACGCCATTCAAAACACCTTTCACGTTGACATCGATCATCTGGTGCCAGTCTTCGGTCTTCAGGGTGGACAGCGGCGAGTTCGGCATCAGTCCCGCATTCAGGAAAATGACGTCCACACGGCCGAATTTTTCTTTGGCCAATTGGACGATGCGGTCGTTTTCGTCTTGTTTCGTTACGTCCAGCGTGTGATAGGTCACCTGGCCGCCGTTCTGGCGAATTTCGTCTGCGATCTGCTTGAGTTTGTCTTCGCGTCGTGCGCCGAGCACGATTTTGGCGCCTTTGCTAGCGAGCAGCTTGGCGGTTGCCTCGCCGATTCCGGACGACGCGCCGGTGATGATGACAACTTTGTCTTTGATCATGATGTCTCTCCAGGTTCAAGCTGCGAGGGAAACGCAGCAGATGACGAAACGGTACTTAAGGTCGATCTTGAGCGCCTGTTCATAGGTGTCAGAAGGGCTATGTCTGGCTTCTCAGGATCAGGTGTTTTCATAGAATCATGCTGTCAGCGCACGCTAGTTCCGAGAGAACACTACGCTTACATCACCACGACCCAGCGCCTGGGCCAGGCCAGTCGGATCGTCCACGCGGCCCAGACGGGTGTAGGAGTAAGTTGAATCGAAGGTCTGATAAAAGATGACCACGGTGCGCGATCCCCAAAGCATAAGGTCTCCATTGCGGATCGTGCCGGGCCGGCTCTCACTGGTGGGCAGCGCGTCAGGCAGTTCTTTCTTCTTCTCGTTGCCGTTGAGTTCCTCCATGTCCAGCGTCAGCGGCAGCGTGGCGGCGAATGCGCGAGTGGCCTCGTTGTCGGCCAAGGTGATGGCGAAGCGGCGTTCGCCGACGGTCATCCACATGCGTAGTTCTTCCGATCTCCTGGGGGGTTGATTGGCATCGGGCGCGACGGCTGCGGGCTGCGCAGTGCTGGCCGCGTGGGCGTGATGGCCGCCGCAAAGAGCAAATAGAAGCAGCGGTATTCCAAGCTGTTGCATGGCCCGCCGACGCCAGGAATGACTGCGGCTTGCAGTGCCAAGAGAAGTGAGAGGGCCGCCCGTGCCGACGTCAACGTTTTCGCTATCCATATTGTTCTCCTTGCAATGCGGAAAATGAATCGGTCGCCTTGCAGCGCATGCGCGTGAATCCGGAGGTTTCGAGCGCGATCCGCGCAGCGACATGGCGAAGACGCCGCTCAGTGAACGGTCTATCGCCAGTTTTGGTTGCGGTCCCCACAGGGGAAAGTCAAAGGTGTTGAGTGGCATGAGTCCACACCGTAGGGCGCGCCATCCCATTCAGTCGCATCCAGGCGCATTGTCCGCCTGGATGCGACTGCCTCAAGACGTCAAGCGGCGCGTGCCGCCGGGGCCAGGTGTTGCGTGAAGAAGGTCGTCAGTTTGTCGAAAGGAATCACGTCCACACGGTCGTACAGATCGGTGTGATTGGCCTGTGGAATGATCATCAGCTCCTTCGGCTGCGCCGCGGCCGCGTAAGCGGTTTCGCTGAAGTAGCGCGAGTGGGCGTTTTCACCATGGATGAACAAGACTGGGCGCGGAGAAATTTCCGCGATGTAGGTCAGGATCGGCATGTTCATGAACGAAAGCGGTGTAGTGATCGTCCATGAGTTGCCCGAGTTGACTGCGCGCGGATGGTACCCACGCGACGTGCTGTAATAATCGTGGTAATCGACCAGGAACTGCGCTTCACCACCCTTCAGTTCGTTGTAGGGCGGCTGGTAAGCAGGGGCACCATTTTCCGCGTCGACCCAACGTTGTGCGCCCAGTTGTTCGAGCCCTTGCGTGCGCTGTTCGAGGGTCACGCTGTCGTTGTAGCCCTTGGACATGACGCGGGTCATGTCGTACATGGTGCTGGCAACAACCGCCTTGACGCGCTTGTCCAAGGCCACAGCATTCAGGGCCAAGCCGCCCCAACCGCAGATGCCAATGACGCCAATCCGTTCACGATCAACGGAGGTTTGCAGGCCAAGAGCATCAACTGCGGCGCTTACATCCTCGGTGTTGATGTCTGGCGAGGCGACGTTACGCGGCTCACCGCCGCTTTCCCCTGTGTAGGACGGATCGAAGGCCAGCGTGACAAAACCACGCTCGGCCATGGTTTGCGCATAGAGTCCGGAGGACTGCTCCTTCACTGCGCCGAATGGGCCACAGACGACGAGAGCCGCCAGCGTTCCACTGGTGTTCTTCGGTTGGTACAGGTCGCCCGCCAGGGGGATGCCATAGCGGTTCGTGAAGGTGATCTTCTTATGGTCCACCTTGTCGCTCTTGGCGAAGGTTTTGTCCCATTCCTGTGTCAATTGCATGTGCTTGCCTTACATGTAGTTGAGATTGCTCTGCCAACCTGAATGCCCGACATAGTTCATCGGCGTAGGCGCCATGGCTTTCACAACCATGAAAATGCTCCTTCGCAAAATGACGTTGTCGGTCGGTGATTAGCTCTACCAACTACTGTATGCCTGCCACTGCCCCAAAACATCGTATGAAATTGCAAGCATCTATGCACGCTATTGGATAATCGCGTCCCATGATCCAAGCGGTTCGGAATGGAAACCTACCCACGAAGAGTTAAACTCGGATTGGGTGACCGGTGAATCCATCAGAGCTTCGGGTGGTGTGTGTGGCGTTGGCTGATAAACACGTCGATTGAATCGAGAGGTGTGGGACTAGTTTGGAATTTTCTTCTTGCCCTTGATGCCCATCAAAAACAAGTCCAGAATTAAGTCTTTTCCTGCTTCGGAAAGAAAATAAACCCCTTAGATTTCAATGAGTAGGACACTGGATACGAGTCTCGTTTCCCGCTCCAAATATTGCGCTGCAGAGTTCCACTGAATTCTGTAAGTGACTGAAATCAGGACCTTCGGGTCCTTTTTTCGTTCCGGCGGGAACCACTGAAATCCAGCACTATCCAGTGTTTTTAAGTCCCGATTTAAGTCCCGAATGGGAGGCTTGAATTTGGACGCGCACTGAATCGGTTTTTTGCTGGAGCAGCTTGGCTAGCGAGATGAGCATCTGGCCCTGACTCTGTTCAGGAGCTCGCGATGGCACTCTCGGATACGACCGTTCGGCAAGCCCGAATTACCGGTAATGATTACTCGCTAGGCGACACGGATGGGCTTGCG
This sequence comes from Pseudomonas sp. H11T01, assembly GCF_048515765.1. Lineage (NCBI taxonomy): Bacteria > Pseudomonadati > Pseudomonadota > Gammaproteobacteria > Pseudomonadales > Pseudomonadaceae > Pseudomonas > Pseudomonas sp. H11T01. The sequence goes on along the minus strand of NZ_JBLYED010000006.1, from coordinate 16,881 downwards.
CTCAATGTGACGGCCCACGGCGGAAAAATCTGGCGTTTCCCCTATGAGCACCGTAAACAGCAACGCCGTGCTGTTCGTAGCGCGGCAGAGCATACCTTCGAGGCGGTGTTCAATCAGTGGGTCGAGTTCCGCCGGCTGAGCCTGAAGGAAGGCCGCCAGAGCACACTCTCGCAAGTCTTGAGATCTTCAATAAAGACATCCTGCCTTCACTTGGTGGGCGGTCCATCTACGATATCAATCGTCACGATTTGCTGGATTTGCTGAGCAGGATCGAACAGCGCAAGGCCTTAACGACAGCCGAAAAATGTCGGACCTGGTTCAATCAATTGTTCCGATATGCGCTGGTGAAGGTAGAGGGGCTGGAACACAATCCGGCTTCAGACCTCGATGTTGTCGCACTCCCCAAGCCCCCGGTTGCACACAATCCATTTTTACGTATGGACGAGCTACCCGCATTGATGGCTGTACTTCGCGGCTCTCGGGGGACAAGCCAAACACGGTTTGGCCTTCGACTTCTGTTGCTGACCGGCGTCCGCACGGGCGAGCTGCGCTTGGCGACACCCGATCAGTTCGATCTGGAGCGGCGGCTATGGATCATTCCGCCAGAGGTCGTGAAGCAACTCCAGATAGTGATGCGTAAACCAGGGAAGCAGGCTCAAGACATACCTCCTTATATCGTCCCGTTGTCGGTACAGGCGCTTGAAATAGTGCGTCACTTGCTGGACCAGGTTCTCCCTGCACAACGTTACTTATTCGCGCACCGGAGCGACCTGACTAAGCGCATTAGCGAAAACACCCTGAATGGAGCGCTGCGCCGAATGGGTTATGCCGACCAACTTACCGGTCATGGTATGAGGGCTACGATCTCGACGGCGCTGAACGAGATCGGATATCCGAAGGTGTGGGTGGACGCCCAGCTTTCTCATGCAGATCCAGACAAGGTGAGTGCGGCCTACAATCACGCGGAATACGTCGAGCAGCGCCGGACCATGATGCAGGACTGGGCGAATAGATTGGACCTTTGGGGGCAGGGGCAGCCGAAGGCAGCCAGCTCTCCGCTCACGATCCGTTTAGAGGGTGCAGCTTCGCTGCCCTCGCTGGAAAACGCTAACGCAAATGCTGTTCTGTTCAGCGGCAACTTTTCGGCAGCGACCGTCCCGGCGTCCAAGGTGTTAGTCCGCAGCGAGCCGGCCCTCATCGTGCCCCACCAGTTGCCTGTCATACCCGTTCCAATCCGGACTGAAAAGCCGCGCAAATCTCACGTGTCCGACATCCAACGCCAGCGCACCGAGATGCTAGCCACCTATGAGGATTCGAGTAACTTGCCGCTGCTGGTTTTCGCCAGGCTGGCAGGCAAATCTCGCGATCAGATCAATCGCGATATCAAGGCTCGGCGCCTGCTGTCCCTGAGCCTGGGTAATCGCGGTCAGCGCATTCCCGATTGGCAGCTTGATCCATTGCGGCACAAGTTGGTTCTCGCGGTCCTGATTCGGTCTCCGGATGCGGATGCATGGAGGCTTTATGGCGCTCTTTGTAAACCTCATGAGCGACTAAAAGGTCGTTCGCCAATCGATGGGCTCAATATGGATAATTTCGAGTTTACCGCGCGGATTGTCTGCAGGGGGGGCCTGGGCTCGAACTGATATTCCATCTTCGAGTGCTGGCGGGGCTTGCCACTGATTTTACTGCGTTCGGCGAGTCCCTCGTTGTCACCCGGGTGCTCGTTGGTGGGAGGGCGTGAAACGGTCGAGGTACTGCAGAAGGTCAAAATGTCCCAAAGAACATTTCATCAAGGCTCTACCTGGGCTTTACAGGCAGCAGGATCGTAAATTTGCCCCCGGTTTTGCCCCCTGTCGCACGCGATGGATGGGAAATCGCGATCCGGGATTTCTTACTAGTCTGGTTGGCCTTTCCACAGTCAACGCCCCATTCGTATCAGCGCGTATTCTTGAGGGTGGCTAGAAATTTTTCCATTGTCACCAAATTGGATGTTCCTGCACCTGCTCTGGCTTTCATCTTACGCCTCTTTGGGGGGCACTGCCGTTCACGGTTCAGCCTAGGACCGTGGTGTTCTCAAAGTAAGTCGGGTGCAGCAGGGTATAGGAACTGGTGTCGGTCGTTGAGCACTTGAAATGGGGGTGCTAGGGGTCGAGTGTTCGAATCACTCCGTTCCGACCATATTTTTCAATGATTTATCCCAATCTTTTCAGGTTGGGCTTTTTCATGCCTACAAAATTACTCCCACATTTACTCCCACGGATATCTTGGATCTTGGTAGCGCTGCCATCTGAGAGGCGTATTTGTGTAGCTCTCGGCTTGAAGAGACATTCGCTGTCCTCCTCTCCCGGCTGCAAGGCGGACTGTGTAGATGGACATGCAACAGGACGCTTCCAGGCCTCGCCTCACAGTGCGGTCGGCTCGACGCTCAACAGTCCCGGTAGTCCTCCGGGTACTCGATCCCATGCAGGAACCACAAACTCTTGGCTTTGCTGTCGTTGGGCGCTTGGTTGAAGATCAAGGCGGGGCATTCTTCGTCCGCCTTGTCGGTTAACTTGGCCAGCAAGGCGACGTTACGGCGCTGTTGCTTTGAAAGGTTCATTTTCCAAGATTCCGTTGGTCGAAAATGAATTTTCATCCTGGATATGGGCGCAAGTATGGGCTGACATATTTTTCGAAATCTTTATACGACAAAACCCTGAATACTCAGGGCTTTGTCGTATAAAGATGGCGATTGCATCTCTTATTGTTTACGCCAGGATTGCCGGAGCCTAGCGTGAACTCACCTCAGGCTTCACCGCCCAAGCTGGCCGCTTTCAAAACACTCCTGATCAGTGTTCGGGAGCTCACCATAACTTCCATGTGTAATCGACGTTCAGCCGCAGCTCATTGTCATCCCGATGGCTGGCCTGGGCGGTGAAGTCGTTGCGGTACCAGGCGTTGCGCACGCGCAGGGCCAAGCCCTTCAGGGGAGTGCCCTGCAGCACGTAGGAAACCTCGATATCCTTCTCGCTCTCTTTCAGGTTGGAGCCTCCCAACTTGGCCAGCTCGATATTGTCGCCGCTCACGTAGCGCAGCATACCGTTGAGCCCTGGCAAGCCGATGGCTACGAAATTGTAGTCATAACGCACCTGCCAACTGCGCTCCTTGGGGTTAAGAAACTCGGAGCTGAGCGTGCCTTCGGTGATGACTAAAGGCTCGGTGCCGAACAGGTAGGGCATGGCGGTCTTGCCGGTCAGTTGCATGTAGCCGGCACCGAATTTGTGGGCGCCCAACGCATACGTCAGCATCAGTGCCGCATTGCGGTTGTCCACGGGGCCAGCCTTGGCCGCGCCGTCCTCGCCAGTGGCGAACAGGCGAAAATCGCTTTTCAGACTGCCAGGCCCCATTGGCCGATTGTCGACAACGCCGTAGAAGTCCTTGCGGTACAGGTCAGCGAGTTCGGCGTGGTAGTACTTCAGTGTCAGTTGTGGTGACCAGGCGTAGTCGCCGCCGAGGAAGGTAAAACGGTCGGACTCGGCGGCGCCATTGAAGCGTCCGTTGGGCGAGGCCACCGACATTTTCTGGTAATTGGTGGAGTCGCGCAGGTTGATGCGATCGAGCCAGCCGACATGCAGGGTCAGGTTGTCGATTTCCTGGGACTTGAGGTATGCGCCGCGGAAGGTCTGCGGCAGCAAGCGGGTAGGGCTGGCAAAGGCAATCGGCAGGAAGGTGCTGATAGTGCCCAGCTGCAATTCGCTTTTCGACGCCCGGACCTTGCCCGTCAGGCCCAACTCCGAATATTCATTGGCCGGCTCGCGGGTGGTGGGGTTGTACGGCAGCAGGCCGGTCCCCGTGCGATCAGGCGAAGAGTCAAGGCGCACACCGAGTAAACCTTGGGCGTCCAGGCCGAAGCCGACTGGCCCCTCGGTATAGCCCGAGCGCATATTGAGGATGAAGCCTTGTGCCCACTCGCGGGCTGCAGCCTGCGGCGTGGCGTTCACATAGTTGCGATCGAAGTAATAGTTTCGCATCACCAGATCGGCGTGACTGTCGTCGACGAAACCGCTGGCACAAGCCTGGCCAATGGACAAAACGCAGGTGCAGGCGCTGAGCGCTCCAAGAGAATTCCTGAGCATGGCAGTGTTCACTTTTATTGTTGTAGGGGTAAACCCGCGCCATCGCGGAGCGGGGAGTACGGGTAGGAAGTCAGTCGGCTTGGGAGCCGTTGCGGCGTATCGACAGGTAAAACATCGCCAGCGCCGCGATAACAATCCCTGGTGCCGAGGCCAACATCACGCCGGTCGTGCCGGTCCCCAGAGCAAGCATCTTGCCGGCCACCAACGGGCCGCTCATTGCACCCAGGCGGCCGATGGCGACTGCGCTACCAACGCCGGTGGCGCGCACCGACGGGCGATAAAAATGCGGTGCCAGGGCATACAGCACGCACTGCCCGCCAGTGGCGAAAAAACCGGCGACGAAACCGGCGGCCAGCATGCTCTCCCACTGACTGGCCAGGCCCAGAGCGGTCAACGACGCGAGAATGCCAACGTAGATCAGCGCGGACAGTGCCCACGCCGGGAGGCGATCCATCGCCCAGCCCAGCAGCAACGTGCCGATTGCCGCGCCAAACTGCAGCGCCAGCATCACCCAACTGGCCTGGCGAGCGCTGAAACCCTGGCCAACCAACAAGCTGGGCAACCAGTTGATCAGGATGTACACCACCATCAGCGTAAAGAAGTAGCTGACCCATATCATTGCAGTTGGAAGTGCGGCACCTTGGCGGAACAAGCCCTGGACCACACCGACAGGCGCCGTGTCCTTGATGCTGCGAAACACCGCCGACTCCGGCAAATAAAATCCCAGCAGTGGCACGATCAACAGCGGCACGACGCCACCGACGTAGAACACCACCTTCCAGCCACCGACCAGGTCGGCGATGCCAATGCTGGCCGCTAAAGCGGCCCCCAATGGCACACCGCAATACATCAGGCTCACGGCAGTGCCACGCAAGCGCGGGCCAGCCACTTCACTTGTCAGGGCGATCAGGTTGGGCAAAGCAGCACCCAGGCCCACGCCCGTGAGGCAGCGCGCAACCAGCAGACTGTTGAAATCCCAGGCCATAGTGGTGACCAGCGAGAACAACCCGAACAGGGCTACCGACGCCATCAGCACGCGTTTGCGGCCGATGCGGTCAGCCAATAATCCTCCGAGGAAGGCACCGGGCAGCAGGCCGAAAATCCCGGCGCTGAAGACCCACCCCATGTGTAACTTATCCAGTTGAAAAGCGGCCGCCATCCCTTGTGCGGCGATCCCCGAGGCTTGCAGGTCAAGGCCTTCCATCAGGGCGACGAGGAAACACAGACTGATGGTCCGTGTCATGTGCAGCGGTGCTGTCAGGTTGAGCGATGTCATGGGCAATACCCGTTTTATTGTTGTAATGGGCAAAACAGAGCCGACCGGCCGCTGCGTGGGCGACCAGTCGGTGTGGTGCTTGGTATCAGCGCTTGAGCAGGTCCAGCGCCACATCAACGATCATGTCTTCCTGGCCGCCCACCATGCGCCGGTTGCCCAGCTCCACGAGGATGTCGAGAGTCTTGAGGCCGTACTTGGCAGCGGCGATTTCGGCGTGACGCAGGAAGCTCGAGTAGACACCTGCATAACCCAGTGCCAGGGTTTCACGGTCGACCCGCACCGGCCGGTCTTGCAGCGGACGGACGATGTCATCGGCGGCATCGAGCAAGGTGTAGAGGTCGGTGCCGTGATTCCAGCCCAGGCGCTCGGCGGCGGCGATGAACACTTCCAGCGGCGCGTTACCGGCACCAGCCCCCATGCCGGCGAGGCTGGCATCGATACGGTCGCAACCTTCTTCGACGGCGGTAATCGAATTGGCCACGCCGAGCGACAGGTTGTGGTGGGCGTGCATGCCAGTCTCGGTTTCTGGTTTGAGCACCGCTTTGAAGGCGCGGAATCGATCCCGCACATCCCGCATGTTCATCGCCCCGCCGGAGTCGGCCATGTACACGCAGGTCGCGCCATAACTCTCCATCAACTTGGCCTGGGCGGCCAACTGCTCGGCTGGAATCATATGGCTCATCATCAGGAAGCCGACGGTGTCCATACCCAGCTCGCGGGCGTATTCGATGTGCTGTTTCGACACATCCGCCTCGGTGCAATGGGTGGCGATGCGCACCACCCGCGCCCCGGCGTTGTAGGCCGCTTTGAGGTCATGCACCGTGCCGATGCCGGGCAAAAGCAACGTAGTGATTTTCGCGTGACTGATCACGTCAGCAGCGGCTTCGATCCATTCCAGATCGGTATGCGCGGCGAAGCCGTAGTTGAAACTCGAGCCTTGCAGACCGTCACCGTGGGCGACTTCGATCGAGTCGACCTTGGCCTTGTCCAGCGCACGAGCGATGTCCTGCACGTTCTGGATCGAGTACTGATGACGGACAGCGTGGCTGCCATCGCGCAGGGTGACGTCGGAGATGTAGAGTTTTTTGCCGTTCATGATGATCTCCTCAGGCTTGTTGCATCGACTGCGCCATGCGCTCGGCGGTGGCCAAGGCCGCGGAGGTCATGATGTCGAGGTTGCCGGCGTAGGCTGGCAGGTAGTGAGCGGCGCCTTCGACTTCGAGGAACACCGAGGTCTTCAGGCCGGAGAATTTACCCAGGCCTGGGATGTTCAGCGGCGCGTCTTCGGGAATCACGTCGAACTGCACCTTCTGCTTCAGGCGATAGCCCGGCACATAGGCCTGCACGGCGGCCGCCATCTCGACAATCGAGGCTTCGACCAGCGCCTGGTCCGCCGCCTCGGACAACACGAACACCGTGTCGCGCATCATCAGCGGTGGCTCGGCCGGGTTCATCACGATGATCGCCTTGCCCTTGGCTGCGCCGCCGATCACCTCAATGGCCTTGGAGGTGGTTTCGGTGAACTCGTCGATGTTGGCGCGGGTGCCGGGACCGGCGGATTTGCTCGCAATGGAGGCGACGATTTCGGCGTAATGCACCTTGGCCACGCGCGACACCGCCGCCACCATCGGAATCGTCGCCTGGCCACCGCAAGTGACCATGTTGACGTTGAGCTGAGCGAGGTTCTGCTCCAGATTGACTACCGGCACGCAGTACGGGCCGATGGCCGCAGGCGTCAGGTCGATCAGGCGGATGCCAGGTTTGATTGAGCGCAGGAACGCATCGTTCTTGACGTGGGCACCGGCCGAGGTCGCGTCGAAGACGAAGTCGATGTCATTGAACACATCCATGCGGCTCAGGCCTTCAACACCTTCGTGGGTCACGGCCACGCCCATGCGCTGGGCGCGGGCCAGACCGTCGGAGGCCGGGTCGATGCCGACCATGACCGCCATTTCCAGGTGTTTGGCGTTACGCAGGATCTTGATCATCAAGTCGGTGCCGATGTTGCCGGAACCGATGATGGCGACTTTGAGTTTGTTCATTGTTGTTGCCTCATTTGCACGCAAGTCGCCGATCACTCGGCGCTGAACTGAACACCGACTCGACCGATGCCTTCGATCTCGGCCTCGAATCGATCGCCCGCCGCCACCGCCACCATCGGCCCGAGTGCCCCGGTCAGAATGATGTCGCCGGCCCGCAAGGGATCGCCCAGACGCGCCATGGTTCGGGCCAGCCACACGGCGGCATTGAGTGGATGACCGAGGCATTCGGCGCCGCTGCCGCTGGAGGCTTCTTCGCCATTGCGGGTCATGCGCATGCCGGCCTGTCGCAGGTCCACGCCATCGAGACGGCGGACCGGGCCGCCAAGCACGAAACAGCCGCTGGAGGCGTTGTCGGCCACGGTATCGACGAAGCGGATGTTCCAGCCCTGCACGCGACTGCCGACGATTTCCAGCGCCGGCAAGACCCAACCGACTGCCGCCATGACGTCGGCAAACGTGGTGTCTGCACGGGGCAGATCGCGTTCCAGAATCAGCGCGATTTCGGCTTCGATCTTCGGTTGCAGCACACGGCTCAATGGCACGGTTTCGTTATCGCCGTAACACATGTCGGCGAACAGCGTGCCGAAGTCCGGCTGATCGACGCCCAGTTGTTGTTGCACCTTGGGGTTGGTCAGGCCGATCTTGCGTCCGACCACGCGCCGGCCACCGGCCACGCCGTGGGCGACGTTGAGCCGCTGGATGGTGTAGGCGGCCTCGGCATTGTCTTCGCCGATTTGCTCACGCAATGGCGCGATGGCTTCGTTGCGCGCTTCGGCCTGGCGCAGATCGGCGGCGAGCTGCTCCAGCGTGTCTTGAATAGGCATCATGTTGGCCTCGGTCATCAGTGGGTCAGGAAGTCCAGGACCATGCGGTTGTAGGTCTCGGCGTGTTCCCACTGGGCCCAGTGGCCGCAGCGGTTGAACACGTGCAGTTGTGCGTCGGGCAGGCCAGCCAGCAGGCGCAAACCGGTGTCCATGGGCACGAAGCGGTCTTCGCGGCCCCAGACGATCAGGGTCTGGGCTTTGATTTCGTGCAGGCGGTGGCTGAAATCCGGGAATTGCTTGGGATTGAGGGTGCTGCTCTTGACGAAGTTTTCCAGGTGATCGCGGCGCGCGAGGATGTTGTCCAGGCGCGTCTGGAACAGTTCGTCGGTCATGCTGCTGGCATCGAAAACGAAGACGTTCATCATCTTCTTCAGGTTCTCGATGGTCGGTTCGCGGTACAACGCGCCAATCAGTTTGATGCCTTCGGTCGGCTGCGGGACGAAGGCGCTTGGGCCACCGGTGCCACCTCCCATCAATACCAGTTTGCCGACACGTTCCGGGTAGGCGAGGGCGAAGGCCACGGTGCTGTGGCCACCCATGGAGTTGCCGATGATGTGCACAAGGTTGAGGTCCAGTGCATCGACCAGCCCCTTAAGAGCCTTTGCGTTGAGGTCCGAACGTGAACCACTGCAAACGATCGGGTCACTTTTGCTCCAGCCCGGGCAGTCCATCAGGATCACGCGGTAACCGGCAGACACTAACGGCTCGATGTTGCGGTGGAAGTTGGCCCAGCCGCTGGCGCCAGGGCCGGAACCGTGGAGCATGACCACGGTTTCGGCGCTCGGGTTTTCAGGGTTGTGGCCAATGTCGTTGTAATGCAGTTGCAGATCCAGTTCGCCTTCTTTGATATGCACAAAGCGGCTGGTGGATGCTTCGGTGAATGCAGTGGCAGTCATGGCAGTTCCTTGGAATCAGTGGTTGTTGTTCAGCGGCCGGGCGCCAAGGGCAGCGAAGCCTGCGATCCACTCGGGAATCGGGCGGTAGTAACGGCCTTCGCTCTGATAAGGGCCGAAGGCGGACAACGCAGCGAACGCGGCGATCCAGGTTTTCACTTCGTGGGTGGACTTGCCGGCCAGGGCCGACAGCTCGTCATTACCCAGCGAATCGAGGTCGCTCAGGCGACCCTGTTCCAGGCTGTCGAGAAACTGCTGATCCCACATCGGGTTGAGCGGGTGCAGGCTGTTTTGGTCTTCGACGAAGTCGCGGGCTGCCTGAATGACCCGCTGCTGACGCGCCTGGCGTTCAACAGCCGGCAATTGGCGACCGCTGCCCAACAGGCGGTCGGCCATCCGCGCATCGACCCTGGCCAACTCCGGCACCGGGGGTTGATGGGACAAACCACCGGAGGCCAGAAACAGCACGCGCTTGTTCAGCGACATCGCCCAGTGACCGATGGCTTCCCCGAGCAGACGGGCACGTTTGAAACCGGGCAATGGCACGGCGACCGAGTTGATGAACACCGGAATCACCGGGCAGCCTTGCAGACCACCGAGCAGCAGTTCCAGCGGCTGGGCGAATGCGTGGTCGACTTGCATGCGGTAGGACACCGCGGTATCGACACCGGCATCCAGCACGCTTTGGGCACAGGCTTCAGCCAGTGCCTTGGGCACGTCCAGCGCACCGGCAGCCGTGTCGAAATCGCCAATGGCGTCGGCGGCCATGCCAATGCAGAAGGCCGGCATCACGTCGTAGAAAAAGCCGTTGTAGTGGTCGGGGCCGAACAGCACGATCAGCTCCGGGTCGAAGCGGGCGATGCGCTCGCGGGCCTCGGCGATCATTGCATCGACCTCGGCCAGCACCTCAGGCGTCGGGTCGACGTAGCCCACCAGTGGTGTGTGCGACATACAGTGCAGATATGCGCTCATCTCAAGCCACCTTGCTGGCAACAATCGTCGCGGCAGGTTGTGGCAGTGCCTTGAGCGCCAAGGCCAATTGATCGCAGGCCTGGCCGACGGTTTGCGGGATGGCCAGCCCGGCGAGGAAACGGTCCGGACGCACCAGGGCGATGGACGCCGAACCGCGGGCGAACCAGTCCTTGAGGCGACCGGTGCTGTCACCGACGCGGATCACACCTGAACTGACGTCACTGGCGGCCTTGAGCTGAACGTCCGGCAGCACCTGGATAAACCGGGTACCCAGCGCTTGCCATTGCTCGATCTGCGCGGCCGTCAGACCCCAGGTCGGGTCGCAGCCCCAGGCGATGATAGCGAAGTGCTCGCCGATCACTTCATCGAGCAACACCGTATCTCCGGCTTCGGTCAGAACCCGAGGCTGGATGAACATCTTACCCACCGGTGAGGACTTTTCGCTCGGTACGATCAAGGCGCCCTGGCTGTATTGCGGCATTGGCTTGAAGCGCATTTCCAGGAAGTAGCGTTTGACCGGCGGCACGTAATTGAGCAACCACGACACGCCGTCACGCAGGGTGCCTTGCCAGCGCTTTGGTGGCGCCAGCACGTGGCCGGCGAGCACGGACAGGTCAATCATCGCCTTGGCATGGTCGCGACGCTCCTGTTCGTAGCTGTCGAGCAGGCTGTCGGCGGCCAGGCCTTTGATCACCAGTGACAGTTTCCACGCCAGGTTGGAGGCGTCACGCATGCCACTGTTGTAACCCTGGCCTTGCCAGACCGGCATGATGTGGGCGGCATCGCCGGCCAGCAGCACCCGGCCCTGACGGAATTGGCCGGCCAGGCGCGCGTTGTGGGTGTAGACGCGGCTGCGGATCAGCTCGATGTTGTCCGGGTTCGGCAGTACTTTGCCCAACAGCTTGCGCATGTTTTCCGGTTTGCTCAGCTCGACCTCCGTCTCGCCGGGCATGACCATGAATTCGAACCGACGCACGCCATGGGGCAGGGCGGCGGAAACGTAAGGGCGTACCGGGTCGCAGCACAGGTAAACATGCGGCGTGCTTAGTGGGTCATTGGCTATGTCGACGACGATCCATTGATTCGGCGCGGTCTTGCCTTCGAAGCTAATGTTCAGGTTGCGGCGCACCAGACTGTTGCCGCCGTCGCAACCGATCAGGTAGCGGGCGTGCAGGCGTTCGCTGCGGCCGTTCTGATCCTTGAGGTTGAGCACCACAGCGCTGGCGCTTTGTTCGAAACTGTCGAGCTCACGGCTGAACAGCACTTTGACGTTGTCAAAACGCTGCAAGCCTTCGAACAGTACGCGGTCGGCCAGGGGCTGAATGAAGGCATTGCGACGCGACCAACCGAACTCGTCGGTTTTCGGCTGGATATCGGCAAAGCAACGACCCTTTGGCGTCAGGAAGCGCATGGCATGCCACGGGGTGGTGTGCGGCAGCACGGCGTCGGCCAGTCGGACCGCCTGGAAGGTACGCAGGCTTTCGTCGTCCAGGCCGATGGCGCGGGGATAGTCGATCAGGCTGTCGAGCTTTTCCACCAGGGTAACGTTCACGCCACATTGCCCCAGGTAATTGGCAATCATCAAGCCGACAGGGCCGGCGCCGACAATGGCAACGTCGGTGGTCAGTTCCAATGTGGAAGGAGTGGGTGCAGAACTCATGGGTATCTCCGTACAGCGCTTTTGGATTTCTTGTTGGGCGCAGTATGGAAATCACGAGGCTGGTGGACAACGACAACCCTTGCTAGTGTGCACTAGGTGCACATTATTGATTTACAACAAAAATGGAGTAATCCATGAGCGAAACAGAATACAAGGCCGTGCGCGGACTGATGCGCGGTCTGGCTCTGATCAACAGTTTGAACCGCTTCGACGGCGGGGCCAGTACGGCGCAACTGGCCGAGCAGAGCGGCCTGCATCGCACCACGGTTCGGCGCTTGCTGGAGACCTTGCAGGCCGAGGGGTATGTGCGGCGCAGCGAGTCGGACGACAGCTATCAGCTGACCCTGAAAGTACGAGAACTCAGTGAAGGCTTTCGCGATGAGCAATGGATTTCTTCGATTGCCGCACCGCTGCTCGGCGAGTTACTCCAGGAGGTCGTCTGGCCGACCGACCTGTGCACTTTGGACGGCGATGCCATGGTGATTCGCGAGACCACGCATCGCTTCAGTCGCTTGTCGTTTCACCGTTCAATGGTCGGACGCCGCTTACCTTTGCTAATGACCGCCACCGGGCGCGCGTACTTTGCCTACTGTCGACCTGCGGAGCGAGAAGAGTTGATTGAGTTGATGATCAGTCGCGAAGACGAACAATCGGCGTTTGCCGCGGATAGCCGGTTTGTCGAGCGATTAGTGGAGCACACACTCAGCAAGGGTTATGGCGAAAATAACGCCCATTGGGGAGAGGAACGCAAGATCGCTGCCATTGCGATCCCGGTCATGCACGAGGAGCAGGTGATGGGCTGCCTGAATTTGGTCTACATCGCAAAGGCCATGCCCGTTGAGGAGGCTGTTCGACGCTACCTGCCGGCGATGCGCAGCGTGGTGGAAAAAATTGAGGGTCAGTTCAGGTAAGTTTGTCTGCAAGGCTAGTGCGAGCAACACATCCAGCTCGCCATTGGTAGTGACGAGCACTTAGGAGTCGATATCTGACACGCCTTGATGATTCCTGACGCCGACAATCGGGTGAATTCCTGACACCTTTGAAGCGGCGCGGAGATCGACGATGGCTATCAGTGTTTTTGACTTGTTCAAGATTGGTGTTGGCCCCTCCAGCTCCCATACTGTCGGCCCGATGCGTGCCGGGGCTCTGTTTGTCGAGGCCTTGCGCGAACGGGAAATGCTGGCGCAAGTGCAGCGTATCGAAGTGCGGTTGTATGGTTCGCTGTCGGCCACGGGTATCGGCCATGGCACCGATAAAGCGGTGATCATGGGGTTGATGGGGGAGTGGCCGGATAAAGTCGACCCGCTGCTGATCGAGCCACGCTTGCTGGATCTGCGCGAGACGCAATACCTGCTATTGGCCGCCGAGTTCCGTGTGCCTTTTATCTGGCAGCGGGACATGCGACTGCTGGATGAAAACCTGTCATACCATCCCAACGCCATGACCTTGAGCGCATTTGCCGAGGATCAACCGCTGTTGTGCGAAACCTACTACTCCATCGGCGGTGGCTTTGTCGTAGATCAACAGCAAGCCGCCAGTGGCCAGCTCGATCGGGATCAGAGCGAACTGCCCTACGACTTCGGCACGGCCGCGCAGATGTTGAGTCAGTGCAAGGCCCATGGGCTACGTATTTCCCAGCTGATGCTGGCGAATGAGCGGGTATGGCGCAGCGAAGAAGACATCCGCCACGGGCTGGCGCAGATCTGGCAGGCGATGCGCACTTGCGTGGACGCGGGCCTGCGGCATGAAGGTGTCTTGCCCGGAGGATTGAATGTGCAGCGCCGCGCGGCGCGTCTGCACCGCAGCCTGCTGGAAATCGGCAAACCCAATGTCATCGGATCGACCTTGAGCGCTATGGAGTGGGTGAATCTGTTCGCCCTGGCAGTCAATGAAGAAAACGCTGCCGGCGGGCGCATGGTGACCGCCCCCACGAACGGAGCGGCAGGGATTATTCCGGCGGTATTGCAGTACTACATGAAGTTCTGCCCCGAGGCCAAGGACAGCGACGTCGTGGACTATTTCCTCGCTGCTGCCGCGGTGGGCATTCTGTGCAAACGCAACGCTTCGATTTCCGGAGCGGAAGTGGGGTGTCAGGGCGAAGTCGGCTCGGCTTGCGCAATGGCTGCTGCGGGCTTGGCGGAAATCCTCGGAGCCAGTCCCGAGCAAGTGGAAAACGCTGCGGAAATTGGCCTTGAACACAACCTCGGACTGACCTGCGATCCCGTCGGGGGCCTGGTGCAGGTACCGTGCATTGAGCGCAACGCCATCGCGGCGGTGAAAGCGATCAATGCTGCGCAAATGGCTTTGCGCGGTGACGGCACACATTTCATTTCTCTTGACCGGGTCATCCGCACCATGCGCGATACCGGTGCCGACATGCATGACAAATACAAAGAGACCTCCCGTGGCGGGCTGGCGGTCAGCTCCATCGAGTGCTGAGTTACCTTGACCAACGGGGGAGTGGAACATGCTGCAACTGACCGAATCTGGCCGGCCACAACCGCCGGTGCTGCGTATTGGTTTCTGGTTGATGGAAGCCTTCGATTTGTATGCCCTTGCCAATGCGCTGGAGCCATTGTGCCAAGCCAATCAGTTGGCGGGGTGCAATGTTTGCCAATGGCAAATGCTTAGCCTGGACGGACAGCAACTGAACGCCAGCAACGGCATCGCAACCGCCACTGCACGACTGGATCAGGCACAAATGTTCGATGTATTAATCCTCTGCGGTGGAGATAACCTGCATCTTCAAACTGAATATCCAGACTTGCTCCAGCAGCTGAACCACTGGGCGAGGCAACCGATCAGCCTGGGGGCGTTGGGTAAGGCCGGTTGGCTGCTGGCGCAGATTGGCGCGCTGGATGGTTTCCGCTGCAGCTTGCCGGAGCCCACCCCATCACTGACCTTTGCTGCTTTGCGCGAGTTGACGCCGGTAGCAGCACCGTTCTGTGTCGATCGCCAACGTCTGACCTGCGTCGGCCCGCAGGCCGTTCAAGGGTTGATGCACGAGCTTCTCGCCCGGACCCACGGTCGTGGTCTGATACTGCGGATGGAAAAACATGCAGCACGCCAGGCCCGGCCGCTACTTCCCCTGCATGACGCCCCGGAAAAGCTTCAAGCAACACTGGCATTGATGAACGAGCATTTGCGCCGAACGCTGGGTATCGACGAACTGGCCGACACCATGGGCATTTCCCGGCGACATCTGGAACGGCTGTTCAAGCGCAGTCTGGGTTGTTCGCCGTCCCGACACTACCTGGACTTGCGGCTGCAACAGGCGCGCCAGTTGTTGCGGGCCGGTGAACATGCTTTGTCAGATGTCGCCGGGGAGTGCGGTTTCGTCTCGGTGCAACATTTCTTCCGCTGCTATCGCCAATACTTCGGAGCACACCCTCGCGATCATATGGGCGCGAGCTTGCTCACGAAGGCGCAGAATCAGCGGGTAGCAATGGTGAGTGCAGCGGCCACATCGCGAGCAAGCGCGCTCGCGCACTGACTGCGTTATCCTTTGCCAATGCCCCCGCCAAGCGGCTTTTACCGCGCTTGCCGGGGGCATTTTTGTTTCTGCCGGGGGGCTCGGGGACCACATTCGCAAACAGCGGGTATGACCAACTACAGGTCGGATTCGCGCAAAAAACCTCATCTTGCATCTGTTCGAATGATCTTCAGCGGCCCGCCAGATTGGCGCCTTCTGTTGCTCAATCAATGACAAGGATAAATGACATGCAAATGCCGAAAACCATCCAGATCAAGAACGGCGAAAAAGTGAACCCGACGTTCTCGGCTCAGGAATATGCCAACCGCCAGTCCAAATTGCGGGCTTATCTGGCGCAGAACAATATCGACGCGGCAGTCTTCACGTCTTATCACAACATCAACTACTACAGCGATTTCCTGTACTGCTCCTTCGGGCGTCAGTACGCGCTGGTCGTGACCCAGGACAGCGCCGTGACCATCAGCGCCAACATTGATGGCGGTCAGCCATGGCGCCGTACCGTCGGCACTGAAAACATCGTCTACACCGACTGGCAGCGCGACAATTACTTCGTCGCGATCCAGCAGGCCTTGCCCAAGGCCGGGCGCATCGGCATCGAATTCGACCATCTGAACTTGCTCAATCGCGACAAACTCGCCAGCCGCTATCCGCAGGCTGAGCTGGTGGATATCGCCGCACCGTGCATGCGTATGCGCATGATCAAGTCCGCCGAAGAACACGCGATCATCCGTCATGGCGCGCGCATCGCGGACATCGGCGGTGCGGCCATAGTCGAAGCCTTGCGTGATCAGGTGCCAGAATACGAAGTAGCCCTGCATGCCACTCAGGCGATGGTGCGCGAAATTGCCCGCACTTTCCCGGATTCCGAACTGATGGACACCTGGACCTGGTTCCAGTCCGGTATCAACACCGATGGTGCACATAACCCGGTCACGTCGCGCAAGGTCAACAAGGGTGACATCCTCAGCCTTAACTGCTTCCCGATGATTGCCGGTTACTACACCGCACTGGAACGTACATTGTTCCTGGATCACTGCTCCGACGAGCATCTGCGTTTATGGGAGGTTAACGTCAAAGTGCACGAGGCCGGGTTGAAGTTGATCAAACCAGGCATGCGCTGCTGCGATATCGCGCTGCAATTGAACGAGATCTTCCTGGAACACGATCTGCTGCAATACCGCACCTTCGGCTACGGCCACTCCTTCGGTACGCTGAGCCATTACTACGGGCGCGAAGCCGGGCTGGAATTGCGCGAAGACATCGACACGGTGCTGGAGCCAGGGATGGTGGTGTCCATTGAACCGATGATCATGCTGCCCGAGGGCCTTCCGGGTGCCGGCGGGTATCGTGAACACGACATCCTGATTGTCAACGAACAGGGTGGGGAAAACATCACCAAGTTCCCGTATGGCCCGGAACACAACATCATCAAAAAGTAGGACCCTGCGCCGCACAGTGAACCTGTGCGGCGTTTTGCTTGTGCGCCAGGCATGGCGCGTTGCGCGTAAGCGCAACCAGTTTGGCTGTGGTGGCCACGCTGGTGACTTGGAGGTGAAAGTCCTCTACACACCCGGCAAGGGGAAGTGTTAGCCAGAGGCAAGGGTGT
>NZ_JBLYED010000058.1:0-1876 GCF_048515765.1 Pseudomonas sp. H11T01 | reverse complement strand
TGTGGTGGCCACGCTGGTGACTTGGAGGTGAAAGTCCTCTACACACCCGGCAAGGGGAAGTGTTAGCCAGAGGCAAGGGTGTCGCGGGTGACTGCGAATCTGAAGGAAGCCCGAGGCAAAATGCTGGCCTGACGAACAGGAAGCGGATAGAGGCGGCGCAGCGGGGTAAGACGGCCCAAACCGTCAAAGCCCGATACTTGCACGGAACGCTGTGACGTAAATCCGACAGGCATAAGCAGGAAGGTCGCGCGAATTACCCTGGGAGATCTGTAGGTTTGCCACTGTGCTACCGAGCGTCGAGAGGCGACGGGATGAACCTACAGAAGTCAGCCGAGGCCGTAGTAAGTGGCAAATAACCATGCCACCAAGGGCCGAACAGGTTACGCCGCCAGTAGGTGTCAGAGTCTCGTCGAATGTCGAAAAGCAGAAATTTCTCCGAGGGAGAACTGTGACCCTTAGTTCCGGACGGTATCCGCGGGCGACGGCTGGCAGTGCGCAGGCATCGGCGACGTCTGTGACGTGGACGAACGCGGAGCCGGACACGCTGATGGCGCAGGTGCTTGCACCGGCCAATCTCAAGCGTGCGTATCATCGCGTGGTCAGCAACAAGGGTGCGCCGGGTGCCGATGGCATGACGGTCGACGAATTGGCAGGCTACGTGAAACAGTATTGGCCAACCCTCAAGGCGAGGCTGCTGGCCGGCGAGTATCACCCGCAAGGAGTACGCGCCGTCGACATCCCCAAACCTAAAGGCGGAACACGGCAACTGGGTATCCCCAGCGTCGTGGATCGCCTGATCCAACAGGCACTGCTGCAACAACTCACGCCGATCTTCGACCCACTGTTCTCGGATTACAGCTACGGCTTCCGTCCGGGCAGAAGCGCCCACCAAGCCATCGAAACAGCCCGTGCCCATGTGGCGGCGGGCCACCGCTGGTGCGTGGAACTCGACCTGGAGAAGTTCTTCGATCAGGTCAACCACGATGTACTGATGGCCCATGTGCAGCGTCAAATCGAAGACAAGCAGGTGCTCAGGCTCATTCGCCGTTATCTCGAGGCCGGCGTGATGTCGGGCGGGATCGCCAGCCGACGGCAGGAAGGGGCGCCGCAAGGCGGCCCGCTCTCGCCATTGCTGTCGAATATCCTGCTCAACGAACTCGACCGTGAGCTAGAACGGCGCGGCCATCGCTTCGTGCGTTATGCCGACGATGCGAACATTTATGTGCGCAGTCATCGTGCAGGCGAACGGGTCATGGCCAGTGTTGAGCGCTTCCTGACTCAGCGTCTGAAACTGACACTGAATCGGGAAAAGAGCCGTGTGGCACGGCCTTGGGCCTGTGATTACTTGGGTTATGGGATGAGCTGGCATAAACAGCCGAAGCTGAGGGTAGCGAGCATAAGCCTGCACCGCCTGCGCGACCGACTCAGGGAACTCTTGCGTCGGATACGGGCCCGCTCAATGAGATATATCGTTGAGCAAATGACTCCCGTGCTGCGTGGTTGGGCTGGCTACTTCAAGCTGAGTCAGAGCAAGCGGCCACTTGAGGAGCTTGATGGCTGGGTGCGTCACAAACTTCGTTGCGTCATATGGCGTCAATGGAAGCGGCCCTCTACGAGGGCGCGCAACCTGATACGTTTGGGAATCGACGAGGCTCGGGCGTGGAAATCGGCGGTCAATGGCCGAGGCCCATGGTGGAACTCGGGAGCGTCACATATGAATCAGGCGCTACCGAAGAAGCTATGGGATCGACTCGGGTTGGTCTCAATACTGGATACGATAAACCGGCTTAATCGCATAACCTGAACCGCCGTATACGGAACCGTACGTACGGTGGTGTGAGAGGACGGCGGTTGTGAGACCGCCTCCTACTCGATT
>NZ_JBLYED010000057.1:0-1882 GCF_048515765.1 Pseudomonas sp. H11T01 | reverse complement strand
GTTTGGCTGTGGTGGCCACGCTGGTGACTTGGAGGTGAAAGTCCTCTACACACCCGGCAAGGGGAAGTGTTAGCCAGAGGCAAGGGTGTCGCGGGTGACTGCGAATCTGAAGGAAGCCCGAGGCAAACTGCTGGCCTGACGAACAGGAAGCGGATAGAGGCGGCGCAGCGGGGTAAGAAGGCAAGCATCTTCAAAGCCCGATACTTGCACGGAACGCTGTGACGTAGATCCGACAGGCATAAGCAGGAAGGTCGCGCGAATTACCCTGGGAGATCTGCACGTTTGCCATTGTGCTACCGGGCGTTGAGAGGCGACGGGATGAGCGTGCAGAAGTCAGCCGAAGCCGTAGTAAGTGGCGACTAACCCCGTCACCAAGGGCCGAACAGGTTATGTCGCCGGTAGGCGTCAGAGTCTCATCGAATGTTGAAACGCAGAATATTCTCCAAGAGAAAACTGTTACTCCAAGTCCCGGACGGTATCCGAGGATGACGGCTGACAGGGCGCAAGCATCGACGGCGTCTGTGACGTGGACGAAAGCGGAGCCGGACGCGCTGATGGAGCGGGTGCTTGCACCCGCCAACCTCAAGCGTGCGTATCAACGCGTAGTCAGCAACAAGGGCGCACCGGGTGCCGATGGCATGACGGTCGACCAATTGGCAGACTACGTGAAACAGTATTGGCCGATCCTCAAGAACCGATTGCTGGCCGGCGAATATCACCCACAAGGTGTACGCGCCGTTGACATTCCGAAACCCAAAGGCGGGACAAGACAGCTGGGTATCCCCTGCGTCGTGGATCGCCTGATCCAGCAGGCGTTGCTGCAACAGCTCACGCCGATCTTCGACCCTCTGTTCTCGGATTACAGCTACGGCTTTCGTCCGGGCAGAAGCGCTCACCAAGCCATCGAAACCGCTCGCGGCCATGTGGCAGCGGGTCACCGCTGGTGCGTGGAACTTGATCTGGAGAAGTTCTTTGATCGGGTCAACCACGATGTGTTGATGGCCTACATCGAGCGTCAAATCGAAGATAAACGTGTGCTTACGCTGATCCGTCGCTATCTCGAAGCGGGAACGATGTCAGGCGGACTCGTCAGCCGACGGCAGGAAGGGACGCCGCAAGGCGGCCCACTCTCGCCGTTGCTGTCGAACATCCTGCTCAACGAACTCGACCGCGAATTGGAACGGCGGGGCCATCGCTTCGTGCGTTATGCCGATGACGCGAACATTTATGTGCGCAGTCGCCGTGCCGGCGAGCGAGTGATGGCCGGCGTCGAGGGCTTCCTGAATCAGCGACTGAAACTGGTGCTGAATCGGGAAAAGAGCCGAGTCGTCGGTTCTTGGATGTGTGATTACTTGGGCTACGGGATGAGCTGGCATCAACAGCCGAGACTAAGAGTGGCAACGATGAGTCTGAATCGCTTACGCGACCGACTTCGAAGCCTGCTGCGCACAACGCGAAGCCACAAGATGGCGAGCGTCATCGAGCGGATAAACCCCGTGCTGCGCGGCTGGGCTGGCTACTTCAAGCTGAGTCAGAGCAAGCGGCCACTTGAGGATCTTGACGGCTGGGTGCGTCACAAACTTCGCTGTATCATCTGGCGCCAATGGAAGCAGCCCTCGACGAGGGCACGCAACTTGATGCGTCTAGGGCTCAACGAAGCTCGTGCTTGTCACTCAGCATTCAATGGTCGAGGCCCTTGGTGGAACTCGGGAGCACCTCATATGAATCAGGCGCTGCCGAAGAAACTCTGGGATCGACTCGGGCTGGTCTCAATACTGGACACGATAACCCGGCTTAGCCGCTTAACCTGAACCGCCGTATACGGAACCGTATGTACGGTGGTGTGAGAGGACGGCGGATGTAAATCCGCCTCCTACTCGAT
>NZ_JBLYED010000056.1:0-2041 GCF_048515765.1 Pseudomonas sp. H11T01 | reverse complement strand
GTAAGCGCTCCATGAACCCCACCTATTCAAAAATAGGCGGCGCGCTTAGCGAGGCGAGGCGAGCGAGCAGTTCCAAGGCAGCAAGGCTTCGTAATCTTCAACCGAGGTTGCCTGTGGCAGGCGTTCAAGTGCGTGGCGCAGCCACGCATAGGGCTCTTGGCCGTTGGCTTTAGCCGTCTCGACCAGGCTGTAAAGTTGAGCGCTGGCCCTCGCGCCTTTGGGCGTGTCGCTGAACAGCCAGTTCTTGCGCCCGATAACGAAGGGCCTGATCGCACGCTCTGCCGCATTGTTGTCGATCGGCAAGTAACCGGCTTCGGTGTAGCGCACCAACTTGATCCAGTTGCTGGCCAGGTAGCTGATGGCTTTGCCCAGTGCATTTTGCGCCGTCACTTGTGGCTGGGTTTTCTCCAGCCATGCTTGCAACTGCGCCAACACCGGCAGGCTGTTTTGCTGTCGGCTTTCGTGGCGATGTTCATCGCCGACTTCTTTTAAATCTCGCTCGATCCCGTACAGCTTGTTGATCAGATTCAGGGCGATATCGGCGCGCCCGGCTTTGCCTTTAGGCTGCACCTTTTGCGCCTCGACAAACTTGCGTCGCGCATGTGCCCAACAGCCTAAACGTTCGACACCGGATTGCGCGCCCAAGGCGTTATAACCAGCGTAATCATCCGTCATCAGGTAGCCGCGATAACCTTCGAGCAGGCGCGACGGAACCTCCTGCGCCCGGCTGGTCGAGTAGTCAAAAAGGATCACCGGCTGATTCGGCGGCCCACCGGTTTGCACCCACATCCAGGATTGGCTGGTTGGCTCTCGATCAGGCTCTTTCAGCACCTGCACGCGCGTTTCGTCGCAGTGGATGACGCGGCTTTCCAGCAGTCGGTCGCGCATCAAATTCAGCAACGGCTGCAAGTGCTCACCGCACTGGATAACCCAGCGCGCCAAGGTCTGGCGTGGGATATCGATGCCGTGGCGGCCCAGCACTTTTTCGAAGCGATGCAGCGGCAGGCCGTCGACGTATTTGGTCGTCAGCAGCATCGCCAGGACACTGGGGCTGGCCATGCTTTTTTCAATCAATTGAGCGGGCTTGTCCGCTGTAACCGGTGCTGTTTCGCACTCGCGGCAACCGTAGATCTTTCGCACATGTTTGATCACGCGGATTTGCATCGGCACGATCTCAAGCTGCTCGCTGATTTCCTCGCCAATGCTGTGTTTACGGCAACCGCAGGCACAGGTCAGTTCGTGCTCGGGCAGTTCGTGGATGACTTCGATGCGCGGAAGATCGCCGGGCAGAGGCTTGCGTTTACCGCGCTGTTTGGTCGGCGCTACGACCTCTTCTTCCACCGTTTCGTCGACAGACTCGACCACGCTTTCAGCTTCGTTGAACAAGGCCATTTGCGGGGTCGCGGGATCGGTTGTTTGCTCTGACTTGCGCCCGAAAAGGCGCTGTCGCAACAGCGCGTTTTCTTCTTCGAGATGAACGATTTTGCCCTTATCCGACTCGCGCTCACTCAGCATCTGCGCAAGCAGTTGCTTGAGCAAAACAGGGTCGTCAGGAAGGTCTTTGGGCATGGCAATCATGCCCCGGATTATACCGAATCAGGCGACGAATCGAGGCGTCAAAACTTGATGTGGTCGGTTACGCCACAAATCAAAGCCGTCCAATAACCAGTTGAGTTCTTGAACCGTCAGCACGATGGCTTCATCCGAACAATCCGGCGATGTTTTAAAGCGCTCAGACTCCAGGCGCTTTAGCCAAAGGCAAAAGCCGTTGCGCTCCCAATACAAAATCTTCACGCGGTTTCGAGGCTTGTTGAGGAAGACGAAAAGCACGGGGTCGAACACCGCGACCTTGATGTCCAGTTCGACCAGAGCGGCGAGGCCGTCGATGGATTTTCGGAAGTCGACGGGCTTGGGGTAGAGATAGACTTTTTCGACTTTGGCGTCGGGACGCATCATGAGGTGCGGGCTCCGGAAAAGAATCGGGAGCACAGCATCGGGGATCAGGTGGCGGCTTTGAATGTGGGGTTCATGGAGCGCTTAC
>NZ_JBLYED010000055.1:0-3316 GCF_048515765.1 Pseudomonas sp. H11T01 | reverse complement strand
TTAATCTTGACGATGACCTACTCTCACATGGGGAAACCCCACACTACCATCGGCGATGCATCGTTTCACTGCTGAGTTCGGGATGGGATCAGGTGGTTCCAATGCTCTATGGTCGTCAAGAAATTCGGTAGCCGGCTCGTTGGCCCTTACGGGTTCACGCTCCAGCGAATGGGGATGTGATAGATTTGTGTGTTTTTTGAATTTTCGACTGTTGCGTCTTCACACACCGCAATCTGGCGCCCTTTCGGGTCAGCAAATTGCTTGGGTGTTATATGGTCAAGCCTCACGGGCAATTAGTATTGGTTAGCTCAACGCCTCACAGCGCTTACACACCCAACCTATCAACGTCGTAGTCTTCGACGGCCCTTCAGGGGACTCAAGGTCCCAGTGAGATCTCATCTTGAGGCTAGTTTCCCGCTTAGATGCTTTCAGCGGTTATCTATTCCGAACATAGCTACCCGGCAATGCCACTGGCGTGACAACCGGAACACCAGAGGTTCGTCCACTCCGGTCCTCTCGTACTAGGAGCAGCCCCTCTCAAATCTCAAACGTCCACGGCAGATAGGGACCGAACTGTCTCACGACGTTCTAAACCCAGCTCGCGTACCACTTTAAATGGCGAACAGCCATACCCTTGGGACCGGCTTCAGCCCCAGGATGTGATGAGCCGACATCGAGGTGCCAAACACCGCCGTCGATATGAACTCTTGGGCGGTATCAGCCTGTTATCCCCGGAGTACCTTTTATCCGTTGAGCGATGGCCCTTCCATACAGAACCACCGGATCACTAAGACCTACTTTCGTACCTGCTCGACGTGTCTGTCTCGCAGTCAAGCGCGCTTTTGCCTTTATACTCTACGACCGATTTCCGACCGGTCTGAGCGCACCTTCGTACTCCTCCGTTACTCTTTAGGAGGAGACCGCCCCAGTCAAACTACCCACCATACACTGTCCTCGATCCGGATAACGGACCTGAGTTAGAACCTCAAAGTTGCCAGGGTGGTATTTCAAGGTTGGCTCCACGCGAACTGGCGTCCACGCTTCAAAGCCTCCCACCTATCCTACACAAGCAAATTCAAAGTCCAGTGCAAAGCTATAGTAAAGGTTCACGGGGTCTTTCCGTCTAGCCGCGGATACACTGCATCTTCACAGCGATTTCAATTTCACTGAGTCTCGGGTGGAGACAGCGCCGCCATCGTTACGCCATTCGTGCAGGTCGGAACTTACCCGACAAGGAATTTCGCTACCTTAGGACCGTTATAGTTACGGCCGCCGTTTACCGGGGCTTCGATCAAGAGCTTCGCGTTAGCTAACCCCATCAATTAACCTTCCGGCACCGGGCAGGCGTCACACCCTATACGTCCACTTTCGTGTTTGCAGAGTGCTGTGTTTTTAATAAACAGTCGCAGCGGCCTGGTATCTTCGACCGGCATGGGCTTACGCAGTAAATGCTTCACCCTCACCGGCGCACCTTCTCCCGAAGTTACGGTGCCATTTTGCCTAGTTCCTTCACCCGAGTTCTCTCAAGCGCCTTGGTATTCTCTACCCAACCACCTGTGTCGGTTTGGGGTACGGTTCCTGGTTACCTGAAGCTTAGAAGCTTTTCTTGGAAGCATGGCATCAACCACTTCGTGTGCCAAAGCACACTCGTCATCAGCTCTCGGCCTTAAGATCCCGGATTTACCTAAGATCTCAGCCTACCACCTTAAACTTGGACAACCAACGCCAAGCTGGCCTAGCCTTCTCCGTCCCTCCATCGCAATAACCAGAAGTACAGGAATATTAACCTGTTTTCCATCGACTACGCTTTTCAGCCTCGCCTTAGGGACCGACTAACCCTGCGTCGATTAACGTTGCGCAGGAAACCTTGGTCTTTCGGCGTGGGTGTTTTTCACACCCATTATCGTTACTCATGTCAGCATTCGCACTTCTGATACCTCCAGCAAGCTTCTCAACTCACCTTCACAGGCTTACAGAACGCTCCTCTACCGCATCACCTAAGTGATACCCGTAGCTTCGGTGTATGGTTTGAGCCCCGTTACATCTTCCGCGCAGGCCGACTCGACTAGTGAGCTATTACGCTTTCTTTAAAGGGTGGCTGCTTCTAAGCCAACCTCCTAGCTGTCTAAGCCTTCCCACATCGTTTCCCACTTAACCATAACTTTGGGACCTTAGCTGACGGTCTGGGTTGTTTCCCTTTTCACGACGGACGTTAGCACCCGCCGTGTGTCTCCCATGCTCGGCACTTGTAGGTATTCGGAGTTTGCATCGGTTTGGTAAGTCGGGATGACCCCCTAGCCGAAACAGTGCTCTACCCCCTACAGTGATACATGAGGCGCTACCTAAATAGCTTTCGAGGAGAACCAGCTATCTCCGAGCTTGATTAGCCTTTCACTCCGATCCACAGGTCATCCGCTAACTTTTCAACGGTAGTCGGTTCGGTCCTCCAGTTAGTGTTACCCAACCTTCAACCTGCCCATGGATAGATCGCCCGGTTTCGGGTCTATTCCCAGCGACTAGACGCCCTATTAAGACTCGCTTTCGCTACGCCTCCCCTATTCGGTTAAGCTCGCCACTGAAAATAAGTCGCTGACCCATTATACAAAAGGTACGCAGTCACCCAACAAAGTGGGCTCCCACTGCTTGTACGCATACGGTTTCAGGATCTATTTCACTCCCCTCTCCGGGGTTCTTTTCGCCTTTCCCTCACGGTACTAGTTCACTATCGGTCAGTCAGTAGTATTTAGCCTTGGAGGATGGTCCCCCCATATTCAGACAAGGTTTCTCGTGCCCCGTCCTACTCGATTTCATGACCAAGAGATTTTCGCGTACAGGGCTATCACCCACTATGGCCGCACTTTCCAGAGCGTTCCGCTAATCTCAAAGCCACTTAAGGGCTAGTCCCCGTTCGCTCGCCACTACTAAGGGAATCTCGGTTGATTTCTTTTCCTCAGGGTACTTAGATGTTTCAGTTCCCCTGGTTCGCTTCTTACGCCTATGTATTCAGCGTAAGATACCTAACTTATGTTAGGTGGGTTCCCCCATTCAGACATCTCCGGATCACAGTCTGTTTGCCGACTCCCCGAAGCTTTTCGCAGGCTACCACGTCTTTCATCGCCTCTGACTGCCAAGGCATCCACCGTATGCGCTTCTTCACTTGACCATATAACCCCAAGCAATCTGGTTATACTGTGAAGACGACATTCGCCGAAAATTCGCAATGTAACTCACAAATTTTACCTTAGCCTGAGCCCACACCAGTGAAAGTGTGGTCCAGTCTATCTTTCTATCACATACCCAAATTTTTAAAGAACGA
>NZ_JBLYED010000054.1:0-5156 GCF_048515765.1 Pseudomonas sp. H11T01 | reverse complement strand
GGTTGGTCTCAATACTGGATACGATAAACCGGCTTAATCGCATAACCTGAACCGCCGTATACGGAACCGTACGTACGGTGGTGTGAGAGGACGGCGGTTGTGAGACCGCCTCCTACTCGATTGCGCCCAGCATGGGCGCAATCTTGTGGGTGAGAGTCCCGCCGTAAGCTGACCACAGCAAACGAAGTGAAGCGCAACTGCATGAGGGTGACCGAGTGTGGGGAGGAAGCGTGAATCGAAGCCGTGAGCCGATGGACAAGAACCGGATAGAAGGCGAAGCCGACCAGGGCGAGCGGGCCACAAATCGCGAAGCTCTTGTGGTCAAGGGTCAGGCAGCGTAAATCCGGCGGTTGTGCGGCGAAGGATTGCGTTCTTACCTGGGGAGATCTCGCCTTGTGCCTGAAAGGGCGACGGCGCCAGCCGGAGCGAGAAGTCAGCAGAGGCCGTAGTAGTCTTTTTTTTGACGAAGGGCTGAACGAGAGAAAGCGTTATAGGCCATGTTGATGCGAAATGCTGGAAGTTAGATGCCTGCCAAACGCGGGGCGGATGGAGATTGCGAGCGGTGAAGCCGTGAGAAGTCCCGTCAGCGACGAGGTCAATTGCCCGCGAGATGAATCCGATAGCGCAGGGCAAGGGCTGCTGGAACGAGCCTTTGCGAGAGAAAACCTGAAACGGGCGTGGAAACGGGTCAAAGCCAACAAAGGTGCAGCGGGGGTCGACGGTCTGGTGGTTTACCAAGCGTTCATGCGGCCGTAGTTTGCAGCAAATTATCGAGAGGGTTCGCCCCTACATCATGGGCTGGAAAACCTACTTTGGCTTGTCACAAGCCCCAGGGATCTGGCGAGAGCTGGACGAATGGATACGACACCGACTGCGGGCAATCCAACTCAAGCAGTGGCGACGAGCCCCGACGATTTATCGAGAGTTACGCCGGTTGGGTGCACATGAGGAGGTTGCGAAGAAGGTGGCTGGAAACTCGGGCCGCTGGTGGCGCAACAGCCGTTTTGCGCTCAACCGGGTACTTAATATTGCGTGGTTCGACAGTCGTGGGTTGCCGCGTTTCTCCTGACCTCAATCTCTCGAACCGCCCGGTGCGGACCCGCATGCCGGGTGGTGTGGCAGGGGAACGGCCTATGAAGGCCGCCCCCTATGCCGATATCTTGAAAAAACTTCGATCCTCTCTACGCCTATCTACCGAGGTCAGGCTCACTGATCCTTTTCACAATTAACCATCCACGACACGCCAAAACGATCAACCAGCATGCCAAAGCGCGCCGCCCAGAACGTGGTTTCCAGGGGCATTTGAATATTGCCACCGTCCGCCAGTGCAGCAAAGACCCGCTCGGCTTCGGCCACGTTGTCGACATTCAATGAAACCGAACAACCGCTCATGCCGCTGGTGGGGCGGTCGGGTGTGGTGTCGGAGCCCATGATGGCCTGATCGCCGATCAGCAGGCGGGTATGAATGATCAGGTTATGAACATCCGCTGGAAAGTGTTCGCGAGCCGGGCTTTCGCCGAAGGTCATCATGACTTCGATCCTGCCTTGCAGGCATTGGGCGTAGAAGGTGAAGGCATCTTGGCAGTCGCCGTTGAAGATCAGGTAGGGATTGATTTTCATGTTCAGCTCCAGGTAATGAAGAGGGCACATCGGCTCCAGGTTAAGCTCGTCTGCGAATCCCGATGGGCGTTGACCCCAAGTAGCAAAGCGCTAAATCGCCACCGGTGGTTGTGTTTTTTTAGATGTTTTTTTTATGGGGGCGGCGAGGCTTATTGCCTCCTGCGCTCGTTGAGCTGAAGTACCATGACGCATTGTTGAGATCGCAAAACCCACTGAGCTCATCGCCTGCCGAGTCAATCGTCCTATGCCTGTCCTTTCCCGTTTCGCCTCGTTGCTCGACCAGGCGCGACGTGCCTTGCTGCTGGTATGGGGAACGTCTCGCGGGCTGTTTCTAGGGCTGGTGCTGGCGACGCTGATTGCCGGGGTGCTGCCAGCGTTGGCGGCGTGGTTGGGGCAGCGTATTGTCGATGCGGTCGTCAGCGCCATGCAGTTGCATGCGCAGCAGGGCAGTGCGCCGTTGTGGCCGGTTGTGCGGTATGTGCTGTTTGAAGCGGGTGTGCTTGCCTTGCTGTCCGGGACACAGCGCGCACTGACGGTCCAGCAGTCGCTGTTGCGGGTGCAGTTGGGGCAGAAGGTCAACACGATGATTCTGGAGAAGGCCCAGACGTTATCGCTGGTGCAGTTCGAGAATTCCGAGTTCTACGACAAGTTGGTCCGGGTGCGGCGCGAAGCTTCGACCCGGCCGTTGGCGCTGGTGATGAAGTCGTTGGGGCTGATCCAGAATCTGATTGTGTTGATCAGCTTCGGCGTATTGCTGGTGCATTTTTCGCCTTGGGCGCTGGTGTTGCTGGTGGTCGGCGCGCTGCCGGTGTTTTTTGCCGAAGCGCATTTCTCCGGGGATGCTTTCCGACTCTTTACCCGCCGCGCGCCGGAGAGTCGGCAGCAGAATTACATCGAGACGCTGCTCTCCCATGAGGGCTACATCAAAGAGGTCAAACTGTTCGGTTTTGCGCCGCTGCTATTGAGGCGTTATCGAGAGACGTTCGCCCGTCTCTACGCTGAAGATCGCCGGCTGACACTGCGCCGCGATGGCTGGGGCTTTGTCCTCGGTTTGCTGGGCACCGGGGCGTTTTATCTGGCCTATGCCTGGGTCGTGGTCGATACCGTTCACGGCAGCATCAGCCTCGGGCAGATGACCATGTATCTGGTGTTGTTCAAACAGGGGCAGACTGCGGTGAGCAGCAGCTTGAGCGCCATCAGCGGTCTCTATGAGGATGGTCTTTACCTGTCGAGTCTCTATGAGTACCTGGCCGAACCCGTTGCGGCGGATACCGGAAATCTTACTGTGGGCGCGGTGCCCGGCGATGGTCTGCGCTTCGAGAACGTTGGTTTCCGCTATCCGGGTGCCAGTCGAGCCGCTCTGGAGGGTATCGACCTGCACCTTGTGCCGGGTCGCAGCGTAGCGCTGGTGGGGGAAAATGGTTCAGGCAAGACCACGCTGATCAAGTTGCTGACTCGGCTGTACCGTCCCGATCAGGGTCGTATTCTGCTGGATGGCAGCGATTTGCAGGC
This sequence comes from Pseudomonas sp. H11T01, assembly GCF_048515765.1. NCBI lineage: Bacteria > Pseudomonadati > Pseudomonadota > Gammaproteobacteria > Pseudomonadales > Pseudomonadaceae > Pseudomonas > Pseudomonas sp. H11T01. Next base: position 2,024 of record NZ_JBLYED010000054.1, on the reverse strand, counting down.
GTGGGAGGAAGATGCATTACGCCGGCGTATCGGCGTGATTTTTCAGGACTACATTCGCTATCAATTCTCCGTGGGCGAGAACATCGGCGTCGGCGATACCCTGGCTTTCAACGACGAAGAGCGTTGGCAGGAAGCTGCGGCTGAAGGCATGGCCGCGCCTTTCATCGAGCGTCTGGATCGAGGTTATGCCACGCAATTGGGGCGATGGTTTGCCGGTGGGCAGGAGTTGTCCGGCGGGCAATGGCAGAAGATCGCCTTGTCCCGCGCTTACATGCGTCGCAACGCCGATATCCTGATTCTGGATGAGCCGACCTCGGCACTGGACCCTGCAGCAGAAGCAGCGGTGTTCGAGCATTTCAGTCAGCACACTGAAGGTCGTATGACGTTGCTGATTTCTCACCGTTTCTCCAGCGTGCGCAATGCGGACCACATCATCGTGCTGGATCAGGGGGCAATCCTTGAGCGAGGCGATCACGACAGTCTGGTAGCCGAGAGCGGGCGTTATGCGCAGCTGTTCAGCTTGCAGGCCCGGGGTTACCGATAGGCCAGGAACCTTATGAGTCCCGAGAGCTACGCGAAACAGTCGGCCCGGCGACCTGTGCTGGCGGCTTTGATTGCATCAAGGCATCCAGCGCCTTGCGATAGGTCTGCCCGCCCAGGCTCATGCTGTTGTTGTGCGTCGCACCGGGCACCAACAACAGATGCTTGGGTTCAAGGGCGGCGTTAAACAATTGCTCGCTGAAACGGGGCGGCACATAGCGGTCATCCAGCCCATGGACCACCAGCAACGGCATGTGAATCTCGGCGATTTTGTCGATGGAATCGAATTTCTGCGACAGCAGCCAACGTACCGGCAGAGAGGTGTTGGCCACTGCTGTGGCAACATCGGCCAGGGAAGTGAAGGTGGACTCGATGATCAACCCTCGGGCGGGCACCGGAGTATGGTCTTTTGCAGCGGTCTGGCCCAGTTCGGCCGCCAGATCGATCGCCACCGCGCCACCGAGTGAGTGACCGTAGATCAGCCGTTTGCTCGCATCCGGTTGCAGGACTTTCAGACGCTCCCAGGCAATTCGAGCATCTTCGTACACACTGGTTTCTGACGGCAGATCGCCCTGGCTCTGACCGAAGCCGCGGTAGTCGATGGCCAGCACCGAATAGCCGAGTGCTCGCAATTGTTCGATGCGAAACAGCTGTCCAGTGAGGTTCCAACGCACGCCGTGCAGATAAAGAATCGCGGGCGCATTCGCTCGTTCCGCCGGCCACCACCAGCCATGAATGCTTTGCCCGGCCTTGAAAGCCTTGGGCTGCAGCTCGAATTCCTGGACGCTACTGGGCAAGCCGCTGTACCAACTGGCGTTGCCTGGCTCAATGCGAAACACCAATTCCCGCTCTGTATACTCAAGGACCCCGCAACCCACGGGCAGGCCGACGATCAGCGCGGCCATGCACAGCAGTGGCAGCCAGCGGCGTCCGAGACGAGTGAGAAGGGAAGAGGGCATTGGGTGATCCACCGGCGCAGACATGAAGAGCGGGTTTTAACAGAAGTGTCCGGGCGAGAGGGATTTATTCCAACCATCGTAGAGGCGCAATAAGTTACAAATAGCGCCTCAGGGTGCGGATTTCGCATCAATCCACACGCAACACAATCTTGCTGATGTGATCCCCACCTTCGATCCGTGCGTGGGCCTGCGCCGCTTCGGTGTACGGATAGACCTTGTCGATCATCGGCAGGCAGCGCCCGGCATCGAGCACCGGACACCCGTGATCGCGCAACAGTGAGCCGGTGACCGAGGCGCGTTTGCCCTTGATCGCCATCAGGTCGATGTCTTTGGCGAGGTCGCTACCGAGTAAGCCAAGCATTACCAGTCGACCCTCTAGCACTAGGGTGGCGACGTTACGTAAGCGCTCCATGAACCCCACATTCAAAGCCGCCACCTGATCCCCGATGCTGTGCTCCCGATTCTTTTCCGGAGCCCGCACCTCATGATGCGTCCCGACGCCAAAGTCGAAAAAGTCTATCTCTA